>JAYGEB010000410.1:0-24142 GCA_046582595.1 Alphaproteobacteria bacterium | reverse complement strand
CAATACCGCCGCCGCTCCCGGATAATCCTTTGCGCCAAATTTCGCGAGACCCAAATTATAAAGCACGTCGGCGGAAAAATTGGGATCCAGGCGCATGGCCCGCTCGATCAATGGCACGGCCTCCGCGGCCCGGCCGGCCAGTATAAGCGCCTTGGTCTTGGCGACATAGCCGGCCGGATCGTTGGCATCGAGCGCAATGGCTTTATCCGCCTCGACAATGGCTTTGTCATGTTTGCGAAATTCTAGGGCGATCGCTGAACTTACCTGATAGGCCAAGGGCGAAGGCCGTTTCAAAGCTTCATCCCGGTGGGCAATAGCCTGCTCGAACAAATCATCAGGCGTGGCATCGAGCGCCAAGTGCCAATTCTTGTCACGGGCCGCGAAAAACAGCGCGGCTAACGCCGCATGGACTCGTGCATACTTGGGATCGCGGGCCAGGGCCTTCTCGAAAAACGGCACCGCTTTCACGTAATCCTCCGGCGTCGTTTGAATGTAGTGGGACCAGCCACGGAGAAAGGCGTCATGGGCCGCCACGCTCTCGGTCTCCCGGCTCGCCACGCGCGCCCTTTCACCCGCGGTCAGGGTGACGGCAAGGGCCGAGACGATCTTGGCGGTTACCTGATCCTGCAGGGAAAAGATATCCCGCATGCTGCCGTCATAACGGTCCGCCCAAAGGTGGGCGCCGGTCTCGCCGTCGATCAACTGAACATTGATGCGGAGGGTATCGCCGCCCCGGCGGACAGAACCTTCGAGGATATAGCGGACGCCGAGTTTGCGGGCCACATCCTTGATATCGAATTTCCGGCCCTTGAACTGGAACGACGAATTCCGCGCGATCACCACCAAGCCGGATATTTTCGATAGATCGGTGATGATGTCCTCGGATATGCCGTCGGCGAAATATTCCTGCTCTTTGTCGCTGCTCAAATTATCGAACGGCAGAACGGCGATGGAGGGTTTTCCGTCGGGAGCAACCATGATGGGGGGCGGGGTCTTGGAAATCCCGCCGCCCGCAAACCACCAAAACCCGCCGCCGGCGATGAGGGCGGCGAGGACGGAAACCAAGGCAACGCCCGCCAACCAGGGCGGCGCCTTTTTCGACTGTATATTCAGTCCGCCGACCCGCCCTGTCCCTGGCCGTAGATATCTGAACACCCGGACCGGACGGGCGATGTTCTTGACCTCGATTTCGCCCATGTCTTCCAGGGCGATGTCCATGCGGTCGCGGACCTAATCGCGGGCGGCCCGCGAGAGGCAGATACCGCCCGGTTCGGACAAGCCTTCCAGGCGGGCCGCCACATTGACGCCGTCGCCCAGAAGATCGCCGTCCTGTTCGATCACATCGCCGATGTTGATGCCGACGCGGAAGGCGATGCGCCGGTCGGCGGCGATCGCCTGGTTGCGTTCGGCCATGACCTTCTGAAATTCCATGACACAGCGCAAGGCTTCCACGACGCTGGGAAATTCGATCTACAAGCTGTCGCCGGCGGTATTGACGATGCGGCCCCTGTGTTCGGCGATTTTTGGATCGATCAATTCGTTCCGGTGGGCGCGCAAGGCCGACAGGGTGCCTTCCTCGTCAGCGACGATCAGCCGCGAGTAACCCTCGACATCCGCCGCGACAATCGTGGTCAACCTGCGGAACACATCATCCGCCATCCGCGCGCGCCCTCCCTGGACTTACCGGCGCGGAGTTTAACATATGGCTCCGGGCGCCTCCACCGGCCTATCGCCGGATCGCGGCCTCAAACCGCCGCCTGGGACGCGCGGCTTTCTTCCATCGCCGCGCGGCGGCGTTCGAACCAGGCGGAGGTCCGCACGCCCAGGGCCAGCAGGGACGGCGTCACGAACAGGGTCAGCAGAGTGGCGAAGCTAAGGCCGAAAGCCACGGCCGTGGAGAGCTGCACCCACCATTGGGTGGACGGCGCGCCGATGGCGATGTCCCGGGCGACGAAATCTATATTGACCTGAAAAACCATGGGCAGCAGGCCAAGGATGGTCGTCACCGTGGTCAGCAACACCGGGCGCAGACGCTGGGTGCCGGTGCGGACCACGGCCTCCATGGGCTCCATGCCGGATTTTACCAATCTGGCATAAGTGTCGATCAGCACGATATTGTTGTTCACCACGATGCCAGCCAGGGCGATAACGCCAATGCCGGTCATGACAATGCCAAAGGCCTGCCCGGTGATGATCAGGCAGGCCATGACGCCGACCGTGGACATGATCACCGCCGTCAGAATCAGCAAGGCGTGATAGAAGCTGTTGAACTGGGTGATCAAGATAATCGCCATGACGAACAACGCGATGCCGAAGGCTTTCTTGAGGAAGTCCGCCGCCTCCTTCTGATCCCGGTCGGCGCCCTTGAACCGGATATCAACCTCGTCATCAAAATTTTGCGTGGCCATCCAGGCGCGGATTTCCTTGACCTTGTCGTCGGGCAAAAAACCTTCGGCCACGCTGGCCTGAACTTTCAACACCCGTTGGCCATCGCTGCGGCGCAACAGGCCGGAGCGTTGCCGGGGCGAACGGGAGACAAAGTTCGAAATGGGAACCTGACCGTGGCTGGTTTGCACCCGCAGCCGGTCCAGTTGACCGATGTTGCGGTATTCGATGGGGAAACGGATGCGGATATCCACTTCCTCGTCCGCGTCGTCGGGACGGTATGTGCCCACCTTGATGCCGTTGGTGACCAATTGCACGACCTTGCCCACGGTCGCGATATCGGCGTTGAAACGGCCCGCTTGCGCCCGGTCAACCTTGATCCGCCATTCGATGCCCGGCAGGGCGCGGCTGTCTTCCACGTCCAGAAGACCGTCGATGGATTGCAGTTTCCGCCGGAACAGGGCGACCAGCGGTGCCAGGCGTTCGGGAAAGCGGGAGCGGAATTCGATCTGTATATCCTTGCCCGTGGGCGGGCCCACGTCGGGTTTGCGCGGTTCCACCCAGACGCCGGCCAAATGCGCCGTGCGTTGGCGTACCTCCGTCATAATTTCGGCCGCGGTACGGCGCTTGTCCCAATCGGCGAATTCAATAAAGATGGTCCCGATCACATCCTGGGCCTGGTCCGCGCCACGGGCCGAGCCGCCCGTACGGGCATAAATCGTGCGGATGCCCTTGATCTTCATCACCTCGGCCTCGACCTCGCGGACCAGAACGTCCTTCTCCCGAATCGACAGATTGCCGCGGGCATGCACATGGATCAGGCTTTGATCCGGTTCCACGTTGGGAAAGAATTCCACCCCCTTGCCCGCCGACCAATAGGCGCCCTGCACCCCGACCAATATGGCGATGGCGGCGAAGAGGACCAGGACCGGACGGCGGATCAAAAACCACAGCGCGCGCGCATAGAGGCCGGTCAGTCCGGGCAGGCGGCGCACATCGCCGTCCTCGGCCGCCGCCAGGGCTCTTTGCACCGCCGGGTTGGCGGAACCGGCCTTGCCGATCAGGCCGCCCAGGGTGGGCACGAAGATCAGCGCCATCAAAAGGGAACCGGTCAAGGTCACGACCAGGGTAATGGGCAGGAACTTCATGAACTCGCCCACCAAGCCGGGCCAGAAGACCAACGGCATGAAGGCCGCCAGGGTGGTCGCGGTGGAGGCGATGATGGGCCAGGCCATGCGCCGGGCGGCCATGGCATAGGCTTCCCGCCTCGGCAGGCCCTCGACCAGCTTGCGGTCGGCATATTCCGTGACCACGATGGCGCCGTCCACCAACATGCCCACGGACAAAATCAAGGCGAACAGAACCACGATGTTGACGGTCAGGCCCATGGTATCCAATACCAGAATGCCGAACAGGAACGACGCCGGGATGGCCAGGCCGACCAGGCCGGCGGTGCGCAGGCCAAGGGTGGCGACAACGACGATCATGACCAGCAGGATTGCGCTCAGCACATTGTTCTGCAGATCGTCCAGCATGCGGCGGATATTCCTGGATTCATCCTGAATGAAATCCACCCGCACGCCGGCCGGCCAGCTTTTGGCGCGCTCGGTGACCAGGACGCGGATCTGGTCGATGGTTTCGATGACATTTTCGCCCAGGCGTTTCTTGATCTCCAGGGTAATGCCGCGCTGGCCGTTGATGCGGGCAAAGGTATCCGCGTCGCGGAAGGTGCGGCGGACGGTGGCCACGTCGGCCAGCGTGACCACGCTGTCGCCGCTGATCTTGATGGGCAGGTCCAGCACGTCGCGCGCCGTTTCGAACAGGCCCGGAACCTTGATGGCGAAACGGCCCTTGCCCGTATCCATGGCGCCCGCCGCGATCAACCGATTGTTGCCGCTGGCCGCCCGGACCAGTTCCTCATGGCTGATATTGTAGCTTTCCAGGCGCGGGGGATCGATCAGAATTTCCAGCATCTCCTTGCGTTCACCGGCAATGTCGGCCTCCAGGACGCCGGGCATGGCTTCCAATTCGTCCCGCAGATCCCTGGCCAGGCGCAGCAAGGTGCGCTCCGGCACGTCGCCGGCCAGGGTCACCACCAATACGGGAAACAGGCCCACGTTGACCTCATTCGCGGTGGGCTCGTCGGTTTCACCGGGCAGGTCGGGTTTGACCAGATCGATGGCCTCGCGCACATCGCGCAGCGCCTGATCGACATCGAAGCCGGCATCGAATTCCAGCAGCACCGAGGCCGAACCGGTCTGGGCCCGGCTGCGCATCTCCTTGATGCCCTCGATGGAGCGCAGCGCCTGCTCCATGGGCCGGACCAGCAGGCGTTCGCCATCCTCGGGCGAAATACCGTCGTGGCTCATGGAGACATAGACAATGGGGATATTGATGTCGGGCTTGGATTCTTTCGGAATGGTCAGAAAGGAACCCAGGCCCGCGATCAGGACCAAAACCAGGATCGAGAGGACGCTGCGGGAATGATGGACCGCGGCGTCGATGATGGCGTTCATGAGGCCGGCGCCCCAGCCGTCTTGCCGGCCTTGCCGGCCTTGCTCTTGGCCCCGCCCGAGACCCGGACCCGGTCGCCATGGCGCACGAATTCCTGACCGACAACGATCATTTCGGCCTGTTCGGGCAGCCCCGCGACCCAGACACCGTCCCTGCCGCTGTCAATAATCTTGACGGCATAAAAGGCGACCTTGCCGCCGGCCTCGACACAGCGCACGCCAACCGCGCCCCTGTCATTCAGGGTCAGCACCGCCGGGCTGATGAAATGCGCCAGCAACCGCTCGGTCGGAAAGCGCAATTCGGCCGTGGTGCCATGGCGCAGCTTGCGATCCCGGTTGTCCACCTGCAATTCCACGCGATAGGTCCGGGTGGCTTCGTCGGCAATGGCGGAAATGTAGTGGATCCGGCCCTCGATCTCTTCGCCGGTGACCAGGGTCGCCGTGCCCTTGCCATTGCGTTTCAGGCGGCCGACCTCATTCTCACTGACCTGGGCGACCACCAGAAATGGGTCTTCGTCCATCAGCAGGGCAATGCCGCCGCCGTCCTTGACATAGGCGCCCAGCTCCACTTCCCGGCTATCGACAATAGCATCAAAGGGCGCCCGGATTACCGTGCGGGCCAGGGCGACGTCCATCCGCTTGACCATGGCCTTGGCGGCATCCAGGCGGGCCACGGCGCCGGAATATTGCGTCTCGGCCTTGTAGCCCTTGTTGCGCAGTTTTTCCGCCGCCTGGTATTCCACTTCGCGCTGGCGCACCAGGGCCTTGGCTTCCGCCATGCGGGCGCTCCGGTCGGCCACGTCGATGCGCGCCAGTTCATCGCCACGGCGCACCCGGCTGCCTTTTTGCACGGAAACCTTGACGATCCGGCCCTTGATTTCCGACTTCACCATGACCCTGCGCTTGGCTTCCGTGTGGCCCTGGGCCGTGACCACGCGCCAATGCCGCCGGGCCGTGGAAACCTTGGTCCGCACGGCGGTCAGGGCGGCGTCACCGCGTTGTTTATTGCGCTCGGCGACGGACGGTGCCTGCTTCGGCGCCGCGCCGCCATCGGCCAGACCGGCCCGGCCGCCGACATTACCGCTCAAGACCCAGCCGGCCGCGGCAACGGCGATGGCGATGGCAAGAAGTATCGAATTCCGCATTGTATTGGGTTTCCTGCTTGGCCGGGGGATCAATCCGCGGCGCCGGCGCGGTCGCTATCGAGCTGCGACAACAAGGCCTCGCTTTCCACCAGATAGCGGTTCTCTTCCAGATAGGCCGCCGCCGCCTCGTACAGGGCGCGGCCATAGCCGGCGACGAATTTCTGGGCGGCCGAGGAACGGCCTTCACGGCTGGTCAGCTCGGCGGTCAATCTTTGATGTTCCGCGATGCGCCGGTCGATCATCTCGGCGATCTGGCCGGCCTCCAGCAGATCCGCGAAACACATGGCAACCAGAAATTCCGAACGGACCCGGTCCCGCCCCGGCATGGTCTTCAATTCCTCCACCAGGGTGCGGCGGCCATCCACGGTCAGTCTACAGACCTTCTTGTCGGGACGTTTGGACTGGGCCTCGGTCTCGCACTTGACCAGCCCCTCTTTTTGCAAGCGGCTCAGGGCCGGATATATGGATCCGAACGAGGCGTCATAGAAATGGCTGAAGGTATCTTCCAGGCGTTTTTTTATTTCGTAGCCCGACGCGTCGCCCAAACTCAACACGCCAAGGCACAATGTGCGCACATCCATCGGACCGCTACCCTTTGATTAAACATCAATTTTGCATATAGCAATTCGATATATTATTGTAAAGATTATCTTGCAAAATTTATTGTGTCAGGCGCCCAAAGCCACCGACGAGCCGCCATCCACGGGCAGGGCCACGCCGGTGATGAAGCTGGCTTCGTCCGAACAAAGGAACAGGGCGGCATTGGCCACATCCCAACCCGTGCCCATCTTGCCGCCCAAGGGCACCTTGGCATCGCGGGCGGCGACGATCTCTTCCCGGCTTTTCCCCAATACCTTGACCCGGGTACCCTTATTGTTTCGTGCCGGCCAACGGGCGGAAGTAAACACGGCGATACGTCACCTTCTTTCCCTTTTGAAAGTTGAGACAAAAAGTCACGTCCCCCGCATCCCAGCGCCAGGTTCGGCGCCGGCGCGGTGGCCCGGGTTATTCCATCGGGGTCCCGTCGCCGCTGCCTTCGCGCTCGGTTTCGGGAAGCGCGGCCTCGGCGTCGACATCGGTCGCTTCCGGCTGGGCGGCGAAGCGTCGCTGGGCGCGGTAGCTGAAGGGGATGGAGCCCAGATAGGCCAGGCCCATGACCGAGAGCACGAACCAGGGGTAGCTGGCCAGCACGGCGGCGACGAGGCCGACCACCACCAGCAGGGGCAGCACCATTTCGCGCTTCACGCGGACCCGTTTGAAGGAAT
This sequence comes from Alphaproteobacteria bacterium, assembly GCA_046582595.1. Taxonomy (GTDB): domain Bacteria; phylum Pseudomonadota; class Alphaproteobacteria. The sequence continues at coordinate 16,834 of JAYGEB010000410.1, read as the reverse complement.
AGGTGGGGATGCGGGAGATCATCATGAAGGCCACGACCAACAGCCACGCCGCCATCAGGACGGGCTGACGCAGCACGCCATCGCCGATCTGAAAGCTGACCGCCATGGGCAGCAAGACCATGCAGGCCGCCGCGGGCGCCGCCATGCCGATGAAGAAAAAGCTGGCCCAGGCGGGGCGGTCGGGATCATCGAGGGCGGTGTTGAAACGGGCCAGGCGCAGGGCGCAGCAGGTGGAATAGGCCAGTCCGGCGATCCAGCCAATGCCGCCCAGAACTTCCGTGCTCCACAAATAGATCACCAGGGCCGGGGCCACGCCGAAGGCGATGAAATCGGAAAGCGAGTCCAATTCGGCGCCGAATTTCGTCGCGCCCTTCAACAACCGCGCCATGCGGCCATCCAGGCCGTCCAGCACGCCGGCGACGATGATGGCGGCCACGGCGAGCTCCCATTTTTCCTGCATGGCGAAGCGGATCGCCGACATCCCCGCGCACAAGGCCAGCACCGTCAGGATGTTCGGGATCAGGGAGTTGACCGGCAAGGCCCTGAGCCGGCGGCTGCGCCCGCGTATTTTCACCGCACTTCCCCCCGCCGCCGCCCCTCGCCGCTGTCGCAATCGGCCAGCACGGTCTCGCCCGCCACCGCCGTCTGGCCCACGGCCACCAGGGGCGCCATGCCGTCGTCGAGATAGACATCGACCCGGCTGCCGAAGCGGATCATGCCGAACCTCTCGCCCGCCCGCACGCGTTGCCCTTCGTACAGGCCGCAGACAATGCGCCGGGCCACCAGGCCGGCGATTTGCACGAAGGCGATATCTTGGCCCATGGAGGTGGTCATGCGGATCGCCTGACGCTCGTTATCGGAGGAGGCCTTGTCCAGGGAGGCGTTGAGGAATTTACCGGGACGGTATGACAGCGCCCGGATCTCGCCATCGATGGGAATGCGGTTCACATGCACGTTGAAAACATTCATGAACACCGAGATGCGTTGGCGCGGCGTATCGCCCATGCCCAGCTCCTCGGGCGGCATGGCCAGGCCGACGGACTGGATCACGCCGTCGGCGGGCGAAATGATCAGGCCGTCGCGGCTCGGCGTGGTGCGGTCGGGATCGCGGAAGAAATAGACGCACCAGCAACTTAAGATAACGCCCAGCCAGCCCAACGGATCGGCGATCATGAACAGCGCGATGGTCACCGCCACGGTGATCGCGATGAAGCGATAGCCTTCGCGGTTGATCGGCACCATGACCGCCCTAAGCGCATCCATGCTGTTGTCCCATCGTCGGCCGCCCGTGGCTCAAACAGCCGGCTCCTTGTCCGCCGGCATAACCCGATCTTCATCGAAAGCCGGCGCCACATCTTTATCCAGCCGTTGCAGCCGTTGCAAGGCCTCCGCCTGCTCCTGCTGCCGTTGCCACATGGCGGCATACATGCCGTTGGCGGCCAATAATTCCTCATGGCGGCCCCGCTCCACGATCCGTCCGGCGTCCAGCACGATAATCTCATCGGCATCGACGATGGTCGAGAGGCGATGGGCGATCACAAGCGTGGTGCGGTCGCGGGAGACCAGGCGCAGGGCGGCCTGAATTTCCTTCTCTGTCTCGGAATCCAGGGCCGAGGTGGCCTCGTCAAACAGCAGGATGCCCGGATCCTTCAAAATAGTGCGGGCGATGGCCACCCGTTGCTTCTCGCCACCCGAAAGTTTCAGGCCCCGTTCGCCGACGGCCGAGTCGTAGCCGTCGGGCAGGCTGGTGACAAAGTCGTGGATCTGCGCCAGCTTGGCCGCCGCATCAATATCCTGGTCCGTGGCGTCGACCCGGCCATAGCGGATGTTATAGCGAATGGAATCGTTGAACAGCACCGTGTCCTGCGGCACGATCCCGACGTTGGCGCGTAGCGAGGCCTGGGTAACGCCGCGCACATCCTGACCATCGATCAGCACCCGCCCGCCCGTCACGTCATAAAAGCGGAACAGAATGCGGGAGATGGTCGATTTACCCGCGCCCGACGGGCCGACGATGGCCACGGTGTTGCCCGCGGGCACCTTGAAACTGATGCCATGGAGGATTTGCCGGTTGTTCTCATAACCGAAATCAACATTTTCGAACACTACCTCGCCGGCGCCGATTCGCAGCGGTTTGGCGCCCGGCGCGTCGCCGACCTCCGCATGCAGGTCGATCAACTGGAACATCTTGTCCATATCAACCAGGCTTTGTTTGATCTCGCGATAGACAAAACCAAGAAAGCCCAAGGGCTGGTAAAGTTGCATCATGAAGGTGTTGATCAGCAGGAAATCGCCAAGGGTCAGTTCGGCGTCGATAATCCCCTGGGCGGCCAGCAGCAGCACCGTGCACATGCCAAAGGCGATGATGATGCCCTGGCCGATATTCAGCATCGCAAGTGAGGTTTGGCTGCGCACGGCGGCTTTTTCATAGCGCGCCATGGATTGGTCGAAGCGCGCCGCCTCGTGCCCCTCGTTGCCGAAATATTTCACGGTTTCGAAGTTCAACAGGCTGTCGATGGCGCGGGTGCTGGCCTCGCTGTCCGTGCGGTTCATCTCGCGCCGGTGTTGCAGCCGCCATTCCGTGACGGTCAGGGTGAAGGCGATATAGACGCCGACCGAGAATAGGGTGACCAAGGAATAGGCGGGACCGTAATTGATCAACAGCACGCCACAGACCAGGGACAATTCCAGCAATGTAGGCAGAATGTTGAACAGGGAAAACCGCAATAGGAAATCGATCCCCTTGGTGCCCCGCTCAATGACCCGGCTTAGCCCGCCGGTTTGCCGGTCAAGATGAAAGGCCAATGAAAGGCCGTGCAGGTGACGAAATACCTGCAACGCCACCGTGCGCAAGGCGTGCTGGCCAACCTTGGCGAACACCGCGTCGCGCAGTTCGCCAAACGCCTGGCCGGCCACGCGCGCGGCGCCAAAGGCCACGATCATCAGAATGGGAATAACCACCAAGGCCCCGACCTTGCCGTCCGGGCCGGTGACATTCAATGCGTCGATAACTTCCTTGTAGATGAAGGGAATAAAAACAATGGCCAGCTTGGCGGCGGCCAGCAGGGCCATGGCGACAACGACGCGAAAGCGCAGATCCCGGCGGCCAGGGGGCCACAAATAGGGCATCAGAGTGGCCAGGGTGCGCCAATGGTTGCCGCCGGTGCTTTCCGCCATGGGATCGAACGTGGTGCGCATGATAATTTACTATCCCCATCACGGCGCGGGACCGCCGCGCGTTTCCTGGCTGTTATGTAGGCTGTTTATGGGCAAAGGAACAGGGGCGCCGGGAGTCGAAATCAGCTTCCGCTAGCGAAATACCGGTAAAAAGGCGGGAATTCGGCGCCTTATTTACCCGAAGTTAAACCCTCCGGAGTGTAATCGCCCAGCATTGGGGAGCGGGCGCATGTCTGTCGATTTTCAAGATGAAATTCAGGAGGATTGGGACATGGCGGCGGTCCCGCCTAAAACCGGTACGGATGAGAGCGCCACGGCGGCCCTGAAATATGCCAACTTGAACGAGGCCCTGGACGAAGCCGGCGTGGCCATGGGTGATCTGCGCGCCAACCTGCCCATTGCCTTCCGCTTTACCTAGCACCGGATGTCCGTGTTTTGCGAGATTGCCGAGAACGGGGGCGAGGCGGCGCTGATCCTGGAAACCGACCTGGGTCCCCTGCCCTACAGCATCGAAAACCAAGCCCGGCGGGAGTATTTTCAGCAATTGCACGATCCCCGGACCGTCTTGCCCATCGGCGAATTCACGATCACCGAACGGCGCCGATTTCGCCATCGCGTGAAACGACCGCTGACGGAGCCCATTACGGGCGGCGGCATCGTCACGGCGGTCGTACAAGCTCTTCTGACCGCCCGGCCTTATCATCAGTTGGCCAAGGCCGGCTGATCCAAGCCAGACTTCCCTTGCGTCCGCGGCCTTGCTATTAGTGGCCCATTCTCGGACACTGTCCGCCTCGATTCCATCCGGACATGGCTTGCGCAATGAAAATCCCGACGTTAAATGGCCATGGCGGTCTCGGCTCGCCGGCACAAGAATTGTTGCCATTTTCGGCGGCGAAATCACCAAAACCATAACCTAGGGTACCGCCGTGGCATCGTCTTCCCTTATCGCGGTCGTCGGCCTCGGCTACGTAGGCCTGCCGCTTGCCGTGGCCCTGGCCCGGCATTATCCCACGATCGGCCATGACCTGGATCAATCCCGGATCGCGGAATTGCGGCGCGGCCACGACCGGACCGGCGAGATTGATGGGGACGTCTTGGCCAACAGTTCCCTGACCCTGACCGACGATGGCGCCGCGATCGCGGACGCGGAGATTTACATCGTCACCGTGCCGACACCCGTCGATGAGCGGAACCAGCCGGACTTGCGCTTGGTGGAAGCGGCCTGCGCGGCCATCGGCAAAATGTTGACGGTGGGCGACATCGTGGTCTTCGAAAGCACGGTCTATCCCGGCGTCACCGAGGATATCTGCGGCCCGGTCCTGGCCAAGGCGTCCAATTTGGTTTGCGGCAAGGATTTCTTCCTGGGCTATTCGCCGGAGCGGACCAATCCCGGTGACCGGGAACATACCGTCGATAAAATCACCAAGGTGGTCGCGGGCCAGACGGGGGAAGTCTTGGACCGTCCGGCCGAGCTGTATGGCCGGATCACCTCGGGCGGCATCCACCGGGCCAAGAACATCAAGACGGCGGAAGCCGCCAAGGTTATCGAAAACGCCCAGCGCGACATCAATATCGCCTTCGTCAATGAAGTCGCGGCAATCTGTCAGAAATTGGCTATATCCGCCCATGACGTATTGGAGGCGGCGGGCACGAAATGGAATTTTCTGCCCTTTACGCCGGGCCTGGTGGGCGGCCATTGCATTTGCGTGGATCCCTACTATCTGGCCTTTCAGGCACAGCAACTGGGCCACGACCCGCAGATCATTCTTTCGGGCCGGCGCCTGAACGATGCCATGGGCGACTTTATCGCCGGCTGCATCGACGAAAACATGGCCGGGCCGGGCCGGGTCTTGTTGTTGGGCCTGACCTTCAAGGAAAACGTGCCCGACCTGCGCAACACCAAGGTGATCGACGTCGTCACCGGCCTGACCGACCGGGGTCATGTGGTCGTGGTCCATGACCCGGTCGCGGATGCCGGGGAGGCCGAACGCCTATACGGTATTCCGCTACTCACTTCTCTGGACGGACAGGCTGGCTTCGACGCCGTGGTCGGGGCGGTGCGCCATGATTATTATCTGACCCTGGATGCCGCCGATCTGGCCGGTCTGGTGCGTGAAGGCGGTCTGATCGCCGATATCAAAGGCCTATGGCGCGACCTGGACCGTCCCTCGAACCGGGACTATTGGCAACTGTAGCGGATCAAATCATGGCGTTGGCGGGCCGCAAGAGCATTTCAAGATTGTTCCAAGCCGCCCGCTCCCCCACCCGGCCACCCAATAAGGATGATCCCGTGGGTGGCCGGGTGGGGGAGCGGGTGGCCCGGCGATGCAACATTAGCTGAAAATGCGCTAATTGATCGGCATATCGCGGCGCACGTAACGGCCGTCCCGGATGCCGGCGAAATAGTCATCCATTTCCGGATGCCGCACCGGCGCTTCATCTTCGTCGTTCAAAAGATTTTGTTCCGAGACATAGGCCATGTAGGTGGTTTGCGCGTTTTCCGCCAGCAGATGGTAAAAGGGCTGCTCGCGATGAGGACGGACATCCTCCGGGATCGACATCAGCCATTCCTCGGAATTCGCGAATATCGGGTCCACATCGAAGACCACGCCCCGGAAGGGATGAATGCGGTGCCGCACCACATCGCCGATCTGAAATTTCGCGACCATTATTGTCGTCACGGGACCACTGGCTCCTCGAATCTGTGCACTTGAACCTTTCTAGCACAAACTCAGCCGTCAATCACCTGCCAACTGCCATCGGCTTGCCGGCAGGCGATGCCGTGGGCCTGCTGCACCTGATCGTTGATCACGACGCTGGTTTGATATTCCCGGCAATATTGGCCGGCGGCCGTCCGCCCTTCGCGGGTGGCGCGGATTTCGCCTCGGTTGCCGCTATCCGGGTTTGACCACCGAATAGGCTCGCCCACGGGCGCGAAGTGTGCCTGTTCCTGGGCATTGGACTGGGCGATGCGGTCGGCGCGGTCGAGCGATCGGCCAATTTCCCCGCCCGCGAAGGCGCCGAGAATAGTGCCGGCGGCTACCGCGATGATCCGCCCCCGGCCGCTGCCAACTTGGGCGCCGGCCAAGGCGCCGCCGACGGCGCCTAGCAAGGTGCCGGCGCCTTGCTTCGGGGCCTCGGTGGTGATGCAGGCGCTCAACAAAATGGCGGCGGCGGCGATGGCGGCGGTCGTGCGTTTGGCGGTCTTCATAATGATCTCCTCGGATTGGGTTGAGCCTCATTCATCGCCATAGAATGCCACGGCCCGCCTGAACGGGTTCTGAGGGGCCTGTTCATCCGAGGTTCATCTTCCCAAGCATGACGAAGCACCGTAGGATTGAGGCATTTCCAGTTGACTGGAATTGCCGGATGGGGGAGCGTGCGGCTCGGAGCAGAGGGACAGGCGCGGTGGATATCGACCGGGAAGAGGCAAAACAGGCGGTCCTGGATTATTGCCTGGCCAAGGGCGCCCTGGCGGCGGGCGTCGCCGATCTCGCCGCCTTGGAACGTATCGCGCCGCCCGGACACCGCCCCAGCGATCTCATGCCCCGGGTCAAATCGGTCATTTCCCTGGGCGTCGGCGGGCAGACCCAGGGCGCCTGGTCCGTGCCCGCCAAGGCCCTGGGATATTTCGGCTCCACCGAAAAACGGGCCTACACGATCGCCTATGGCGCGGCCTTTTTCATCGAGAGCAGGTATCAAGAACCATCGATCTACTGCCCGCCCGACATGGACAATGAAAAAGGCCCCCGGGTGCCGTTGCAAAGCCTGAAACTACATGCCGAGGTCGCCGGCATTGGCGCCAGATCGTTGGCGGGCGATATTCTGCTGCATCCCGAATTCGGCTACATGTACTTCGCCTCCATCTTCACGGAACTGGAATTGCCGCCCGACCAACCCATGGCCGAGAACCCCTGTCCGGCGCCGTCCTGCGTCACCATGTACCGTCAGACCGGGCAAACGCCCTGTCAGAAATTCTGCCCCGTGCAATGCCTCTCGGGCCACATTGACGGGGATGGCAAGCAGGCCGAGATGCACTATGACATGGCCGCCTGCGCCGAGATGAGCCAGCAATACGAGGCGGTGCCCGCCATGCTGGCCGAGGCCATGGCGGCCGAGGATGACCAGGGCCGGGAGGAGGCCCTGTTCGATCCCGACAACAAAATGCTGTGGTACAAAATGTCGGTGGGTTCGGGCGGCTTGCTGGCGCAATGTTTCGAATGCATGCGGGTCTGCCCGATCGCGACACAATCGCCCATGGCCGATCCCATTCGCCGCGCCGCCGCCAAGACGGAGGGCTGAACATGGCGCGGGGCTTGAACCGCCGGCAGATCGGCGTCACCGGGGCCATGATCGACAGTTACGGCGATCTGATATTTCAATGGAGCCATAATCACCAAATTCGCCGGGGCGATCCCGTGCGGGAGTTGGATTTCGAGGCCATATCGGCCCACGGCCACGAGCTTGGCTTGAGCGACGGCCAGATCGCCGAACGCATCGGCCTGAGCGAGATCCAGGTGATGTATATCCGCAACATGATGGAGCGGCGGCGCTTCAACAGCGGCCATTTCGCCCGCCTGCTGGAGCTTGGCGGCGGCAAACGCTTCCGCGAGGAACGCTTCACGGCCCACGAGGAACGTTTCCACTATCACGACGACGCCCTGGCCCTGCGCGAGGCCATGACCTTCGCGCCGGCCCAGGCCCGGCATTTTGCCGAACAGGGCTGGTGGGCCGACGATACCCTGAGCGGCTGGCTGGCCCGTCATGCGGGCGAACGGCCCGAAGCGCCGGCGATAATCCAGGGTGAAGAGGTTTTGCATTACGCCCAACTGGCGGCCCGGGTGGATACCCTGGCCGGCGGCCTGCACGGATTGGGTCTGGGGCCGGGCGACGTCATCGCGGTGCAACTGCCCAATCTGACGGAATACCTGGTCAGCTACCTTGCCATCGCCCGCCTAGGCGCGGTAATGACGACCCTATACATGCCTCACCGGGAGCGGGAATTTGCCACCCTTTTGGGCCATGGCCGGGCCCGCGCCATCATTTGCCTGAGCGATACGGGCGGCTTCGCGGCGGCCGAATGCGCACTGAAATTGGATTTGCCCAAGCTGCAATCGGTCATCGCCGTCGGCGGAAAGGTCCCCGGCGCGGTGGCCTTCGCCGATTTGGCCGGCGGCACCGCCAGCGCCGACAAAATGAAGTTGCCGTATCCCGTCGCCGCCGATCCGTTCCTTTTGCTCTATACCTCCGGCACCACGGCCAGCCCCAAGGCGGTGCCGCACAATTCCCACACCATGCTGGGCAACGCCCGCCTGGGCGCCGGGGAGCATCTGCTTGGCCCCAACGATGTCCTGCTGTCGGCCCCGCCGTTCGGACATTTGTTCGCGCTCTATTCCTTCCACATGGCCATGTACCTAGGCGCCGCCAACCTGCTGCTGGCAAACTTCACGCCGCCCGGCCTGGCCGAGACCATCGCGGCGGGACGGGCCACGGCGCTGTTCGCGGCCCCCGCCCACATGGCCGCCTGTCTGGGCCTGGGGCTGTTCGACAAGCACGATTGCAGCTCCCTGCAACTGGCGATCCTGTCGGGCAGCGCCGTGCCGGCGAAGATGGCCCACGCCGCCGCCGCCAAATTGCCGAACTGCGCCATAACCCAGCTCTGGGGCATGACCGAGACCCAGGGCGGGCTATACAGCCGCCCCGGCGACGGCATCGAAACCGCCTCCGCCTCCGCCGGCCGCCCGGCCCCCGGCGCGGAAGCGCGGATTTCCGGAGACGGTGAATTGCAGGTTCGCGGTTCCATGCTGTTCCCCGGTTATTTCGACAACCCAGGAGCCAACAGGGCCGCCTTCACCGAGGACGGCTGGTTCCGCTCCGGCGATCTGGCCAGTCAGGACGCCGCCGGCAACATCGCCATCACCGGGCGTATCAAGGACATCATCAACCGCGGCGGCGTGAAGTATAATCCGCGCGAGATCGAAGAATTGCTGGACGGCCACCCCGGCATCGCCCAATCCGCGATCGTGCCCATGGCGGATGAGGTATTGGGCGAGCGGGCCTGCTGCTTCGCCGTGGCCACGGACCCGGAAATCAATCTGGAAATCCTATGCCAATACCTGCTGGGACACGGCATCGCCAAGACCAAGCTGCCCGAACGCCTGGTTCTGGTTGATGAAATGCCCTTGACCCCGACCCGTAAGATCATCAAGGGGCGGCTGTCCCTGCCCGCCGGGGACCGAGAAAAATAATTCCTATTTGGCATCCTTGATGGCGTAAACAACGGACACCGTCATGCGGATTTCCGTTTCGCCGGGGGCAATGGCGCCCACGGCGGAGGTGGCCGCCATGGCGCGCAGCCGGGGTAGTGGGCCCCTCGCGCCACCTTCGGTTATGCGCAATACCGGACCCAGTTCAACGCCGGCCTCGGCCGCGTACAGCTCCGCCCGGCGTTTGGCTTCGCTCAAGGCGCGCTTGCGGGCCTGATCCCGCAGGGGTCCGGGCTTGGCGATGGCAAAGCGCAGGCCGGACAGGTTATTGACCCCGGCCTGGGTCATGGCGTCCAACAAATCGCCCAGGCGGTCGATTTGGCGCAGGCGCACGGCCACGTTACCCACGGCGCGATAGGCAATGGGCGTCCGCGCGCCGTCATTCCGGTTCCGGTTGGGATAAACCGGGTGCAGATTGACCTGCTGGGTTTGCACATCGCCCTCGGCAATGCCAAAACTCCGCAAGGCCGCCAACAACGCCGTCATGACCTTATTATGATCCGACAGAGCCGCCTTGGCGGTCGCCGCCTGGCTGCTCATGCCGGCTCGTATGACCGCCATGTCGGGCCGGGCGCCGACCACGCCCACGCCCTGAACCGATATGCTGCGGCGAAAGCCATGGCCCGGCCGCTCGGCCGCCACGGCGGGCAGGGACAGCGCGGGCAAGGATAGGGCGGCCAGGACCAGGCAAGCCGGCCAGATGCCCATGCGCACGGCTAGATATCCCGGACGGAGGCGGCGGGCTCAACGGTGCAGCGCAGCAGCCCGCCCGGCAGCGCGGGGCCGGCGGGTTCGCACGAGACAACGGATCTTGCCGTCTGATCCATCCCTCCGACCAGCGCCAGTGTCGGGCTACAGGCGATGGCCACGGCGATCAAGACCCACAGGCCCAGCAAACCGGCCTGTACGGATTGAAACAGGGCACCGCGATCAATAATGCCGTCCCGCGCCGCATATCGATAAATGGTCATCCGCGCCTCCTCCAAAAGCTTTCTCGAAGTATATATTGTCGGGCGACGATGGCCAAACAAGGGCCGTATTATGACGAAATTGTGTTCCGTCCCGCCGCCGTTCCGGCTGACTTATCGGCCACAATTCAAGTTATGTTGGCGCCGCCCACGGGATTTCTATGTTTCGCCAACCTTTGCCGGACCGCCTTGCGCCAGGGTTCGTGAATATTCGCGGCGCAAATTGATGCCATAGGACAAGGTGGCGGCGCCGCCCTGGGCAACGGCGGAAAACAGCGAAAACAAGTGCAGTAGCACCGAAAATGCGAAAGCCGAGGACCCATCGATACCATACAATCCCAGCGCCAGAACACAGGCGATCTGAAAGATGCCGATAAATCCAGGCGCCGATGGCAGGGCGCTTCCGGCCCAGAGAAAGACGATGGTGGTAAGTGCCGCCTCCAGGGGCAGCTCCCACCCCATTGTCAGGAGCATGACCGCGACGATGCCAACATCGGCGGCAACGATCAAAATATTGACGACGACCATCCCCACCACGCGCCATGGACGCCGGAACGCGCCACTGACTTCCAGCATGTTTTCGTATGACCCACCGATCCGCACCGCCCATCGCGGTGGGAATTTTGCGCCGATGCGCTCGACCATGCCTCTTGCCCGGCCTCCCCAGACAACGAACACCGTGGCGCCGAGGACCATCAGCCCGAAGCCGCCGATTATGCCGGCTATGCCCGCCACGCCGATAACATCGGCGCCATGCAGCGACAGGACGACCAGCAGGCATACGATGAGCAGGAAACCATCGTTGACGCGATCCACCACCGCGCTGGAGGCCGCCAGCCCCAGGGGTACGTTGGCAAACTTGCGCAATGACATGATGCGCAAAATATCGCCTGCCCTGAGCGGGTAAATGAAATTGCAGAATTGGCCGATCACGGCGCAGTGCCAGAAATGCGAATACTGGGACAATGACCGCCCGGAAACGATATTCCAGCGCAGCGCCCGCAAGGCCTGCCCCATCAGCGCCAATGAGATGGCAACGGCGAGCCAGGGAAGCCTTACCTGCCGGAAGGCTTCGGCAAAAACATGCCAGTCCAATCGCCACAGCATGACGGATAAAATACCAAGGCCGATCAGCAATCCGAACCCGGCCATCCAACGCTTCATCTATTTCATCCAGACACAGATTACGAATTGACGACGTGTTTCAAATACCACTTGTAAGTAGCCGTCAACCCGTCCGAAAATGAGGTCGGCGTTGCTTGGCTTGTTTGGGCGGCGGAACCACCCGATCCGGCCTCTCGCCAGTGCCCCCCGCGTTCGGCCACCTTGCCGGGAAGGCATCGGGAACCAATATGAGAGCTTGCCGAGAACATGGCGGTAAATCATCATCCCTTCAATGATCCAAAAAATCATCCACCCAACGGCGCCGGGAATTGATCATGGCTGACGGCCCGGGACCATGGGGGCCGCCGCCGGAGCCGAAGCGCAGGGTCTTTCCCATGGGCGTGTTGGTTTGGCTGGCGCTGTTGTTCGCCACCGGCATCGGATTCTGGCTGCTGGCCGGATATTTTCCGGGCCGGCTCGCCTCCGACGACAACCAGATCCAAATGGTCCGTCTGCTATCCATCCTGGCACTGGTCTCCTCCGGGGTGCTTTTCGCCAGACGCGTCAAATTCAGCGAAATGGTCCGCAATATCGCCGTCTGGACTGGCGCGGCGGCCGTCCTGGTGCTTGCCTACACCTATCAGGACGAGATCAAGTCGGTGGGCGCGCGGGTGGGTGGGGAGCTGATGCCCGGCGAGGCAATGGTCACGGCGGCGGGCGAGGTGACCCTGAGGCGCGGCGATGACGGACATTTTTACGCCCTGGCGCGGGCCAACGGCACCCGGATCAACTTCATGATCGACACCGGCGCCAGCGGCATCGTCCTCAGCCCGGCGGATGCCCGGCGTTTGGGTCTTGACCCCGCGCGCCTGCGTTACACGCGCATTTTCCAAACCGCCAACGGCAGGGGCCGTGGCGCGCCCCATCGTCTCGACAGCCTGTCCATCGGGCCGATCGAATTCCGCGACGTGGCGATCTCCATCAACCAGGCGGAGATGGGCACATCCCTCCTCGGCATGTCCTTCCTCAACCGCCTGAGCTCATTCGAGATACGCGGCCGCAGTTTAGTCCTGGGCCGCTGATAGCCGCAAACTGTTTGGCTCAAATCCGTTGCGGCACGCCATAGAGGTAGCGGGTGTTGATTTCCGTTTCGTTGCCGTCGGGATCGATCATGAACAGCGCCCGGCCCTGGCCCCGCACGCCATAGGGTCCACGCGTGAAATGCCGGCCGCCCTCGAATTTGGCCAGAATTTCGTCAAAGTCATCCTCTTCCACGGTCATGGCGAAATGCAGCGGCCCGCCGCCCTGGTGGCGGCCGGTGTGGTTTTCCATCTGCAACACCAGATGGCCGCGCCCGGCCTGCAGATAGGTCCGCTCTCCGTCCTGCTTGTCCAGGGGAATGCCAAGGATGCCATGGTAGAATTCGATGGCCGCCTCCATGTCCTTGACCTTGAGGAAGATCTCCTCGATGCCGATGACGCTCATATTGCCGTTCCTTGTCTTGCCTGATTGCCGACATATTCACTGACGGCATTCTATACGGCACCGATGCGAGTTGACCATGCCAATGGTCATGGCGGCATAAAATGCCCGGAGACGGCCCTCACAATTCCATGTCCGGATATCTGCCAGCGTTACACTCGGCACCCATGGCGCGTCCCTCCGCCTGCGGCGAGGCGGCGACGACTCGTCGTCGCGGTCTTTCAAGCATTCGGCAAAGGCCGCCGCGCGCCGGCCTGCAATGCTAATTCCCGCCTAGCGCCTTCCAACTCCTGCCGCCATCACGGCTGAAAATGACCAATTGGGTGCGGCGCTGTTGGTTCGTCGTGATGGCGTAAAGCAATTTCGGGTTCGTGGAATCGGCGGCCAGGTGAACCATATAACTTTGGCCGAAATTGCTGTTCACGATACGCCAGTTCAGCCCCGGCTCCGCCGTTTTCATGAGACCGGTGCCAATCTGGTAGGCATAGACCACCCCTTCAGCGGTGACATGGACCATGGTCGTGGGCCGGCGGACAAGATGCGCCGGTTTCCAGGTCCGGCCGCCGTCCTTGCTTCTCACCAGGCCACGCCGGGTCGCCGCGTAAAATGTGTTGCCATCCTTGGCGGAGGCGGCCAGATCGATCAGACCGGCCGGGCCGGGGCCGATCATTTCCCACGAACGCCCGCCATTGCGGCTGATCTGCAGACCACGGGACATGCCGACGATGACCAGTGGGTCCGCCTTGCTGACATCCATTTGATGAAAATCCACCGGACCGCCGATGCCGTCCGACAGCTTCCGCCAGGTCTTTCCCCCGTCCCGGGAAGAAATGAAGCCCATGTTGCCGCCGCCAGCGAGATGCCCGCTGCCATGGAGGATATCCGGATCGCCGGGGTGCGGCGTGAAGCCCATATAGTCATTGCCGTCCGAAGAAATTCGATCGGCGCCGCCATCCGCGGCGACGGCGTAAAGACCATGATGGGTCGCCAGATAAAGACGGGACGGCTCGCCCGCCGCAACCGCGATGCCATGAAAATGCGTTTGCCCGGCCAAGGTGGATAGAGATGTCCGCGCCGCCGACAGCGGCTGGGCGGCGATCAACAACGTTGCGGCAATTACGGCGGCGAAGCCGAACCGCCGGGCGGAATATTTACGATCCATTTTGGTCTCACTCATTACTCAAATATACCGAGCTTGAAATCAGAGTCGGCAATTAAGGCTAATCCTCGCTTGCATAGGTGTGCAGGGCGTTGTTGAAGCGGGAGAACAGGTTGGCGATGCCGATGACCTGGGTCAGGATGACCACGCCGTCGTTGCCCAGGCCGTCGCGCAACTGTTGCAGCAATGGCGCCGGCGACTTGCCCGGCTGGCAGGCGACATGCGCCACGTAGCGCAATATGGCTTTTTCCAATCCGCTGAATTCAGCGCTTTGCTCGAAATCGCCCATGGCACCGATTTGCGCCTCGCTCAGGCCGGCGGCCTTGGCGGCGGCGGTATGATTGGCGATGCAGAGCTTGCAGCCGGCCAGCATGGCGGTCTTCAGATAGGCCAGCTCCCGATATTTTTCATCCAGGCGCGGGTCGCCGATCACGCTTTGGTAAAATTGTTCAAAGCCTTCCAACGCCTTTGGCTGCACGGCCATGTAGGCGAACGAAACCGGCACCTTGGCATGACTTTTGCGCAAGGCGTCGAGCACCGATCGGGCTTCCGGGCCGGCGTCGCGCAAGCTCACCGGTTCGATAATGCGGTCCAACATTGAATTGGCCTCTCTGTTATTGCCTGGCCGGAACGTTAGGAAAAATCGTCCTGGGTTATCAGCACGTGGCCGGGCTGTTCAGCGACCCGGTCCAGCCAGCGGCGGATGCCGGGGTAGGGGGCGAGGTCCATCTCCGCCTCATCCGCCACGTGGGTATAGGCGTATAGCGCGATATCGGCGATGGAATAGCCGCCATCGGCCAGAAAGTCCGCCGCGCGGAGGCGTGTTTCCATGACCGCCAATGCCTGATAGCCACGTTGCCATTTTTCTTCCAACTGCTCTTTCTGGACTTGATCCGGATCTAGAAAATGCAGCCAATAGCGGGCTACCGCGATATAGGGTTCGTGGCTGTATTGTTCAAAGAACATCCATTGCAGGGCCTGGGCCTGGGCGAAGGGGTCGCTGGGCAGGTATTCGGTATCCTGGGCCAGATAGAACAGAATCGCGTTGGATTGCGCCAGCAGGCGGCCGTCGGGAATTTCCAGCAGCGGAATGCGGCCATCGGGATTAAGGGCCAGAAATTCCGGGGTCCGGGTCTCGGCCCTGGTCACGTCATATTCGATGCGCCTGAACGGCCCGTCCCAGTTGAGACAACAACAGCCGCACCTTGTAGGCGTTGCCCGATCCCAGATTGTCATGCAGAACCAGCATCCGTTGTTTCCCTTTTACCAAATTTCGGGGCCGCCGAGGATATCCTAGTATTCAACGAAATCGCAGACGAAGGCGTTCGAGGCGCGTTCCCAGGCGAAGGTCGACATCTGGCCGTGGCCGGGAATGAATTCGGTGTCGTCGCCCAGGGGCCACAGCTTGCCGCGGATGGCGTTGACCAGGGCCAGGTGATCGCCTTGCGGCCCATCGCAGCGGCCGATCGAGCCGCGGAACAAGACATCGCCGACCACCGCCAGTTTGCTGGCCGGATGGTGGAAGACAATATGGCCCGGCGTGTGACCAGGACAATGGATAACGTCCAGAACGATATTGCCGAAAGCGACCGTCTCGCCTTCCTCCAGCCACCGTGTCGGGGTAAATGTCAGCGCCTCCAGGCCCGTGCGCCGGGCCTGTTTCGCCATTGCCTGGATCAGAAAGCCGTCGGCCCGGTGAGGGCCTTCGATGGGCACGCGAAGACGCTCGGCCAAGGCGGCGGCGCCGCCCGCATGATCGGCATGGCCATGGGTTATGAGGATCTTTTCCACCTGGACGCCTTCCTCATCGATGGCCGCCTCAATCTTCTCCAACTCGGGACCCGGATCGGAAATGGCCCCGCGCATGGTGTCGGGGCACCACAGCAAGGCGCAATTTTGCCGGAAAGGCATCACCGGTACGATACGATAGCGCATGAAACATCCCATACTTGGCCCCTGAAGCGGGCCGCTACAGTGTAAACGAACCGGGCGATTGACGGAATGAGAGATGCGCGGGGCGGCCCCGTCGGAACCTGGGCGGCGGAAGCGGCGGCCCCGTTCAAAGAGGCCGCCGCCCGCCGGCCGCGGCGGCACTGGACTTCACCAACCGATCTGGTTGCAAGAAACCGGTTGGTTCGCAAAAGACAGGGTGAGGGTTTCCTGTCCCTGGCATGCCGCCGGGCCGCACTCGAACCGCCTCGCATGCGCCAAAAGGGCGTCGGGAGGCGATACCTAGCTTAACTACACGCAAGATTCATGCCAAAATACTGAACCGTTATATTTCAATAGCTTAGTAAATGAGAACACGGGATACCAGAAAAAACCTGTAAAGAATTCCGACACTTTCGCTAAAAAACCTGCATTTACGGATCGTTAAGGTTTCGCCGCTACCATTCATTTCTTGTTAGGAGATGAAGCCGAAAGACAATTGCCATGGCGTATACGCAACTAGCATCATTGGACTCGGCAGACCGTTGTATTGTCGATCAAGACGAAAAACGGATGCCCTATTATTTTGCCGTGCCCATTTGGATTACGTTTTCCGTGGTGGCGTGGAGTCCATTTTTCCTGATCTGGCGAGCGGTATTTTCCTAACAAAGGCCGCCAATTTCGGCGCCTCAAAACGCAAATGCACACATGTGCCGCCCGGTCGCACGGCCGGCACGGGATTTCGGGCT
>JAYGEB010000332.1:0-6496 GCA_046582595.1 Alphaproteobacteria bacterium | reverse complement strand
GGCCCGAACGGGTCCGGCAAAAGCACCCTGTCCTATGTCCTCGCGGGACGGGACGGCTATGACATCACCGCTGGTTCGATCACCTATCGGGGCCAGGATCTCACCCAGCTTTCGATTGAGGAACGGGCCGCGAAAGGATTATTTCTGGGCTTTCAATACCCGGTGGAACTGCCGGGCGTGTCCTCGACGAAGTTCCTGAAAACCGCCCTTAACGCGGTGCGGCGGGCACGGGGCGAAGAGGAACTGGACGCGGCGCAATTCATGAAGCGCCTGCGCCAGCATACCAAGAGCCTGAACATCTCCGACGACATGCTGCGCCGGGGCGTTAACGAAGGGTTTTCGGGCGGCGAGAAAAAGCGCAACGAGATCCTGCAAATGGCCTTGCTCGAACCCCATCTGGCGGTGCTGGACGAAACCGACAGCGGTCTCGATATCGATGCCATGAAAGTCGTCGCCGAAGGGGTCAACGCCCTGCGCGGCCCCACCCGCTCGTTGCTGATCATCACCCATTATCAGCGCCTGCTGGGTTACATCGTCCCCGACCATGTCCATGTTCTGGCCCAGGGACGCATTGCGCGTTCGGGCGGCAAGGAACTGGCCCTGGAACTGGAAGAAAAAGGTTACGGCGAATTTGTTGGCGGCGAGGCGGCGGCCTAGATCATGACGCCGGAGACCTATGCAACGGAATTCGCGCCTCGATTGCCGGGCAGCCATTTGCCCTGGCTGGCGGATCTCCGCGCCGACGCCGCGGCCCGCTTTGCCGTCGCCGGCCTGCCCGACCGTAAGGTCGAGGCCTGGCGCTATACCGACCTGAAAGCAATCCGCGGTCAGTTGTTCAGCCCCCGGAACGGGCAAATGGGCGCCGTCCCCCCGGCCCTTCTGCCCGATGTCCATCGATTGGTCTTCAACAATGGTGCCTTGGTGGAGGCCGCCGCGGATCTGCCCCCAGGCGTCCGCCTGCTGGGAATAGCGGAGGCCATGGACCAGGCGCCGGAATTGTTGGCCGACCATCTGGGACGGACCGCGGCCGTCAAGGGTTTGCCCCTGCCCGCCTTGAACCAGGCCATGAGCGAAGACGGCTATCTGCTGGTTTTGGAGCCCGGCGTAACCCTGGCCCAGCCGATCGAGGTTTTGTTTCTAAACCAACAAGGGACGAGCCATCCCCGTAATTTAATTCTGGCCCAGGCGGGCAGCCGGGCAACGGTCATTGAACATTATCTGGGCCAGGGCGAAGAGGCCTATTTTTTGAACGCCGTAACGGAAATTCAGTTGCAGGCGGGCGCCGAGATACGCCGGTATAAAATTCAACGCGAAGCATTGGCGGCCAGCCATATCGCCACCGTGGGCGCGCAATTGGCGGAGACGGCAAAATTCGAGAATTTCGATCTGAACCTGGGCGCCCGGCTGGCCCGCAGCGAAATTCACGTGGCGCTGCAAGGTCGGAGTGCGGCGGCGGACCTAAACGGCATTTACCTGCTGCGCGGCAAACAGCATTGCGACAATGCCATTCATATAGATCACGTGGTCGGCGCCACCGATAGCCAGCAGGATTACCGGGGCATCCTCGATGATCGCTCCCACGGCGTCTTCCAGGGCAAAATCACCGTGCGGCCCAATGCCCAGGGTATCGAAGGCCATCAACTGAACAAGACCTTGCTGCTGTCGGACAAGGCGGAGATCGACAGCAAGCCGGAGTTGGAAATTCTGGCCGACGACGTCAAATGCAGCCACGGCGCCACGGCGGGAGAGCTGGACGAGACGGGCATGTTCTACCTCCGCTCCCGCGGTATTCCGGAATGGGAGGCGCGGCAATTGCTGATGACCGCATTCGTGGCCCAGACCTTGGAAAAGGCCGGTGATGCGCCGGTGCGCGCGGTCATGGAGCAGTTGGTGGCCGATTGGATGGGGTCATGAACGATATCAGCCCAAGCGCCAGCCTGGCCGGCCACAACGTGGAGGGCGGCTTCGATGTAGAGCGCATCCGCCGGGACTTTCCCATTCTCGGCCGCCAGGTCCATGGCAAGCCATTGGTTTATTTCGACAATGGCGCCTCGGCGCAAAAGCCCCGCGCCGTGATCGACGCCATGACGGAGGTCATGGAGGATCAATATACCAACGTCCACCGGGGCGCCCATTATTTGAGCCAGACCCTGACCGACCGCTATGAAGAGGTGCGCGGGAAAATTGCCCGCTTTCTCAACGCGCCGTCGGACGAACAGATCGTCATCACCCGCAATACCACCGAGGCCATCAACCTGGTCGCGGCGACGTATGGCCGGCGGTTTCTGAACCGGGGCGACGGCGTTTTGATCTCGGACATGGAACATCACGCGAATATCGTGCCCTGGCAGATGCTGCGCGATGAAAAAGACATAGAGCTAAAGGTCGCGCCCATCGATGACCGCGGCGTACTGGATCTGGACGCCTATGCGGCGCTGCTGGACGGCAATACCAGGCTGGTCGCCATCACTCATTGTTCCAACGTCCTGGGCACGCATCTGCCGGCCAAGGAGATCATCCGCCTGGCCCATGCGCGGGACATCCCCGTGCTGCTGGATGGCAGCCAGTCCGTGGTGCATGGCCCCGTTGACGTGCACGACCTGGACGTGGATTTCTTTGTCTTCACGGGTCACAAGCTGTACGGGCCGACGGCCATCGGGGTGCTGTACGGCAAGGCGGAATTGCTGGCGAAGATGCCGCCCTACCAGGGTGGCGGCGATATGATCGCCTCCGTCAGTTACGAAAAAACCACCTATCAGGAGCCGCCCCACCGTTTCGAGGCGGGTACGCCGCCCATCGTGGAAGCCATTGGCCTGGGCGCGGCCATCGATTATGTCTCGGCCATCGGCATGGACCGGATCGCCGCCCATGAACAATCCCTGCTGGCTTATGCCACGGAACGCCTGACGGCGATGGAGGATATCAGGCTGTTCGGCACGGCGCCGGACAAAGCGGCGATATTTTCATTCGTGCAGGACGGCATCCACCCCTTTGACACCGCCGCCGCCCTGGACCGGGCCGGTGTCGCGGTGCGGGTGGGACAGCATTGCGCCGAACCCCTGATGGCCCGCCTGGGCGTGGATGGCACCGTGCGCGCCTCTCTGGCCATGTACAACACGACGGCCGAGATCGACGTCATGATCGCCGGCCTGGAACGGGCCCGGACCTTGTTCGGTTGAGTTGGAGCCGCCGATCATCATGTCCATAGCCCCGGAAAAACTGGCCCAATACGATGAATATGTCGAGGCGCTGGACCTGTTGGATGAAGACAGCCGTTTCGAATATATCATCGATATCGGCAAACGCGCCGACAAGACCCCCTTCCCCGCCGCATTCATGGACGAAGCCCATATGATGCACGGCTGCATGTCCAAGGTCTGGATCGCCCATAACATGGAGGACGGCGGGAATTATTTTCAGGGTCAAAGCGATGCCATCATCGTCAAGGGACTGGTTTCCATGATGACCGGGTCGTTCAGCGGCCTGACCACCGCCGAACTTGGAGAATTGACCCTTGATCACGTGCGCGGCCTGAATTTGGGCGCGCTGACCATGCAGCGCCAGGTGGGGATGATGGCGATGTTGAAACATATGCAAAAGCTGAGCCGGCGATCCGATCTGGCGGCGGCGGATTAAAATTGGGGAAATGACATGAATGATATGGGTTTTCATGGGGATGATGATCTCTTTGGCCATCTGAACGGCCCGGAACTGGACGAGGACGGCAAGGCCCGCGCCGGTGAGCCATTGCAAAATGGCGTTGCCGTGGCTGCGGAGGCCGCCGTGGTTGAAGCCATGCGGGAGGTTTACGATCCCGAAATACCCGTCAATATTTTTGAACTTGGCCTGATTTACGAACACAAAATCAATGACCTGGGGGCTGTCGATATTCAAATGACCCTGACGGCGCCCGGCTGCCCGGTGGCGGGCGTTTTGCCCGGTCATCTGGCCCGCACCGTCTCGGAGGTCGATGGCATCGGCGAGGTCGTGGTCGAACTGGTTTGGGATCCGCCCTGGAGCATGGATATGATGTCGGAAGCGGCCCGGGTCGAACTGGATATGTTCTGAGCCCGGGTGCGGGAAGACGTTTTTAAGGTTATGGAAAGATTGCGCCCGTTAGATTTAGGGTTACATTAGAGATACTGGGGACGTAGGAAACAAAGGCCATGGAAAGACCAGCGGTAATTACGATGACGGATGCGGCGGTGACGCGGGCCAGGGAGTTGATGGCGCGCGGCGACGGCGACATTCTGGCCCTGCGCGTGGGCGTGAAGACCGGGGGGTGTTCCGGCCTGATGTACGAAGTGGAATTTGCCACGGAAAAGAAACGCTTCGAGGAAGAGATTGAAGTGGACGGCGTGAAGGTATTTATCGATCCCACGGCCATCATGTTCCTGATCGGCTCCGAGATGGATTACAAGACCGACAAGTTCCAATCCACTTTCGTCTTCAACAACCCCAACGAAACCGACCGCTGCGGCTGCGGCGAAAGCTTCCGCGTCGCCTGATGGCGGCTTTAACCGGTTTCGCCAAGCGCCGCGTCGATGCGGGGCAGGGCAATTTTCAATTCCGCTTGTTCGGCCTGATCCTTTAACTTAAGAAGGTTTTCAATGGACTTTTCGCGGTCGTGGCCCTGATAAAAATTTCTCAATGTCTGGGCACAGGCAATAAAAAAGCCGGACAATGGTAGGGGTTCGGCACGGGTATATGCGGCCAGCCCATCGCAACCCCGTTGCAGCAATTCCCAATCGTACCTGTCCAGGCCGACTTCCATGATGTAGCGGTGGAAGAATAGATAGTTGTGGCTCACCGCCCCTTGGGATAGGAGGCGAAAACCTTCGTCGATGGCCCAGTCTTGACGGGAGGTCTGGGGCGCCGACCAGGCGATCACGCCGAGGCAACTTGGGCCCATGAAGGCTTCGAAGTGATTCTCGGAAACCAGCCGCCAACAACGTTCCGCCAACTCGATGGCCTTGCCGAGCTGGCCCGCCGCCAGGCATGCCGACGAATGATGACGCAAGGCACCGGTAACCATGGCGCCAACGCCATACTCATGGGCGATTTCATGGGCCATGCCGGCATGTTCCGATGCGGCGTCGAATTGCCCTCGTTCTGTCAAATTCGCGCATGCCGCGTTCCGGGCAAGGATTTCCGATCGATAATCCCCGATCAACCTTGAAACCTCCAGCGCCTCCAGCGATGCTTCGGTCCCGGATTCTAGCTCCAAGGCATATCCTTTTGTGGCGCCGACCATCAAAAGATTGGCGGCCACGATCCGGGTTAAATTGTTTTCTTTCGCCAACGTGACGCACCGTTCGAACATTTGTTTTGCGCTCAACATTCGTCCGCGCAGGTAATTGGCGTCCGCCAAACCACCATATGCCCTAGCCTGGATTTCGGCGGATCCGCTTTCTTGGCCGTAATGCAAAGCTTTCTCGTGGGCGGCCAGACATTCCTCGTTCTCGCGCAGACATTCCTCGTTCTCGCCCAGACATTCCTCGTTCTCGCCCAGTGGGAAATGCAGGTTGCCTTTCAGGCCATGTACGCGCCCGAGGTACGCGGCCGAACCAACCGCTTCCCCAGCCGCTTCCGCACCGGTCAAACAAGCCAGCCCATCGCGATACCTGCCCCTGATCCGCAAACCCTCGGCCAAGCCGATATTGGCGCGGCAGGTTTGATCGTCTCCCATCGCCGTTTCGAGGGCGGTTTCAAATGCACCGATGGAGTGATCCGTCTGACCCAATGCGCGCAATATATCACCGTGGACGCAAACAAGATCAAACCGCACTTGCTGCGTGGCGTCCAGTTCCAGGGCACGCTTCACAAGTCGCAGCGCCCGTTCGTTTCGGTGGGTTTCGACCTCCAGATTGGCGGCTTTCAAATAGGCCTGTCCGGCGCCAGGTTCTTCCGCCTTGTCGAGATGCTCGGCATGCAGGACCGGGTCGCTGTCCTGGAACCAGCCCGCGACGCGGCGGTGTAACCCGGTCCGCCGGGGCTTTAGCATTGAGGCATAAACACCTTCCCGGATCAGCGCGTGGGCGAAATGATAATCGTCACCGGCGGGCCGGATCAAAACGTTCGCCAGTAGGTTGACGGGATCATAATCATCACCGTCGAGCAACGCCGCGAGGGCGGTTTGGGAGAAACGCTGGCCCAGGACCGACGCCGCCTGAATCGCCTCCCGGTCGTGGCTCGCCAGGACATCAAGACGCGCCTGGACGATGCCTTGGATGGTGCCGGGAATGTCGCCGGCCGTTAGATCGTCGGCGTTGCGCAGCAATTGTTCCAGGAACAAAGGATTTCCGCCCGAACGCTCCACGCAGGCGGCGATCATCTCATCATTCAAGGCCTCGAATTCGTGTGCCAGGTCGTTCGCTTCCAAAGGCTGCAACGGCCCCAAATCGATTGTTGTCAGCGGCGCGCCGTCGGTGCCGGCGCGCCACGTTTGATCCAGTTGATCGTCGCTTGTTCTGGTGGTCAGAATCATTAGGACGGG
>JAYGEB010000315.1:0-8896 GCA_046582595.1 Alphaproteobacteria bacterium | reverse complement strand
GCCGCAGGAATTCCATTCCCAGGTCCAGGCCGTCCTGGGCGATGGTGTGGCCGGCGCCGGGACTGACGTGCCATTCCACGTTCAGGCCGGCGGCGGACAAGGCCGCGACCGCGTCGTGCAGGTTCTGTACGGGCAACATCTCGTCGCGATCGCCGTGGACCAGCAGGATGGGCGGTTTCGATACCGCTTCGTCGGCCAACAATTCTGGTCCCGCCAGCAGGCCGGAAAAACCCAGAATGCCCGCCACCGGGCGGGCGCGGCGCAAGGCCACGTGCAGGCTCATCATGGTGCCCTGGCTGAAGCCGATCAGCACCAGATTTTCTTCCTTCAATCCGTGACGCGCTAATTCCTGATCGATGAACTGGTCCAGAATGGGTGCCGCGGCGCGCACGCCGTCGAGGCGGCTTGCGGGGTCGAATTGATTGATGGGGAACCATTGAAAGCCCGAGGGTGACATCTCGCAGCGTTGCGGGCCGTGCGGCGCAACGAAGGCGGCGTTGGGCAGGATACGGGCGAAATAGGGCGCCAGGCCGATCAGATCGTTGCCATCGGCGCCGTAACCGTGCACCAGGATCACCAATTGCTCCGCCGCGCCACCGCTGGCCGGCTCCTGGCGGGGTCCGTCGATGTTTTCCGGGGTAACCATGTTCATGGCCTTTTACTCTCCTCATGGCGCCGGCTGGCGCGCGGCGTTGACAGTTTTGCGGCTATCGTCCGACAATGTCGAGGCGCAATATTAGGACGGAGGGCCAGCCATGCTTACCATCGAGGAAAATGATCTTCTAACCCGGACCGGCGACGATACCCCCATGGGCCAGTATTTCCGGCGTTTCTGGCAGCCCGTGGCCCTGGTGGAAGAGCTGCCTGAACCAGACGGCGCGCCGCTGCGCGTCACCATTCTGGGCGAGGAGCTGGTGGCGTTCCGCGATACGAAGGGCCGGCTGGGCCTGCTGGATTCGCGCTGCCCCCATCGCGGCGCAAATTTGTTTTTCGGCCGCAACGAGGAATGCGGCCTGCGCTGCGTCTACCACGGCTGGAAGTTCGATGTGGAGGGCAGGGCGGTGGACCTGCCCAATATACCGCCCGGCGCCCGGCACCACGATACGGTTCGGGCGAAATCCTACCCAACGCGGGAATGGGGCGACATCGTCTGGGCTTATATGGGACCGCCGGCCGATACCCTTCCGGAATTGCCGCGGTTGGAATTCTGCGTGGTTGAAACGCAAAATCGCTATGTCACCAAGCAATTGGTTGATTGCAACTGGGCCCAGGTGATGGAAGGCGACCTGGATACCTCGCATTTTTCGTTTTTGCATATGCCGGCACCCCATGTCGCCTCGGACGAGAACCCCGACGCCCCGGCCGATGTCCGGCGTCTGCGCTGGATCCGCGACGATCCCATGCCCAAGTTCACCGTTCTGCCGCACGATGCGGGTTTCATCGTCGGCGGCGTGCGGGCCGGCGACGAAGGGGAGAATTATTGGCGCATCACGCAATATACCCTGCCGGCGCACGGTACCGGCCCCTCGGCCTTCCCCGGCGAAACCTATTTCGGTTTCACCCTGGTGCCCATCACCGATGAAAGCTGTTGGATGTATTGCTATGGCTGGAACCCGGAACGGATCATCGGGGCGGAGGAGCGCGCCAAATTTGAACAGGGTTACGGCATCATCGCCAACACCGGGGCGGACTACGTGCCCCTTCGCAACCGGGGCAACGATTATCTGATCGATCGGGAAAACCAGCGCAATGCCACCTTTACCGGGGTCAAGGGCCTGGCGGAACAAGATTTGATGATCCAGGAAAGCCAGGGCCGGCGGGTCGACCGCAGCCGGGAAAACCTGACCGCCACCGACGCCGCCGTGGTCCGCTTCCGCCGCACGGTGATGGATGGTGCCCGGGATTTGTCCGAGACGGGCGCCGAACCGGCCGCCCCCTGGCAGCCCGAGGCCTATTGCGTCCGCCCCGGCAGTTGGATCGCCGGCGACAACGCCGGCTTCGAAGAGGTCATGCTGCAACGCTTCGGCGATCCCCTGGGCCGGGTCGGGTAGCGGCACCGACCAGGGCGGCCGTCATGCTCGATAAATATTTCAAATCCATGCCGGTGCTTACCGAGCACGTCCGGGGAAAACCTGTTGCCGGGCCCTATCCGGCGGCGCTGGGAGAGGTTTTTTCAACCGCGCTGTTTGCCGCCGCCGAGCATGAAATCTTGCAATGGCCCGGTTACGCGCCAACGCCGTTGCGGAGCCTGGACCGGCTGGCGGCGGAACTGAACATCGGCGCGGTGTTGTACAAGGATGAAAGCGGGCGCTTTGGCCTGGGCAGTTTCAAGGCCCTGGGCGGCACCTATGCCGTTCTGCGGGTGCTTGCTGAACAGACCGGCGCGGCCACCCTGGCCGGCATCCGGGCCGGCGAACATGGGGCGGCCGTCCGTGAAATAACCGTGGCGGCGGCCACCGACGGCAATCACGGCCGCTCGGTCGCCTGGGGCGCGCGACGGGCCGGCTGCAAGTGCCGCATCTATATTCACCGCGATGTCTCCCGGGGCCGGCAACGCGCCATGGAGGCCCTGGGCGCGGAGGTGGTGCGCACGGCGGGTGATTATGATGACAGCGTCCGCGTCTGCGCGCGGGAGGCCGGGGAGCGAGGCTGGCATGTGGTCTCCGATACCTCCTACCCCGGCCATGACCAAATCCCCCGCGATGTCATGGCCGGCTACGGCGTTATGGCCTCGGAGATATTGGCGGAAAAGGCTGAGTCGCCCAGCCACATAATTTTACAGGCGGGTGTTGGCGGCATGGCGGCGGCGCTGTGCGCCCGGCTGTGGCTGGCCTTGGGCGCCAATCGCCCCGCCGTGATCGTGGTGGAAGCGGACCGGGCGCCCAGCCTGGCGGCCAGCGCCCGCGCGGGCGTTATGCAAAGCGTGAAGATTGTCGAGGAAACCGTGATGGCCGGGCTGTCCTGCGGCGAGGTCTCGCCTCTGGCCTGGGAAGTCCTGCGCCGTTGTACGGATCATTTCGTCACAATGGCCGATGATTTGGTCGCCCCCGCCATGCGCTGTCTGGCCTCGGGCGATCTGGGCGGCGGCGTCATCGAGGCGGGCGAATGTTCAACACCGGGCCTGTTGACCCTCATCGCGGCCGCCTCCGATCCGGCCTTGCGCGATACATTTGGGCTGGACCGGGACAGCCGGGTGTTGCTGATCGGCAGCGAAGGCGCCACGGACCCGGATATCTATCGCGCGATCATGGCGGCGGGCTGACCGGGGCGCGGCCCGGCGCGACTTGCGCCGATCTGTCTCCCTTATTTTGGCTCCGGCTCCATTGCTCGGCGGGCGCAAAGGCGGGATAATCGGGACCATGGACGATAGGCCAGACATACCCGAGGGCATCGGACCCCATGAACACCGGGAGCTTGAAATGATGCTCGCTGATGAAAAGCCTTTGGCCATGTTCGTCGATGAAGATCCAGGGAATTTCATCATTCCGGAAGACGATTTTGAGCCTCATGTGCAGGCCGGAACATTCATCAAATGGGAAACGACCTATCAAAAACCCGACAATCCCTTTTCGCCGAGATTCATCTATTACGCCATACCGCAGGAGGCGTGGCGAATTGAAATGCTGCACGCCATCAACCAGGCGATCCATGGTGGTGAGCGAAAAGCCACCGACGAAGATGAGTTCGAGACTGGCCGATTACTGGGTTACAGCGAAGAACAAGTACAAGTATTTTTGCGCTGGTCTGGTATTCAGCGGTTGAAGCAAGAGGGCGTGTAGTCCCTCTTGCTCCACTGAACAAGCCCGTCATTTCCAGCACCCAGGCCTTGGCCTTGCACATGGCGCATTTGGCCGGCCGGCCGCTGCGCCCAAGCGGGCGGGGCCGTCTGTTCGAGGCGGCCCTATAGCGCGTTGCAGGGCCGGCGCAGGGTGCGCCACATGTGCGAGGACGGGGTGTTGTCGTTGCCCAGGCCTTCGCTGGGCTGTTTGAAGTGACGGCCGATCAGATCCTCGAACTGTTCAATTTCAATGACCACGCCGGGGTCGAAGGAATAGAGGTCGTTGACGCAGATTTTCCGCGCCGTCATGTACCATTTATGGACCCGGGAGCGTTCATATTCGGCGACGATATAGGGTTCCAGCTCATAATCCTTGCCGAACATGGCGACGTAGGCCTGGGGGTATTCGTAGCCGACGCTTTCGTCGGGAAAAAAGCGCATGGATTGATGCGCCCGGACCGCCCAACTGACCTCTTCATCCACATAGGGCTCGATCAATTGCGCGCCCCAATAGCCGTGATCGGAGCGGATGAAACCGGCGACCGCGATATCATGCAACAGACAGGCCAGGACGATCTTTTCATCCTCACCGTTCCGTTGCGCCAGATTGGCGCTTTGCAAAAGATGCTGTTGCGCCGGGGCAAAGCGCAGTTTGAAAAAATCCATCAGGGTCGGTTTGTCCGGCATGGCGGGCAGGCGCGGGTCCTCGCCCATCATCAGCCGTTGCCGGCCATCGCCGAAACCGGTGCCCAGGCTTTGTTCACCATCCGCCAGATGATAGAGCAGGGATTTGGTGACCAACACCTCGCCCAATTCGTGCATCTGCTTGATTTCAAGATCTTCCGTGAAGGCGGCGAAGGATTGTTCTTGGGGCATGTTATTTTCTCAAGTTTCCAGAATTGGCGATTCTATATAACACGTTCGACCGGCACGCCGCGCACATCCATTTCATAGTCCAGGCCGAGCACCGGCGGGCGGGCATAATACCAGGTCAGGCCGGCGTTGGCGGTGCCGCGGGAGACGATCTCATCGGCGAAAAATGGATGCAGATCATACACGGTGTAAACCTGGCTGGCGTTCACATCGGCCCAGCCCAGGCCCAGCGCCGCCATGCGGGTTTCCATGACGCCCAGCACGTAGCGGGCCTTTTCCGCCAGGGCATCGGCGGAGGTTTCGCCCAGGCGGACGATCCGTTCGGCGTAATCGCCCGGCGCCTCGCGCGCCTCGCCGGAGCCGGCGATGACGAAGCTCTTCACATCGCCGGCGGCCTTGTCCAGGGGCACGGTATGACAAAAGGCCTCGAACACGGGCTCGCTGGGCGGCTTGATTTCGGGACAGACATTGGAGCGGGCGACCGGGTTTTCGTCGTCCTTGAAGATGCCCCAACGTTCCAACGTGCCAACGTAAATGCGGTTGAAGGCGATGAAACCGGCATCATCGAAAGGTGCGGGAGAGCGCAGCTCGCAGGCGCAAAAGGCCGTGACGGGCCGGCCCTGGGCCGTCAAATAGGCTTCAATGTCCTGAAAACCCTGTTCAATGGGCCGTGGCCGGGCGAAACGTACCCGTTCGATGGCAAAGCCCGGCTCCGCCGCCACGCCACCTGAATATTGAAACGGGCCCCGCACATAACGATAGCCACCCGGTTTGAATTCGGCTGTTTCCGCCATTCATCACACTCCCAATCCGTACCCGGATCAGGCTACAACATCGCCTTTCCCCACCCAAGGCGGTAATTGGCAATGGCGGTCATTTTCGAATAAGTGTTAGAATTGCCGGGGACGGAGATAATATGACGTCTGGGAGGAAGGTTTCAGTGCGGGTGATGCAGGTGAGATGGGTTGGGCAGCGGCCATGAGTGAACGGAGTATCCGGGGCAAGGTGGCCGCCGTCGGGATCGGCGAGAGCACCTATTACCGGCACGGCCAATCCCCGGACGCGGAGTTCGTGCTGGCCTTGCGGGCCATTCTGCGGGCGGCGGAGGATGCTGGTATCGATGCCAAGGAGATCGATGGTTTCGCCTCCTACTCCAACGACCGCAGCGACCCTTCCCGCATCGCGGCCGCCCTGGGTATTCCCGACCTGCGGTTTTCCAACATGCAATGGGGCGGGGGGGGAGGCGGTGTCGCGGCGGCGGTGGCCAATGGCGCGGCGGCGATCGCGTGTGGTTATGCCGATTGCGTGGTGGTCTTCCGCGCCTTGGCCCAAGGGCAGTTCCGCCGCTTCGGCCAGGGCGCGCCGGACGCCACGGTCTCGGGCGATGCCGCTTATTTGGCGCCCTACGGGGTGATGTCCCCGGCGCAGAAATACGGCATGCGGGCAACCCGCTTCATGCATGATCATGGCGTCAAGAACGACGTCCTGCGCGCCATCGCCATGGCGTCTTATCAACATGCCCAGAGCAACCCACGGGCGGTGATGCATGGCCGGCCCCTGGATGGGGAGACTTACGATAACAGCCGCTGGATCGTCGAGCCCATCAACCGCTTGTTCGATTGCTGTCAGGAAAACGACGGCGCGGCGGCGATGATCCTGGTTTCGGCGGAGCGGGCCAAGGATTTGCGCCAGAAACCGGTCTATGTTTTAGGCGCGGCGCAAGGTTCCGACCACCGCTGCGGCGCGGGGGTGCTGAATGCCTCCAACTTCGCCTCGTCATCCTTCGCCACCGTGGCGCCGCGCCTGTACGAGACCGCCGGTGTCGCGCCCGGCGACATCGACGTGCTGCAAAGCTACGAAAACTTCACCACCGGCGTGATGATGGCGGTTGTCGAGCATGGTTTTTGCGAGCCGGAGGAAGCCAACGAATTTTTCACCCTGGAAAATCTAACGGCGCCCACGGGCCGCGTCCCCCTCAACACTTCGGGGGGCAATCTGGCGGAATGTTATATGCATGGTTTTGGCCTGCAGTTGGAGGCGGTGCGGCAAATCCGCGGCGAAAGCTGCAACCAGGTGCCGAACGCCAAATTGGCCATGAATATCGCCGGCCCCATGGTAACCCCGGTCAGCAGCCTGATCATGGGTTCGGAAGAAACATTGTAATGAGCGAGAGCTATCTGCCCGCCGGCATGCCGGCCCCCGTGCCCGCCGCCGACGGCCTGGACCTAAATTATTGGGACGGCACCCGGCGCGGCGAACTCATGGTGCAACGCTGCGGCGGCTGCGGCACCTGGCAATGGGGTCCGGAATGGCTCTGCCACCAATGCCATTCCTTCGATATCGAATGGCACAATGTCGAGGGCACGGGCCTGATCTACAGTTGGGAGCGGCCCTGGCACCCGGTGCATCCCGCCTTGAAGGAACGGGGCCGCTATACCGCCGTCCTGGTGGAACTGCCCCATGCGGGCAATATCCGCATGGTCGGCAACCTGCTGGGCCCGGACGACCAAGAGGTGGTAATCGGCGCCGCCGTCGAGGCGGTATTCGAACCCCATGACGATGTGGAGATACCCTATACCCTGGTGCAATGGAAATTGTCCGGCGCCTAGAGCATGTTCATTTGAAACATGCTCGGACTCTTAAGAAAAGAGCAATTGAACCAATCACTTGGGTCGCGCGAGCGGCTTCGATTAATTGAAAATTTCTCTAAGCCATAGCTGAATAGGAGCGGAAAATGAGCGAACAAGTACAGGTCGATGACGCCAATGCATGGCGCCTTGAAACCCCCGGCACGGCGGATTGGCCGCGCACCGCGCGCGCGGACGATCCCGACAAATACCTGATGATTTCTTCCGATACCCATGCCAACGAGCCGGCCGATCTGTGGCTTACCCGGATCGAGCCGAAATACCGCGAGAGGGTGCCCCAAGTCCGGATCGACGAAAAAGGCGACCGGTGGTCGGTGGTGGAAGGCAACCGCCCCACCAAGATTCGCATCGCCGCCATGGTCGGCCAGGATCAGGAACGCAACGGCGCCGGCGCCACCATCGAAGGCCGCGCCGCCGACCACAAGCGCGACGGCATTGACGCCGAAGTTATATTTCCCAACAAGGGCCTCGCCATGTGGGCCACGCCGGACCCGGAGTTGGCCATGGCCAGTTGCCGGGTTTGGAACGACTGGGCTTGGGAATTCTATGGCCCCAGCAATGACACCATGTCGCCCATGGCGGCCGTGGCGACCGGCGATCTGCCCGGTACCCTGGCCGGGATCGAGCGCACGGCGAAGATGGGCTTCCGCGGCCTGACCCTGCCGTGCAAACCGATCTACGGCGGCCACGACGTGGACGATCCAAACTACAATCTGCCCATGTTCGATCCCATGTGGGCCCTGATCGAGGAAACCGGCCTGCCGATCACCTTCCATATTTCCACGGGCCGGGATCCCCGCGCCTCCAAGGGCAACGGCGGCGCGGTGATCAATTATGTCGCCCATTCCCTGAGCCCGACCATCGAGCCCATGGCGAATATGTGTGCTTCGGGCGTTCTGGAACGCTTTCCCAAGCTGCAATTCGCCTTGATCGAATGCGGCATCGGCTGGATACCCTGGGCCCTGGAAGCCATGGACGAAGCCTACCGCAAGCATCATTTCTGGGTCCGGCCCAAATTGCAGGGCCTGCCCAGCGATTATTTCAAGCAGCATGGCGCCGCCGCCTTCCAGGAAGACCCGGTCGGGCTGGCCCTGATCGAGGATTTCGGCCTGGTGGACAACGTGTTATGGGCCAACGACTATCCCCACCACGAAGGCACCTGGCCCCATTCGGCCGCCGCCATCGAGCGCACCATGTCCGGCATTTCGCCCGACACGCGCGCCAAGATCCTGGGCCTGAACGCCAACCGCATCTTCAATTTCAACCTGCCGGAGAAGCCGAACAGGGCCGTGGCATAGGGCGGCGTTCTTTTTTGACGGAGCGTATCGGATCAAGCCGCAATTGCGGCGCTTGAAGTTATTGCAAACAGCATTTCTTGAACTTCTTTCCCGATCCGCACGGACAAGGGTCGTTGCGCCCGACATGCTTGAAGGGGTTCGTAATCCCAGCGCCGGGCGTGTTGTCCCAAACGGGATTCCGGTGCGCATCTGATTGATGACCTTCCAGCGCGGGAAAAGAATGATATTTCGGACGCGGCGTATCCCGGTTCCGCCTCAACCCCATTTCGATTTCCACATCCTCAATATCGCCCGCGACC
>JAYGEB010000267.1:0-3050 GCA_046582595.1 Alphaproteobacteria bacterium | reverse complement strand
GGTCGTGATATATTGCCCGTCATATGAATACAGACAGTACAAACAGCCCCGTCCTGGCCACCATTGGCGACCCCGCGATCGACGATCCCGGCGCCGGCGACGGCTACCGCGCGCCGCCCGCCAATCTGGAGGCGGAACAAGCCCTGTTGGGCGCGATCCTGGTCAACAACGATGCCGCCTCCCGCGTCGCCGATTTTCTGCAACCGGAACATTTCCAGGAAGCGGGGCACCAGCGCATCTATTCGGCGGCCCTGAAACTGATCGAACGGGGCCAGATCGCCAACCCCGTGACCTTGAAATACTACTTCGATCAGGACGAGGCCCTGGCCGAGGTTGGCGGCGCGCAATATCTGGCGCGGCTGGCGGGCGCCGCCGTCACCGTCATCAATGCCCAGCATTATGGCCGGACGATCTTTGATTTGGCCTTGCGCCGGGGCCTGATCGAGATTGGCGAGGCCATGGTCAACCAGGCCTATGAGCGGGATGTGGAAGTCGAGGCCAAGGATCAGATCGAGGAGGCCGAACAGGATCTGTTCCAACTGGCCAAATATGGCCAAGCGGACAGGGGATTGCAAAATTTCGATGCCATCCTGGCCACCGCGATCAACATGGCGGCGGCGGCTTTCCACCGGGACGGCCAGATGATGGGGGTATCGTCCGGGTTGATCGATCTGGACCAGAAGCTTGGCGGCCTGCATCCCTCCGATTTGATCATCCTCGCGGGCCGGCCGGCCATGGGCAAATCGGCGCTGGCCACCAATATTGCCTTTCACGCCGCCCATCACATCAAACGCAAACGGATGGAAAACGGCGAGGAAAAAGTTGTCGATGGCGCCGTGGTCGCGTTCTTCAGTCTGGAAATGTCGGCCGAGCAATTGGCCACCCGGCTATTGGCGGAGCAATCGCGGATCAGTTCGGAAAAAATCCGCCGGGGTGATATTTCTTCGGACGACTTTTCCCGGCTGGTCTCCGCCTCCCAGGCCATTGAGCAGGCCCCGCTCTACATCGACGATACCCCGGCCTTGACGATTTCGGCCCTGCGCACGCGAGCCAGGCGTCTGAAGCGTCAACATGACCTTGGCCTGGTCGTCGTGGACTATTTGCAATTGTTGCGGGGCACCGGGCGGGGCGCGGAGAACAGGGTTCAGGAACTCACCGAGATTACCCAAGGGTTAAAAGCCCTGGCCAAGGAACTGGAAATTCCCGTCCTTGCCCTGTCGCAGCTCTCCCGCCAGGTTGAGGGACGGGAAGATAAACGGCCCTTGCTGTCGGACCTCAGGGAATCGGGCTCCATTGAACAGGATGCCGATGTGGTCATGTTTATCTACCGGGAAGAATATTATCACGAAAGAAAACAGCCCGAGGAGAATACGCCAGACCATATCAAATGGCAGGAACAAATGGACCGGGTCCATGGCATCGCCGAAGTGATCATCGGCAAGCAGCGCCATGGCCCCACCGGCACCGTGCGCCTGCAGTTCGAGCGGGAGTTCACCAAGTTTTCCAATCTCGACGCGGCGGGCCGTTATCCCGATGCCTCCCGTTAGCCCCGGCCCTGAACAGGCTGGCGCGATCCTGGAGATCGACCTGGGTGCCCTCTGCGCCAACTACAACATCCTCAAACAGCGCGCCGCGCCCGCCGAATGCGCCGCCGTGGTGAAGGCCGATGCCTATGGCCTGGGCGCCGCGCGGGTCGGGCCAAAGCTGATGGCGGTGGGTTGCCGGACATTCTTTGTCGCGCATGTGGCGGAAGGGATTGATCTGCGCCGCATCCTTGGCCCCGGCGCCGTGATTTATGTCCTGAACGGGGTTTTGCCCGAAACGGAAGACGATTTTCTGGACCATGAACTGATCCCCGTGCTGAATTCACTCCCGCAGCTTGAACTTTGGACCCGGGCGGCCGGGGCGGTGGACAAAACCCTGGCGGCGGCCCTGCATATCGATACGGGCATGGCGCGCCTGGGCCTGACGCCCAACGAGGCCGCCGATCTACGGCGGGACGTGGAACGTTTGGCGGGTCTGGATCTGCATTTATTCATCAGCCATCTGGCCTGCGCGGATGAACCCGGCCACGACCTGAACGGTAAGCAGCGGCGATCATTCGATGGCCACTTGGCGGCCCTGCCCTCGGCGCGCGCCTCCCTGGCCAATTCCGCCGCCATATTCCTGGGGCCGGAATATCATTACGATCTGGTGCGGCCGGGCATCGCCCTCTATGGCGGCAATCCGACGCCCGGCCAGGCAAATCCCATGCGGGCGGTGGTCCGCCTCGGGGCCAGGATCATTCAGGTGCGGGAAATTGACACCCCCCAGAGCGTTGGCTACGGTGCCACCTATCGGGCCACGGGGCCGCGGCGAATCGCCACGGTTCCCGTGGGCTACGGCGATGGCTATCCGCGCGCCTTGTCCGGGCGGGGAGTGGCGTATATTGCCGGAATTTCGGTACCAGTCGTAGGGCGCGTTTCCATGGATTTAATCACGCTGGATGTCACGGAGGCGCCCTTGGCGGCGGTCCATCCGGGCGCCGAGATCGATCTGATTGGCGGCGGCGGACCCAGCCTGGACGACGTGGCGGAACGGGCCGGCACCATCGGATACGAAATTCTGACCGCCCTGGGCGGGCGTTATCATCGGCGGTATCTGGATGGAACGGGAGGCGGCCAGGGCCATGCATAATCCCCTGGCCGTTGTCGGCAGGTTCTTTCTGGTCTTTTTGGCCACCGTTGGCCGGCTCTCCATATTCACCGGAAAATCGCTGTCCGCGGTGGTCACGCCGCCGTTTTATTGGCGTTTGTGCCTGCAGCAGATGTTGACGATCGGCTATTATTCCTTGCCCGTGGTGGGCATGACGGCGCTGTTCACGGGCGCCGTTCTGGCCTTGCAGATTTATCTCGGTTCCGCCCGCTTCGGCGCGGAAAGCGCGGTGCCCAATATCGTCGTCGTCGGCTTGACCAGGGAGTTGGGGCCGGTGCTGGCGGGCTTGATGCTGGGCGGCCGGGTGGGTGCGGCCATCGCCGCCGAACTGGGCACCATGAAGGTGACCGAACAGC
>JAYGEB010000232.1:0-3414 GCA_046582595.1 Alphaproteobacteria bacterium | reverse complement strand
GCCGCAGGCCGGCTTCAAGACCGGCCAGGAAGACCACGGGCTTGAAGGCGGAACCCGGCTGCCGCCGGGCCTGGGTGGCGCGGTTGTACTGGCTCTGGCCATAATTCCGGCCGCCGACCATGGCCCGGACGGCGCCATTGGGCGTCATCGCGACCAGGGCGCCCTGGCCGATTTTGCGGCCCTTGGCCGGGCCGGCGAACAGCTTGGCCATGGCGGCCTCGGCCTGGCGCTGCATGGTGGCGTCCAGGGTCGTGCGGATGACCAGATTTCGCTCCGTCGGGCCCAGATAATCGGTCAGGCGGTCCATCACCCAATCCGCGAAGTAACGCGCCGGCCGTCCCCTTGGCGCCCGGCCCCGGCGCAGACCGGCTGGATTTTTCTTGGCCGCCCGGGCCGCCGCCGGTTCGATATAGCCCGCTTTCACCATGTTGTTCAGCACCACCGCCGCCCGGCTCCGCGCCGCCTTCAGATCGCGGGTCGGAGCCAGTCGCGAGGGCGCTTTCAGCAAACCAGCCAGCATGGCCGCCTCGGCCAGATTGACCTTTGATGCCGGCTTGGAAAAATAGCGCCGGGCGGCGGCATCCACGCCATAGGCGCCCGCGCCCAGATAGACCCGGTTCAGATACAGGGTCAGAATTTGCTCCTTGGAGAAATTCGCCTCCAGCCACAGGGCCAGGAGAAATTCCTGAACTTTACGTTTCAATGTCCGTTGCGGGGTCAGAAAGACGTTCTTGGCCAGTTGCTGGCTGATGGTACTGCCGCCCTGGACCACCCGCCCGGCCCTTATATTGACGACCATGGCCCGCGCCAGGCCGATGGGGTCGACGCCGAAGTGGCTGTAGAAGCGCCGGTCTTCGGTCGCCACCACGGCGCGGGGCAAATGTCGCGGCAGTTGGCTCAATTGCACCGGCAGGCCGTAAACATCGCCGAACTCCGCGATCTTGCGGCCCTTATGGTCCAATAGGGTCACCGATGGCTTGCGTTCAATGGCCGACAGCTTATCCACCGGGGGCAGATCGTAGGCGTACCAGACGATCACCCCCATGGCGGCGATCACCCCCCAGACCAGCAAAACCACCAGCCAATAGACCAGCCGGGCCAGCCAGCCGCGGCCAGACTTTGGCGCGGAGGCCTGGCTCATCGGCTAGACCATTTTAGAGATTGGCCGCGCGCCCCGCTCTCCCTCCCGGCCGCCCATTGATCATGGTCCCGTGGCTGGCCGGGAGGGGGAGCGGGTGGCGCGGCATTTCGATGAATATCGAAAATGATCTAGATATCCAGGTTGACCACATTCAAGGCGTTGGTTTGAATGAATTCCCGGCGCGGTTCCACCACATCGCCCATGAGAGTGGAGAACACCTCGTCCGCGTCATCAAGTTCCTTGACCTGGACCTGCAGCAAGGTACGGGCGTCCGGGTCCAAGGTGGTTTCCCACAATTGTTCCGGGTTCATCTCTCCCAGGCCCTTATAGCGCTGTACCGACAGGCCTTTTTGTCCCAGCTTCAACACCACCGCCAGCAAATCAAGGGGACCGGTAATGCGGATTTCATCATCCTTGCGGGCAAGAACCGCGGGCCGTTCGTAAATTTCTTGCAATTGCTTGGCCATGGCGTCCAGTTGCCGGGCTTCGCCGCTGCGAATCAAGGTAGCGTCGATGCTGTGGGTCTCGGTGACGCCGCGGGTGTTTCGTTGCAGGGCGTAGCCGCCGTCGGATGCGGCTTCGCCGGTCCAGCCCCGCTCTTCCTCCGTTTCCAGGCCATCCAGGCGGCTGGCCAGAAATTGGGCAACCTGGCCGGCCTGTTCCCCATCGGCGATGACATCGGGGCGGAGCACGCCCAGAATGGCGGCTTGTTCGACGATCTTTTGGCTGTAACGACGCCCGATCGCTTCCAGCAGGGCGCCGGCGCGGCGGGCGTCATCCACCAGGGCGCGCAAATCGACGCCCGCGCGCTGGTCGCCGTCATGCAGGTTCAGAACGGTGTCACGCAGGCCTTCATCGATCAGGTAACCCTCCAGCCCGCGGTCATCCTTCAGATAGCGCCCGGCGCCGGAGGTGCCGCGCCAGACCTTGTAAAGCGGCGGCTGGGCGATATAGAGATGGCCCCGTTCAATAATTTCCGGCATTTGCCGGTAGAAGAACGTCAACAGCAGGGTACGGATATGGGCCCCGTCCACATCGGCGTCGGTCATGATGATGATCTTGTGGTAGCGCAGTTTTTCAATATTGAAATCATCCCGCCCGATGCCCGTGCCCAGCGCCGTGATCAAGGTGCCGATTTCCGTCGATGACAGCATCTTGTCGAAGCGGGCCCGCTCCACGTTCAGGATTTTGCCGCGCAGGGGCAGGACCGCCTGGTTCTCCCGGGCCCGGCCCTGTTTGGCGGAACCCCC
Source organism: Alphaproteobacteria bacterium (assembly GCA_046582595.1). Lineage (GTDB taxonomy): Bacteria > Pseudomonadota > Alphaproteobacteria. The sequence goes on along the minus strand of JAYGEB010000232.1, from coordinate 1,023 downwards.
GGCGCTGTCGCCCTCGACCAGGAACAGTTCCGACTTCGCCGGATCGCGTTGCTGACAATCGGCCAGTTTGCCGGGCAGGGAAGATATATCCAGCGCGCCCTTGCGCCGGGTCAAGTCGCGCGCCTTGCGCGCCGCGTCCCGGGCGATGGCGGCGTCGACCGCCTTGCCGACGATCCTGCGTGCATCGGCGGGATGTTCCTCGAACCATTGCTCCAACTTTTCAGAGATCAGGCTTTCGACCACCGGGCGCACTTCGGAGGAGACCAGCTTTTCCTTGGTCTGGGAGCTGAATTTGGGGTCCGGCACCTGCACGGACAGAATACCGGTCAGGCCTTCGCGGGCGTCATCGCCGCTGAGCGAAACCTTTTCCTTTTTTGCCAGGCCGGATGAATTGGCATAGCCGTTGACGGTCCGGGTCAAGGCGGCGCGGAAGCCCGCCAGATGGGAGCCGCCGTCGCGCTGGGGGATGTTGTTGGTATAGCACAGGACGTTTTCGTGATAGCTGTCGTTCCATTGCAGGGCGCAATCGACGCGAATCATATGGCCGTCGCCGTTACCCGGTTCGCGCTCGCCGGTAATGGCGATAGCTTCATGCACCGCTGATTTGTTGCGGTCGAGATATTCCACGAAGGCGCCGATGCCGCCTTCGTATTGAAAAACATCTTCCTGGGGTTCGACGCCGCGTTCATCCCGCAAGACCACCAATACGCCGGAATTCAAAAAGGCCAGTTCACGTAGCCGATGGATCAAGGTGCCATAATCGAAAGTGGTCTGGGTAAATGTCTTGTCCGACGGCAGGAACGTCACTTCCGTGCCGGTATGATCCTCCGCCACGCCGACAACCGCCAGGGGCGCCTCGGGAACACCGTCGCGGAAACACATGTAATGTTCCTCGCCACCCCGCCAGATGCGCAGTTGCAGGACCGAGGACAGGGCATTTACCACCGATATGCCGACACCATGCAAACCGCCCGAGACCTTGTAGGAGTTTTGATCGAACTTACCGCCCGCATGCAGCTCGGT
>JAYGEB010000213.1:0-5942 GCA_046582595.1 Alphaproteobacteria bacterium | reverse complement strand
CTGAACGGCCTGGGCAATTTGTTCGTTGAATCCGTCCTCAATCACGACTTCACAATGACCCAGCAGTTGGTCATGCTTGTGGTGTTGATTTTCGTCATTACAAATCTAGTGACTGACGTTCTTTATGCGTGGCTGGATCCGCGCATTCGCTACAGTTAGGATGAGGCGGCAAGGATGACCGTATCTGACCTTCCCAGCCCTGGAACCGGCCCCGTAACGCTTGAGGAATTAGGCGTCAGGAGGAATTGGGCATCTACCACCTGGGACATGATACGCCGCCAACCCCTGGGCGCGGCGGGGCTGTTCATCGTTTTGGTCATGATCTTTATGGCCATTTTCGCCGAAGTCATCACGCCGTTTGATCCGGAAGAAAATAATTTCGAATTCATGCTGACGCCGCCCGGCGCGGAATTCTGGCTGGGGACCGATCAGTTTGGCCGGGATCAATTAACCCGGATCATTTTTGGCGCGCGCACGGCCCTGTACGTGGGCTTTGTCGCCGCCTTTGTCGGCGCCTTCTCGGGCCTGGTCCTGGGCGTGGCCTCGGCCTATTTCGGCGGCTGGTTCGATCTGTTGTTCCAGCGGGTCATGGATGTCTTCATGGCCTTCCCTCTGATTATTTTGGCCCTGGCCGTGGTCTCCATTCTGGGCCCCGGCACCAACAACGTCATCATCGCCATCACCATCCCCTTCATACCCCAGTGCGCCAGGGTGGTGCGCTCCTCGGCCCTGGCGATCCGGGAAATTCCCTACGTGGACGCCGCCCGCGCGCTCGGCTTCAGCCATCGCCGCATCATCCTGCGCCACATGGCGCCCAACGTCATGGCGCCATTCCTGATCATGCTGACGACCTTCGTGGGCCAGGCCATTCTGCTGGAGGCCTCGCTCTCCTACCTCGGCCTGGGCGTGCAGGAACCAACCCCAGCCTGGGGCCTGATGCTGCAAGGGGGGGCGGAAGAATATGCCGAAAGCGCGCCCTGGGTGGCGATCTTCCCCGGCCTGGCAATTTCCCTGGCGGTGTTCGCCTTCAACATGTTCGGCGATGCCCTGCGCGACGTGCTCGATCCGAAACTGCGCTCACGCTAGAAGCTTTTTCGATGCCGTCCGAGCGCACCATTCTTGGCATGCTGACGCCGTCGTCGAACACCGTACTGGAGCCGACGACAGCCGCCATGGTGGAAGGCCTGGGCCAGGTCACGGCCCATTTCAGCCGTTTCAAGGTGACCGAAATTTCCCTCTCCGAACAGGGGCTGGCACAATTCGACCACGGCAATTTCCTCGCGGCGGCCGAACTTTTAGCGGACGCCAAGTGCCATGCCATCGCCTGGAACGGCACCTCCGCCGGCTGGCTGGGCTTCGCCAACGACGAGGCGCTGTGCGCCCGCATCGCCGAAGGCACCGGCGCGCCGGCCACCACCTCGATCCTGGCCAACAACGATCTGTTCCGCCGTCACGGCGTGAAGAAATTCGGCCTGGTCACGCCCTATACCGGCGACGTCCAGGCCCGCATTCTGGAAAACTACCGCGCCGCCGGGTTTGACTGCGTGGCCGAGCGGCATTTGGGTCTCTCCGACAATTATTCGTTTTCGGAGGTCGGCCAGGACCAGGTCGAGGCCATGTGCCGCGAGGTCGCGGCGGAGGGCGCGGCGGCGATCTCGATCATCTGCACCAACATGCGGGGCGCCACCCTGGCCGCCAAACTAGAGGACGAATTGGGCGTGACCATCTACGACAGCATTTCCGTCGTCGTCCTGCGCGCCCTCGAACTGGCCGGCCAAGATCCCGCCCGCGTGCAGGGATGGGGCCGCATTTTCAACGCCTAACCGCCCCGCGCCAACAGCCCTGCCCTGGCATCGCAATACATGATCCTATTATGGCGACGTAATAATTAATTAACTGTTTGTTTTAATTTATCTTCTATGAATCAATCTATTAATTAATTATTACGTCACGATATTAGGAATCAGGGCGCCGAGCGTCTATGTCCGGGTATCGCCCAGTGATTTGGAGACGATCTCGAAGACGTCCGGAGAGAGGCCGCCGGCCGCCAGGATGCGCGACAATTCCGCCCGCATGAGCGCCGCCCGGCCATCATCATAGCGGCGCCAGCGGCCGAGCTGGGTGGCCAGGCGGGCCGCGATCTGGGGATTGAGCGGATCCAATTGCAAGACCCGGTCCGCCAAAAAGCGGTAGCCGCCGCCGTCGGGAGCGTGGAAACGATAAGGATTGGCCGCGCAAAAGGCCGAAATCAGCGCCCGCACCTTGTTCGGCTGGCGAATGGAAAACACCGGGTGGGCCATCAGTTCGACCACCCGTTCAAGGGTATCGGGGCGGGCGGAGACGGCCTGCAGGGACAGCCATTTATCAATCACCACCGGGTCATCCTTGAACTCATCATGGAAGGCGGCCAAGGCCCCGGGCCGCTCGTTGACCTCCCCGTCTTCATCCGCCCGGTCGTTCAATGCCGACAGCGCGGCCATGCGGTCGGTCATGTTATCCGCCTCCCGGAACTGCGCCCCGGCCAGCGAGCGGCAGCGGGGATCATCGAGCAGGGAAAGATAGGACAAGGCCAGGTTTTTCAAGGCCCGCCGCCCGGCCGAGGCGGCATCGGGACTGTAGGGCGCATTGGCCCAGTTGGCGTCGTATATCCGCGACAGCCCGTCACGCAGGGTCCGGGCAATGGCCGCCCGCATCGCCTCCCGCGCCTGGTGAATGGCGGCGGGGTCCGCCTTTTCCACCTGTTCGGCCAAATAGGTCTCGCTGGGCAGTTGGCAGGCCAGCGCAATGAAGGCCGGGTCCAGATCCGCATCATTCAAGGTCCGGCCAAGCGCCAAAATAAAGCTCTCGTCCACATCCATCGCCCGCCCGGCGGCGATCCCGGCCGCCATTTCGCCCAGCAAGGCCGTGGCGTACTGCTGGCCCGCGTCCCACCGATTGAACGGATCGCTGTCATGGGCCATCAGAAAGCCCCGGGCCCCGTCACCCAAGTCCCGCCGCACCCAGATGGGGGCGGAGAAGCCGCGGTTGATGGAGAGGACCGGCGGCGCGGCAATGCCTTCGAAGCGTACCACCGTGTCGGCATCGGTCAGTTCGATGACCCTCGTCGTGGCGCCATTCGCGTCCAGGGCGATGTCCCGCCCGGCCTCATCCAGCAGCCCGACGGCCACGGGAATATGCATGGGCTGCTTGGAGACGCCGTCTGGGGTGGCGGGCAGGCTCTGGCGCAGACTTAGTTCATACACCCGCGCCGCCGCGTCATAGGCGTCCGAGACATGGATCTCGGGCGTTCCCGCCTGGCTGTACCAGAGTTTGAACTGCGCCAGATCGGCGCCGTTGGCGTCCGCCATGGCGGCCAAAAATTCATCGCAGGTCACCGCCTGGCCGTCGTGGCGTTGGAAATAAAGATCCATGCCCTTGCGGAAGCCATCCTCGCCCAACAGGGTCTGGTACATGCCAATCACCTCGGCGCCTTTTTCATAGACCGTCGCGGTATAGAAATTATTGATTTCAATATAGCTGGCGGGGCGCACGGGATGGGCCAAGGGCCCCGCGTCCTCGGGGAATTGCGCCGCGCGCAGGGCGCGGACATCCTTGATCCGGCGCACCGGCGCGGAGCCCATATCGGCGGAGAATTGCTGGTCGCGGAACACCGTCAGACCCTCTTTCAGGCTCAACTGGAACCAGTCCCGGCAGGTCACCCGGTTGCCGGTCCAGTTGTGGAAATATTCATGCGCCACGATCGCCTCGATATTTGCGTAGTCGTCGTCGGTGGCGGTTTGCGGATTGGCAAGGACGTATTTCGCGTTGAACACGTTCAGGGACTTGTTTTCCATGGCGCCCATGTTGAAATCGTTGATGGCGACGATGTTGAACAGATCCAGATCGTATTCCAGGCCATATTTCTCCTCGTCCCAGCGCATGGCCCGTCGCAGGGAAGCCATGGCATGGCCGCAGCGGTCTTCGTTGCCGGGGTCGGTGTAAATACGCAGGGCGACGGCGCGCCCCGACCGCGTGGTAAATTCGTCCTCCAGCCAACGCAGATCCCCCGCAACAAGGGCGAACAGATACGACGGCTTGGGGAACGGGTCATCCCAAACGGCAAAGTGGCGGCCATCGGGCAAATCGCCCGCCTCGACCAGATTGCCGTTCGAGAGGAGGACGGGGCAGGCCGCCTTTTCCGCCCGGATGGTGACGCGGTAGGTGGTCATGACGTCCGGGCGGTCGGGAAAATAGGTTATCCGGCGAAAGCCCTGGGCCTCGCATTGGGTGCAGAAAATGCCGCTGGATTGGTACAATCCCTCCAGCTTGGTGTTGGCCGCGGGCGCAATTTTTGTCACCACCGACAATTCAAACGCTTCCGGCATATCCGGCACGGTCAAACCAGCATGATCCACCACGTAGGCATCGGCGGTCAGGACGGCGCCATCGAGGGACAGGGAGACAAGTTCCATATCCTCGCCATCGAGACGCAAATCCGCCGGTCCCGTCCCATGGGCCGGGTTGCGGCGTAGGGCCATGCGGGCCGTAACTTCCGTATCATCGGGCCGCAGATCAAATTCCAGATCGACCCTTTCAATCAGAAAGGCGGGGGGCCGGTAGTCGGCCAGATGGATCGCTTTTGGGGTGTCTTTTGTCATGCCCCTGCTTGCCCGGTTCAACGGTGAAATTCAAGAGCCAAATTAACCACTTGGTCACGATATTTCTTAATAATTGGTCTGGAGATTTCACCTTGGGAGGGCCCCATGGCGGTCAATGATTTTGCGTCCCATTTGGAAATATTCGAGGGCATGGAGCCGTTTTCCGGATTCGTGGAGAACGGCTTTCTGGTTGATTTCATCGGCCAGCGGACGGATGCGGCCTTCCGCTCCATTTGGGGTGTCGATCCCGACGTCACCGGCGGCCGGGAGATGGCGACCGCCATGCCGGAATTGTCGGACGGCGAAGACTGGTTTGAGTTCTACAACTGGGTCGCCGCGGCAAAAGAAGCGCGCGGTTCCTACGTGATGATGACCCTGGGCTCGTGCTATGGCGCCCAGGCGGTGGGCAGCTATCTTGCGCTGCAAGCGCTGAACCCCATGCCGGCAAAGTTGGTGGCGGTGGACGGCGTACCCGAAAACATGGCCATGACCCACAAGCAGTTCCGTGACAACGGCATCGACCCGGACGACCATTGGATGATCGAGGCCGCCGTGAGCGGCGATAACAAGCCCGTGCTGTTTCCCATCGGCGCGCCGGGCTCGGGCACGCAGAACTGCGTTCTGACCAACAGCGGCGCCAACCACATGGCGATCCTGGATCTGGCCCGGAAAGCCGGCGCCACCGAGCGCCTGGCGCAAAGTCTGTTGCTGCGCAACAGCACCGATCTGACCATCGATCTGGCGCCCGGCACGGAGTATGATTTCACCGGCGAGATCACTTTTGTCTCCGCCGTTACCTTGATGGATATGTTGGCGCCTTTTGAACGGGTAGATTTCGTGGAGGCCGACTTGCAGCAATCCGAAAAGGTCGTCTTCCCGCCGGCCATGGCTGCCCTGACCAGGAAAGTCCGCCGCGTGCTTCTGGGCACCCACGGACGGGACACCCACGAGCGCATGGAAAAGCTGTTCCGCGAATGCGGCTGGGATATCGTTTTCAGCTACGCGCCGGAGCAAACCTATGAGACGCCTTTCGCGACGTTCGAGATGAACGACGGCGTCATCACCGCCGTCAATCCAGCCCTCGCCTACGGCAGTTGAACGCCGCCGCGAACGTAATGGATACTACGTCACCGTGTTGCCACCGTATTGCCTCTCGTCATTGCGGGGCTTGACCCACTGCTGTCCGGTTTAATTTTATAGACAATGCGCATGACATTGATTCTACTCGTTATCAGACGTTTTGCCGCGTTTGAGACACGAAATGGAGATCAATGCCATGCGCCATCAGAATAGGATATTTCACTG
>JAYGEB010000204.1:0-8063 GCA_046582595.1 Alphaproteobacteria bacterium | reverse complement strand
CAGTGAAATATCCTATTCTGATGGCGCATGGCATTGATCTCCATTTCGTGTCTCAAACGCGGCAAAACGTCTGATAACGAGTAGAATCAATGTCATGCGCATTGTCTATAAAATTAAACCGGACAGCAGTGGGTCAAGCCCGGCAATGACGAAGGACCGGCGGCGACGGGAAATCTCAACCAACGTCCGCCCGGCGTTTCGCCCCCGTTACCGGGCACCGGCCTAACCCTCCCCTCCCAGGGCCGCCAGCATCTGGGCCGCGCGGTTGCGCATGCCGCCGGGGGCGGCGGCATCCTCCGCCAGGGCCTTGAAGGCGGCGCGGGCGCCGGCCACGTCGCCGTCCCGGTGTTTCAACACGGCCTGCATTTCCAGGCCGGAATAGCGCCAGTGGGAATCCGGGCTCAACAACTCGGCAATGCGCCGGTTCAGGTCCGCCGCCGCGCCGTCATCGATCAACAGCATGACGGCCTGCAGTTTCGCCAGGCCGCGAAAGATGGGGTCGGTGCCGTTATCGGCGGCCAGTAGGTCGTATGCCGTGACCGCGCCGGCTTTGTCGCCGGCATCAACCCGGGCCGCCGCCGCCTGGAACTTGGCGATCACGCCATAGCCGGTATTGGCCTCCGCGCCCAGGGACTGGAACGAGGCGATGGCGGCGGCGGTCTCGCCCTTTTCCAGCAGTCGCGCGGCGATCACGTAGCGGCTCGATTCCTCGGCCCGTTGCGCGGCTTTGTATTCCCGCCAGCCGACCCGGCCGGCGGTGCCGGCCACGATAGCGATGCAAACTATGATGACGAAGACACCGTATTTGCGCCAAAGCACCATGGCCTTGTCGCGTCTGATGTCCTCGTCGACTTCCTGGAAAATATCGGCCACGCGGGCTCACTCCACCACTTGCCGCCGCCATTCGTGACGGTTTTCACCATAATGGCGGCATTTTAAAAAAGCCGGCCAATCTAGCCCGCGCTTACCCTGGGGGCAAGCGGCCAATCGGCGGCGCCGGCAGGCTGGGCAGCAAGGGCGGGATGGCCGCCGCCATGGCCAGCAATTGGCCGTCCGCCAGGGGCCGGGCCATCAATTGCAATCCCAGGGGCAGGCCGCCGGGCGACAGGCCGCAGGGCAGGCTGAGCGCCGGACAGCCGCCATGGTTGGCCCATTGGGTGAAATCAGCCTGACCGGGGGGCGGGGCTTGTTCGAAGGGGAAGGCGGCTTGCGGCGCGGTGGGCAGCAGGCACAAATCAACCTGATCAAACAGCCTGACGATCCGCAGGCGGACCGCCGCCAGATGCCGTTGCGCGGCGACCAGCCGGTGCGCCGGCGCGCCGCGGCCATAATCCAGCATCTTGCGGAAACTGTCCGAGAGATCCTTGCTGCCGGACAGAATTTCCGCCTCAAGGGCATGGCCGGCCTCGGCCTCGGAAATCAACAACCCGGCCAGGCGGCTGCGGGTGGGATCGGCTTCGGGCAGCCGGATATCGAGCCGCACCGCGCCGTGCCGTTCCAGATTGGCCATATGGCCCTCGAAATTCTCCCAAATACCGTCTTCACAGGGCGTGGCCTCCGCGCCCAGGGGCACGGCAAAACGCAGGCCTTTCAGATCGACGCCGGTGGAACGCAGGGCGTCGCCGGGCTGAACGGATTCCGCGCATTCGGGATCATGGCCGGCCAGCACCGCCAGCATCAGGGATAGATCCCGGCTCGAACGGCACAGCGGGCCCACGGCATCCAGGCCATAACTCAACGGCACCACGCCTCGGGTGGAGATCAGGCCATGGCTGGGCTTCAACCCCGCTAGACCGCAATAGGCCGCCGGCAGACGCACCGAACCCATGGTATCTGTGCCCAGGGCGCCGGCGCAAAGCCTGGCCGCCACCGCCGCCGCCGAGCCGCCGCTGGAGCCGCCCGGCGTATAGCCCCGGCGCCAGGGATTATGCGTCGGGCCGTGGTGCGGATTATTGGTGGTCGCGCCCAGGGCGCCTTCATGCATATTGACCTTGCCCAGGATCACCGCGCCGGCCTGGCGCAGGCGCTGGGCGGCGGCGGCGTCCCGGTCCGGGGTGCGGAATTTCGCCATGCCATTGGTGGTCGGCACCCCGGCCAGATCAATATTATCCTTCAGCACGATGGGAATGCCGTCCAGGGGAGACAGCCGCCCGGCCGCCCCTGAGGCCGCCCGACGCCCGTCGGCGGCGCTGGCCTGCTCCCGCGCGTCCTCCGCCAGCAAGGTGATGAAGCAGTTCAGGCCGGCCTCGAATTGGGCGATGCGGGCCAGATAGGCCTCCAGCAGGGTCACGGCATCGAAATGCCCGGCCGCCAGCTCGGCGGCGGCATCGGTGATATCCAGGGTGGTCGGATCGGTCGGGGCGGTCATGGCGTTTATACCCGGCCCTGATCCGGCATCATGAGATCCACCAATTTCGTCACATCATCCAGAGCTTCCAGATTTTCGACCATATCGATCAGGGCATCGATATTTCCGGGCGCCAGGGGCCGTGGCGCGGCGGCGCAATTGTTGCGGAATTTCTCCAGATGGGCGGAATGGCTCATGGGATTGGCCGGGCTGCCGTAAACATCCTTGACGGTCATGGCGTGGCGGGCGCCGGATTTCAGGATTATGGTGACCGCCACCGGCGCCAGGGCGTTGGGGTCCGGATTATCATCGACGGCAATATGGACGCTCCGGGCCAGGGCGGCCGTGTCGGGGTCCGTCAGCGCGCCGTCATCGTAGGCATCGACACCGATGCCGTCGTGGTAGAGGGCATGGGCGGTAACATACATGGCGCACAGGCGGGCATAGTTGGTGGTCATGCCGTCTTCGAAGGGGCGGCCCACGAGATGGTGGATCAGGGGCGGCACCGCCGCCTCGATGCGCTCGATCTCACTGGCGGCGAAGCCGTGCTCCCGTCGCAGGCGCAGGCAGCCGTCGACGATGCCATGGGTGGCCCGGCCCGAGGGATAGGGTTTGTGGGACAACTCGGTAACGCGCCAGGTCCGGCCCAGGGAGGCGAGCAGCACCTCGCGGTCATAGCCGCCCTCGAACAGCCGGAAAAAGCCAAAGGGGCCTTCCAGGATGTTGCGCGGACCCTGTAACCCGGCCGCCGCCATGTCGCAGGCAACGACGGCGTTGCGGGCGTTGAAGCCGACCTGCATGCCCAACAGGGCCGAGCCTTCCGTATGGGCCTGCATGGTGCCGCACATCTGGCCATAGGCGATGGAATAGGCATGGCGCAAGGTCTCGTTGCCAAAGCCCTGCAATTTGCCGATCGCGGTAACGGCTGCAAGGGCGCCGGCGGTGCCGGGCCGGAAGAATTTCAAACCCGTGGTGACCGCCACCGCGATGTGGCAGGCCACGTCCACGCCCAGAATGGCGGCCAGCAGCAAATCCCGGCCGCCGATGCCTCCCCGCCGTTCCCCAATCGCCATGGCGCCACCCAATAGCACGGTCATGGAATGCACCACGGCGCCCTCGTGGACGCAGTCGAATTCCGCGTTGTGGATCTGGTAGGCGTTGCATAACGCCGCCGTGGGCGCCGGCAACGCCTGGCCGTGGCCCCAGACGCGGGCATCGCCGCCCCGGCCCCAAAGGCCCGCCAACTGGATCATTTCATCGACCCAGGGGCCGCCGCCGCCCGACAGACCGACGCCGAAACTGTCCAGAATGAAGGTCTTGGCGGCCCGGACCGCCGCCTCCGGCACGTCGTCAAACGTGGTGGCGGTGACATGCGCGACGAAATCTTCAATAGCGTCCATTCCTTTGACCCTTACCTATCACCCCGCCCAAGGCTATACATTACCAGAAATTCGCATCGTACAGCGTCACGGGAATGCCATGCCAAAAACTATTCGACCCGCCGACGTGCCCGCCCTGTTGCGGTCGGGCCAGACCGTCTTCGTCCAGGGCGCGGTGGGGGAGCCCCTGGCGCTGGGCCAGGCCCTGGCAGAGGCGGGGGAGGCCAGCCGGGGCGTGCATTATCTGTCTTGTCTGGTGCCGGGCATCAACCGGACCGATTTTTCAGCCTTCCATGATGAAGCCTCCATGACGGCATTTTTTGTTCAGGCCGAATTGCGGACCTCGTTCGCGGCCGGCAAGGTGCGGTTTCTGCCCCTGCATTACAGTGGTATTTGCAGCTATATGAAGAACCACCCGCCCGTGGACATATTACTGATGCAGGTCGCCCCGCCGGATGAAAACGGCATGTGCAGCCTGGGCCTTTCGGTGGATTTCGTGCCCTTGATGCTGGACAAGGCCAAGCTGGTCGTGGCCGAGGTCAACGCCGCCATGCCGGCGCCGCCCGGTAGCCCGAAAATTCCTTTCGACAGCCTTGATTACGTGGTCCACACCGACCGCGCCCTGCCCGAGCTGCCGACCGGCGAATTGGCCCCGGCGATCGAAGCCATCGGGCAAAAGGTGGCGGCATTGATCCATGACGGCGATTGCATCCAGATCGGCATCGGCAAGGTGCCGGCCGCCATTCTGACCTGCCTGATGGACCGCCGGAACCTCGGGCTGCACGGCGGCATGGTGACGGATGAAGTCGCCGATCTGGTGGACGGCGGCGCCCTGAACGGCAGCGCCAAGAGCATCGATACCAATAAGCTGATCTGCGGCTCGGCCATGGGCACGAAACGGGTCTTCGAATGGGCCGCCGGGCGCGATGACGTGATTTTCCGCGGCGCCGATTATACCCACAACGTACCCGTGGTGGCGCAGATCGACAATTTCGTCTCCATCAACTCCACCCTGGAAGTGGACCTGACCGGGCAGGCCAATTCGGAAACCCTGGACGGCCGCCAGATCTCAGGCACCGGCGGCCTGGTGGATTTCGTGCGCGGCGCCCGCATGGCCAACAATGGCCGCTCCATCCTGGCCCTGTCGGCCACCGCCCGAGGCGGCGAAATCTCGCGCATCGTGCCCACCTTGACCGCCGGCGCGGCGATCTCCTGCCCCCGCGCCGATATCGACTATGTGGTCACCGAGCATGGCGCGGCGCGGCTGAAGGACAAATCCGTCGATGAACGGGCCGAGGCCCTGATCGCCATCGCCGCCCCCCAATTCCATGACGAACTGAGCCGCGCCTGGCGCCTCCAGCGGGACCGCATGCGGGGCCTGAATTCATAGAGCATTTTCGAGATTGAGTGAATCGGGCCTGGCTCTTTTCGCCCACGCTTGTGCGCAAGAGCGCACCGCTCCGCATGGGCGGCGCATAAGCGCCGGGCCGCCGTCGCGGCCTTGATCGACCATTTCAATCTCGAAAATGCCCTGAGCCCTGACGTTAACCCTTCGTTTATGACGATCTGTTGTTATGGGCTGGCGTATTAAGTCAGAATAACGACGGAGTGATGCCAGGATGCTTGGCTGGCCGAGAGCCCAATTATCGGCCGCGTTATTGGCCGTGGTGGCCCTGAGCGCCGGCGGGTGCGCCGCCATCGCGGTCAAACTGGTGAATGAGGTGGACGCCACCGTATCGAAATTGGTGCAATCGGATTGCGAGCTTGTCCGCGCCGTCCATGGCCTGGACATCTGCCGCAGCGAGGGCGGCCAAGCGGTGCTGCCCGCGGCCTATTGCTACCGCACCCTGGGCGGCGTCGATTGCTACGACCGCGCCGACCCCCGCGACAGCCCCATCATCCGCCAAGCCACCCGCGCCACCGCCGGGGTCGAGTAGGCGTGGATAAGGCGACGTTGCCATTTTATCCTTCCGCATCGTCCATTTTTTCCGATAAGCGGCGGTGACAAAAACTTTAAAAGCCACGGTGGCCCCTATGGCTAATCCGGCATGTCTCGGCTCCATCCCCAGTATTTGCCGTCGCGTCCGTGCCCCGGATCCGGAGAGCCGCGTAATTTGGGAAAGTATTGGGCAAGAGCCAATTAAAGGGTAGCGACCCCTTTATTTTTGGGCTTTTTTACCGGCCGGAGATTGGTAGTATCAAATTTGATCGAAATAACATTATCCAAGGGAGGCTCAAGATGACGATTGCAGTAATACTGGAATTAAAATGTCAAAGCGGCAAGGGTCCCGATCTCACTGCGGCCCTGCAGTCCATGCTGGGCGACACCCGCGCAAGGCAAGGCGCGGAAATGATTGAAATGGTTGTCAACCAGGACAATCCCGACCACATTATCGTCTATGAAAAATGGGGGACCAAGGAAGACCATCAGGCCTACATGGGCTGGCGTCAGGAACGCGGCGATCTGGATGCCCTGGGTGGATTCGTGTCTGAGCCGCCGGCTGTTACCTATTTCGACATTGCCGATCCTGGATGATGCCCGGTTTATGCCCGGTTGATCATATTGCACGTTTGAATTTTCGCGCCTCTCGTTGGTGCGGGAATTCAAGCTTTGGGGCATTGGTGGATACGCGCGGCATGCGGCGCGGTCCGACGGCGCGGCATGGTCATGACCATCACCGGTCCAATGTATGTGAGTTCGGCGCCCCGGAGTTAGGGGCCACCGGAATTAGGGGCCAGGTCTTTCTTTTTGAATTGAGCGGTACACTTGGCAGGCCGATTTCTCGGCGCCGGATCAAACAAATCGCGGGAGGTCCGGGGGGCGGCCGTGGGAAATTGACTCCACCGCAATTCGATATGTTGCAGCATTGGCGCCATGCGTATTCCTCTTGTGGGGTCGGCCGGCCCGCGCCGTCTTGGTCGAGGCTCGCGGGGCGGGCGAACCGTATATGGATGCCGTCTCGGGAAACGCGCTCCATTGTTCAAACTGCTCAAACGTCTCGTACAAGCGGCTCGATCCTGGCCTATTCGGGCGCCCGGGATCCGGGCGCGCCTGGACGGTTGCCAAGGCCGGCCCAAGGGCGCAGTCTTGGCGCCGCCATGAGCATGAGATTATTGCACGGAACTTGCATTGCCTTTGGCGCCACCGGCGTTTTGCTGCGCGGGCCCTCGGGCGCGGGCAAGTCCGATCTGGCCCTGCGCCTGATCGGCCGGCCCGATCTGGCCGTGCGCTTGGTGGCGGACGACCAGATTGCCCTGACCCGGCGGGGCGGGGAGCTTTGGGCCAGCGCGGCGGAACCGATCACCGGCATGATGGAAGTGCGCGGCGTCGGCCTGGTGCGTCAGGATAATCTTGCCGAGGCGCGATTACGTCTGGTCCTGGATTTGTCCCCGCCCGGCGAGGTGCCGCGCCTGCCGGAAGCAACCTGTTGCACCATTGACGGCGTCCACCTGCCGCTTTACCTACTTGCGCCGTTCGAGGCTTCGGCGGCGGACAAGATCGCCCTTTTGGTGCGCTCCCTGGACGAGGATATATTGCGCTCATGACGGCGAAGCCCTCCGACCGGCCGGAAAGCTCCGGCAAACCCGGTACGCCCGCCGCCCGGCCGCGGGTGCGGCTGTTGCTGATCACCGGTCTGTCGGGGGCCGGCCGCACGCTGTGCCTGAAGGCGTTGGAGGACGTGGGGTTCGAGGCGGTCGACAATCTGCCCCTGTCGCTGATCGGCCGGCTGCTGCATCCCTTGACGCAACCGGGCGGCGGCGAGCACGCGATCGCCATTGCCGTGGATTTCCGGCGGCGGGATTTCAGCGTCGAGGCTTTTGAGCGGGCCGCCGCCCCGCTGACGGCGCGGGACGATATTGATCTGGGCGTGGTGTTCCTGGATTGCGACACGGAGGTCCTGGCCCGCCGCTTCACCGAGACCCGCCGCCGCCATCCCCTGGGCGAGGACCGGCCCGTGATGGACGGCATCATGCGCGAGCGCCAGTTGCTGGCGCCCATGAAGGAACGGGCGGATTTGTTGATCGACACCTCCAACCTGACCGTGGGGGAGTTGCGCGCCCTGGTCGGCGGTCACTTCCGTTTGCCCGATGCACCGGGCTTGGCGGTATCCGTGTTGTCGTTCTCCTACCGCCAGGGGTTGCCGCGGGAGGCGGATTTGGTTTTTGACGTACGATTTTTGGTCAATCCTCATTATGTGGATGAATTGCGGCCGCTGACGGGCCGGGATGCCGCCATCGGCGCCTATATCGCCGCCGACCCGGCGTGCGAGCCTTTCCTGGCATCCGTGGACCGGATGCTGCAATCTCTGTTGCCGCTTTATCAACGGGAAGGAAAA
>JAYGEB010000181.1:0-19427 GCA_046582595.1 Alphaproteobacteria bacterium | reverse complement strand
GCCGCGCAGCGGGCCGTCGTGCCGGCCACAAAATGCTCCAGCAGCCGGTCTTGTTTCGCTTTGCTTAACCTGCTCTTTCTCATGTAGCCCATGATAACACCTAATCGGCATTATCTAGGACAGCCCCAATAAAAATTAGTTAACGGATATTATTATAATTATAAAGAGTTTACCAGCGTAGCTTCACATTAGGCCCGCCCGGTTAGGAATTGGTGGAATTCGTAGATCTCATGGCTCTCGATCTCGGCGAAACCCGCGTCCGACAGATGGGCGCGGATGGTGGCTTCGGGCACCCGTCGGCCGGCGGCGGGGCTGCGGCCGTTGTCCGCGTCCGTCCAATCGACGACGGCGACGGTGCCGCCCGGCGCGGCCAGACGGCGGCATTCCACCATCAGGGCTTCCGGCTCGTCCAGTTCGTGGTGCAATTGCGCCATGACGATCAGATCCGCGCAGCCGTCGGGCAGCGGCACGGCGTTGGGCCGCATCAACAGGGCTTGTAGATTATCCAGGCCCTGGGCGGCGGCGTCCTCCGCCAACAGGCCGACCATGCCTTCGAGAATATCGCAGCCATAAACCTTGGCGCCTGGATAGGCCTTGGCGAAGGGCAGGGTGAGGAAACCCACCCCGGCGCCGATATCGACCAATGTGCAATCGGGAGCGGGGGCCAGGACCGGCCAAATTTTGGCCGGGTCGAAATATTCCAACCGCTCGGGACTGCGCAGCCGCCCAATCCGCGCGGGGTCCATACCCAATAGGTCCGCCATAATTTTCTCCCATTAATTCTCCAGTTGATAGCCTAACACAGGCCGCGACATCAGATGTTGCCATTGCCCAGGATTCAGCGGGACTATACAGTCGTTAAAATTTGGGAGAGCTTGCGCATGTCGAATTTCGATCTGTTGATCCGCAACGGCACCGTGGCCACGGCGTCGGATACATTCGCCGCCGATGTGGCGGTGAAGGATGGCCGCATCGTGGCCCTGGGCGAAAGCCTGGGCGCGGGCGAGCGGGAGATCGATGCCGCGGGCAAACTGGTGCTGCCGGGCGGCGTCGAGGGCCATTGCCATATCGAGCAGATCTCCGCGTCGGGCATCATGACGGCGGATGATTTCTATTCCGGCACCGTCTCCGCCGTCTTTGGCGGCACCACCACGGTGATCCCGTTCGCGGCGCAGTGGCGGGGCGCCTCGCTGCGGCAAACGGTGGAGGATTACCATGCCTGCGCCGGGCCGAAGGCGGTCATCGATTACGGCTTCCATCTGATAATCACCGATCCGTCCGAGCAGGTCATCGGGCAGGAGCTGCCCGCCCTGATCAAGGACGGTTACACCTCGTTCAAGGTCTATATGACCTACGACGATCTGCGCCTGGATGACTATCAGATGCTCGACGTGCTCTCCGCCGCCCGGCGGAATGGCGCCATGGTCATGGTGCATGCGGAAAACCACGACATGATCCGCTGGCTCAGCCAGAAACTGCTGGACGGCGGCCATTGGCAGCCGCAGTACCACGCCGTCAGCCATTCCCGCGCCGGCGAGGGAGAGGCCGCGCACCGCGCCATCGCGCTGTCGCGCCTGATGGATCAGCCGATCCTGGTGGTGCATGTCTCGTCCCAGGAAGCCATGGACGAAATCCGCCTAGCCCAGGACAAGGGCCTGAAGATCTTTGCCGAGACCTGCCCGCAATACCTGTTCCTCACGGCCCAGGACCTGGAGCGCGACGGCATGGATGGCGCCATGTTCTGTTGCAGCCCGCCGCCGCGCGATGCCAACGATCAGGAAGCCATGTGGCGCGGTCTGGCGAACGGTACATTCTCGGTGTTCTCGTCCGACCATGCACCCTACCGCTTTGATGACAGCGGCAAGCTGAAAGCCGGTCCGCAACCGACCTTCAAGCAAATCGCCAACGGCGTGCCGGGCATTGAATTGCGCCTGCCGCTGCTGTTTTCCGAAGGCGTGGGCAAGGGCCGCATCGACCTCAACCGCTTCGTCGCCCTGACCGCCACCAACGTCGCCAAGCTGTACGGACTGCACCCGCGGAAAGGCACCATCGCGGTGGGCTCGGACGCCGACATGGCGATCTGGGACCCGGATCTGGAACAGACCATCGAACATGCCATGCTACATGACAATGTTGGCTACACCCCCTATGCCGGCATCAAGGTGAAGGGCTGGCCGACCACGGTGCTCAGCCGGGGCAAGGTTGTCGTCTCGGACAACACCCTGCACGCCGCACGGGGCGATGGGCAATTTCTCGCCCGCGAATGCTCCGAAGCCTCCAAACCGTTGAACCGGTTGGAGCCGGAGATGGACCCCGAGCGCAACTTCGGCGCGGATTTGCTGGGCCGATGAGCCCGCCGGAAAAAATCCAGGTCAACGGCCGCGCCTATGCCTGGCCCACGCGCCCGGTCGTGGTTTTGTGCATCGACGGCTCGGAACCGGGCTATATCGAGGCGGCGGCGGAGGCCGGGGTGGCGCCGTTCTTCGCCAATATGCTGGCCCATGGCACCAACCGCCTGGCCGATTGCGTGGTGCCCAGCTTCACCAATCCCAATAATCTTTCCATCGTCACCGGCGCGCCGCCCAGCGTGCACGGCATTTGCGGCAACTTTTTCCTCGACCCCGAAACCGGCGGCGAAGTGATGATGAACGAGCCGCGCTTCCTGCGCGCGCCGACCCTGTTTCAGGCCTTCCAACACGCGGGCGCCTCCATCGTCGCCATTACCGCCAAGGACAAGCTGCGCGCACTGCTGGGCCATGGCGTGGAGATGGGACCCAAAGGCATTTGTTTTTCATCCGAATTGGCGGACCAGGCCAACGAGCGGGATAACGGTATCGGCGGCGTGCCGGAGATGGTCGGACTGGAAGTGCCGGATGTCTATAGCGCTGAGTTGAGCGGCTTTGTCCTGGCGGCGGGCGTGAAGATCATGGCGGAGCGGCGCCCGGACCTGATGTATCTTTCCACCACCGACTATATTCAGCACAAACATGCGCCCGGCACCCCGGTGGCCAACGATTTCTATGCCTTGTTGGACGGCTATCTGGGGCGGTTGGATGCCATGGACTGCACCATCGTCGCCACCGCCGATCACGGCATGAACGCCAAGTTCGACGAAGCGGGCGCGCCACGGGTGATCTATCTGCAATCCCTGTTCGATGACTGGCTGGGCGCGGACGCGGCGCGGGTGATCCTGCCGATCACCGATCCCTACGTGGTACATCACGGCGCCCTGGGTTCCTACGCCACCGCCTATCTGCCCGACGGCGCCGATGCGGCGGCGCTGTCCGAACGTCTGGCGGCGATCCCCGGCATGTTGCTGGTGCTGGACAGAAATGCGGCGGCGGAACGCTTCGAATTGCCCCCCGACCGCCTGGGCGATCTGGTCCTGGTTTCAACCCACGATCACGTCCTCGGCACCACCGCCGGCCGCCATGACCTCTCGGCCCTGAAGGAACCCCTGCGTTCCCACGGCGGCATTTCCGAACAGCGGGTGCCCCTTTTGATGAACCGCCCCACGGACCTGGCGGAAGGCCACGCCCTGCGCAATTTCGACGCCTTCGACCTGGCCCTGAACCACGCAATTTTGACATAGCCCGATATATGTCCCGCCATCGTTGGGCATCGACCAAGCATCGGCTTGATGCGCCGGCAAGCGCAAAACTGTCGGGATTCTTTACACATTTTGCATGACAGGAGTTTGACGGGCGCCAAAATTGGTTGGTTTTGCTAGGGCAACAAAACTGGCACGACAATTGCATGTCCTATAACTAGCAATGTTAGATATTTTGGGGGCACCAAAATTGTGACATCCACCTTGATCCAAACCCGGAATTCAATTTTCGGGTTCGTCGTGTTTCTGGTTGGCCTGGCGGCGTGCAACGCCGCACTGGCCGTCCCCATCGAACGCATGCTTTATGTCACGGATTCAACCAACGGCAATATATTTGCCGTGGCGCCGAACAAATCCGTCAGTGTTCTGGTTTCAGAGGCGCAAATCATCGCGGTGACGGGCAAGACTGAGGCCTTCTTCACCGATAACGGGCTGTATTTCGACCAGGCCAGCGGCAAGCTGTATTTCACCGACAGCGCGTCGAATTCCATCCTGGTGCGAAATGCCTCCGGCACGGTATCTCAGGTTTCGACCGAGGGGCAGATCGCGGCGGCGACGGGCCTGGCCGCGGCCGATCCAGAACATATTGCGCTGATTGACGGCAAGCTTTACGTCACCGACTTCATTTCGGATTCGTTGCTGGAAATCAACCCTGGCACCGGCGCCGTCACCGTTTTGACATCGGAAACCACTTTCGAGGGTCTGAGCGGCATAACCGGTGACGTGGACCTTTTGGGCGGCATGGCTGTATCTCCGGACGGCAGTACAATCTATGTCTCGAGCAGCGACACCCCCAATGCGGTGTTCGCGGTGAACCGAATTACGGGAACCCCGGCGGTCCATGCCCTGGACGCCAGTTTCGGAAATTTGGACGGTTTCATGACCGTCGCCCCCAATGGCGACTTGATCGTCATCGACGATGGCCCCACGGCCGGTCTGGGTGATGAAATTTTCCGCGTAACGCCGGGCGGCGCCATCTCCGTCTTTCTGTCCGCCGCCGACCTGGCGGCACTGATCGGACCATCCGCCGATTTAGACGGTGGTATCGCATTTGACGAATTTGGCAATTTCTTTCTCACCGATGAGTTCACCGACAATATCTATCGCTGGCAGGCCCTTGATCCGTTCGCGGGCAGCATCAATGTTTCGTCCGGCGAATTATTCCTCTCGGAAGCCGCCGTCGTTTCGGCTTTGGGATTGACAACGGGCGGGGTCGATTATGAGGGCGGAATTACCTTTGGCCAGGCCGTGGCGGAACCGGCCAGCATAACCCTTTTCGCCGCCGCGCTTTTCGGCCTCGGCGCCGCCCGGCGGCGCAAAAGGCGGTTGGCGGGGCTGGCTTGAGCCATAACAATTTCCCCGGCTGAACTGGATTAGCCGCGGCCATCCCGCTAACATCCTGGGTGCTGTTGAAATCGGGCCATTGCCCGGCTCCAGGGGAGAGAAACAACCGCCATGCCTTACATCCACCGCGACGGCGCCCGTATCTACTACGAAGACAGCGGCGGCGACGGCCCGCCCTTCCTGCTGGGCCACGGCTTTGGCGCTTCCACCGCCATGTGGCGCGGGCAGGTTGAAGAATTCAACAGCCGCCATCGCATCATTACCTGGGACTTCCGAGGCCACGGCGCGACCGAATGCCGCGGCGAATTGAGCTTCTATACCCAGGACCACACGGCGGACGACATGGCCGCCGTGCTAGATCATTGCGGCATCGGGCGGGCGGTGATCGGCGGCCATTCCCTGGGCGGCTATATGTCCCTGGCCTTCAACCTGCGCCATCCCGGCCGCGCCACGGCGCTGTATCTGCAAGGCTGCGGCCCCGGCTACCGTAGAGACGCCGCGCGGGCCAAGTGGAACCTGCGTGCCGAGGCGCGGGCGCAATCCCTGGACGACGGCGGCCTGGACGCGCTGGGCGGCGTCTCGGAAGTTCACGTCAGCAGCCAGCGCACGGCGGTGGAACTAGCCCTGGCGGCGCGGGGCATATTGAGCCAGGTCGATGCCCGGGTGATCGACAGCCTGCCGGGTATCGAGGTGCCGGTGCTGATCGTTGTCGGCGCGGGCGACACCAATTATCTCGACGGCTCGGACTATATGGCTAGCCGCATTCCCAACGCCGTCAATGTGCGCGTGGCGGACGCCGGCCACGGCGTCAACGTCGATCAGCCGGAGGTGGTGAACAAGGCCCTGGCTGATTTTCTAGGCGGTTTGGGAGGGGGCGGCGGCGATGAATGATATTCCGATCCTGGAGGATCTGAGCGAAATCAATCCGAAGTGGCTCAGCCGCATACTCTCCGCGCAGCCCGATATCGGCGCCTGCCAGGTTATTGATCTGACCAAGGAAGACCTTAACCAAGGCGCCGGCTTCGTCAGCCAGTTGGTGCGTGTGCGTATGCACTATGAAGACAAACCGGCGGCCGCGCCCGGCAGCCTGATCGTCAAATTGGCGCCGAAAAACCCCGAGACGCGGGAATTCGGCAAATTATTGGGCCTGTTCCAGCGCGAGGTGGCGTTTTACCGGAATTTCGCCGAAGACAATCCCTGCGATCCACCCCGGCCCTATCATGTGGATATCTCCGACAACGCGGAAGCTTTCACCATCGTGATCGAGGATCTGGGGCCCCATGACCAGGAATTGATGCTCGACGGCTGCACCCCCGCCCAGGCGCATGCCGTGCTGGCCTCATTGGCCGGCCTGCACGCCAAGTATTGGAAGGGCCGCAATCTGGAGGGGCATCCCTGGGTCCCCACCATAACCATGATGGCGCCCGCCTTGCTGGCCATGGCGAGTGGGGCCGTGCCCACCTTTCTGGAGCGGTTTGGCGATCGCATGCCACGAACCTTGCGCGATGCCTTGGACATCGCCTTGGAGGCGTACGGCGAAATTCTCGATTTCGCGGCCAAGGACCCCGATAAGACCCTGTGCCACACGGACACTCATCTGGGCAATATCCAATTCCAGGACGGCCGGCCGCGGTTCCTCGATTGGCAGGCCTTCACCATGCAATCCTATTCCTATGACGTGGCCTATTTTCTGAATGGCAATCTGACCATCAACGACCGGCGCAAGCATTTGGAGGCGCTTCTGGACACCTACTTTGACGCCTTGAGCAAGGGCGGGGTCGATGATCTGTCACGGCAAGACGTCGGCGCCAGCTATCATCGCGCGGCGGCGGGACAATTGGTGACAATACCGCTGATCACCGGCGCCGTCCTTACGAACGACGAAAAAGGCAACCAGTTGGCCAACGCCTGGCTGCCCCGCTTTTTCGCCGCGATGGAAGACAGCGACGCGCCGAAACAATTGCGGGAGCTGCTGGCGGAAGCGCGGGCGTAGGCCGACGGGCCAATGATATTGGTTCGTCTTTTATCGCGAACGCGCCTCCCATGTTGCGCCTTGCAGCGGCAATGATGGCCGCCCGCCAGGGTGTTGCGTGCTTGACGACGGTAAAATTTTAGGTCTTGAATAAATTCCAACGAACCAATTGGGAGTTAGTCATGCAAAAGAAACAGTTCTTTCTTTCCGGTGCGGCGCTTGTTGCCGCACTGACCGTCGTCGGCGCCGTGGCGAATATGGCCAACGCGGCGGAGCCGAAACGGGGCGGCACGCTGACAATCGTGGACACCGCCAATCCCCGGCACTTCAACGCCGCCGTTCAATCAGGCGTCGCCACCATGGTGCCTGGCGCGCAATTGTTCGCGACGCTGTTGCGGCTCGATGGCAAATTCAAAACCCATCCCTATCTGGCCACAGATTGGAAAATCTCCGACGACGGCTTGTCGGTCACGCTGAATTTGCGGAAAGGCGCGAAGTTCCACGACGGTCAAGACATTACCTCCGCCGACGTGGCCTTTTCACTCAAGGCAAACCGCGACAATCACCCCTTTAAGGCGATGTTCGCACCGCTAAAGGATGTGGACACGCCGACCCCCAATCAAGTGATCCTGCGCTTGAAGCAGGCGCATCCGGCGCTCATGTTGGCCTTGACGGCGCCGCTGTCGGCAATCATCCCCAAGCACATCTACGGCGACGGCCAGGATATCAAAAAGCACCCACGCAACACCAAGGACGTGGTCGGCTCCGGACCTTTCAGGCTGACGGCGTTCAAGCGGCGCGAACACATCATCCTGGAGCGCAACAACAATTACTTCATGGAAGGGCCGTATCTCGACAAGATCGTGCTGCAGAATTTCGGCCAGGTGACCAGCCAGGTCATCGCCATGGAACAGGGCAAGGCCGACATGATGCATTGGAGCAGTTCCAGCCGGACCTTGGCGAGGCTGAAAAAATCTAAAAACCTGACGGTTACCTCCGAGCATTATGTCGCCATCGGCCCGAACAACTGGATCGCCTTCAATCTAAAACAGAAATATCTTTCCGATGTGCGGGTGCGTCGGGCTATCGCCTATGCCGTCGATCGCGATTTCGTCACCAAGGTGCTGCACGGTGGCTTCTCCAAACCGTCCACCGGCCCGATCGTGCCCGGCACGCCCTATTACTCGGCGGACGTGGAGCTATATGATCTTGACCTTGCCAAGGCCAACAAAATCCTCGACGACGCCGGTTACCAACGAGGCAGCGACGGCATGCGCTTCACTCTCAAGGTGGATTACCTGCCGGCGGCGGCGATCGACGAAAACCAGAAGGCGGTCGCCGAATATTTGAAGCCGCAATTGAAGAAGATCGGCATCAAGGTGACGGTCAGGGTTTCTCCCGACTTCCCGACCTGGTCCAACTATGTGCGTAACTGGGATTTCGACATGACCATGGATGTACCGTTCAACTGGGGCGACCCGGTGATCGGCGTGCATCGGACCTATTTGAGCACCAACATCAAGAAGGGCGTGATCTGGTCGAACACGCAGAATTATGCCAATTCGGAAGTGGACGCTATTCTGGCCAAGGCCGGCGTCGAATTGGATCCGGTCAAGCGCAAGAGCTACTATGCCAAGTTCCAGAAAATCCTGGCCCGTGATCTGCCGGTCTATCCGGTCAATGTGATCCCTTATCACACGGTCTTCAACAACCAGACCGTCAGCGGCGTTCCGGACACGGTTTGGGGCACGGCCCATCCTCTGGACCGGATCTACAAGCTGAAGTAAGGGCAACTGAAGCAAGGGTACGGGTAAAGCGCTTTCCCAGCGGGCCGGGGGCTGAGCCATCGCTCATGCTCCCGGCCCGGACAGCGCATCACGGGCGGCAGCATGGCCAATTTTTCCATTATCGTCGTCAAACGGGTTTCCAATGCCGTGGCGCTGATTCTGGCCGTCGTTATTCTGAATTTCCTGCTGATCCATATCGCGCCTGGTGACATTGTCGATACCATCGCCGGCGAAATGGGCGGCATCAGTCCGGAATTGATCGCCCAAATCCGGGCGGATTATGGCCTGGACAAGCCGCTTTATGAGCAATTGGCGATTTATGTCCTGAAAATCCTGCAAGGCGATTTGGGTTATTCGTATTTTTACGACGTGCCCGTTGTCGATTTGATTTGGGATGCGTTGCCGCAGACCCTGTTGCTGGTCATCACCGCTTTATTCCTGGCATTGGTGGTCGGCACCACATTCGGCGTCATCGCGGCGCGCCGGCCCAACGGCGCCTTCAGCTATTTTATCACGGTGCTGGCGTTGATCGGCTTTTCGGCGCCGGTATTCTGGACCGGAATTATGTTCCTGATCGCCTTCGCCTCCTTCATCCCGCTGTTTCCGCCCGCCGGCATGGCGGACCCCGGCCTGCCACCGGGCAGCCTGGAATACTATCTCAACGTCCTTCACCACATGGTCCTGCCGGTGGTGACCCTGGCGCTGATTTACCTGGCGTTCTACAGCCGGCTATCGCGGGCAAGCATGCTGGATGTCCTGGGCTCGGACTATGTCCGCACGGCGCGCGCCAAGGGTTTGAGCGAGCGGACCGTGGTTTTCAAGCACGCCTTGCGAAATGCCTTGATTCCCATCGTGACCATCGCCGGCCTGCAATTCGCGCAGATCCTGTCCGGCGCCGTGTTGGTGGAGGCGGTATTCACCTGGCCGGGCCTGGGCACCCTGGCCTTGGAAGCCATTTTGCGGCGCGACGGGCCGACTATTCTTGGCATTTTGTTTTTCTCCGCCCTGGTGGTGGTGATCTTCAATCTTCTGACCGACCTGACTTACAACCTGATCGACCCGCGCATTCGCATCGGCAGCAAGGAATGATGGATGGCCGGGGCATGATGGCATGAGCGAACAAGACGACAGCCAGGGACAAGCCGCTCCGCCACCGTTTGAAGCGGAGTACGAGATCCCCAAGATCGAGCATCCCCTGCGCGAGGCGGCCCGCATGTTCGCGCGCAACAAGGTGGCGGTCGGCGGTCTGATCCTGTTGCTCGGGATCCTGATTTTGACCCTGGTGGTGCCGTTTTTCTATACCGTCGATCCCTTTGATCTGGTTTGGACGCCCCTATCGCCGCCGGGCACGGAAAACGCCCTCTTCGGCACCGATTATCTGGGACGCGATATCTTGGCCGGCATCGTGCACGGCGGCAGCGCCACGCTGGCGGTCGGGGGTTCGGCCGCGCTGTTGACGGTGGTAATCGGTCTTTCGGTCGGCTCCCTGGCCGGCTATTACGGCGGTTGGGTTGATGAAGTGCTGATGCGGATCACGGAGTTTTTCCAGGTCCTGCCCACGCTGCTGTTTGCCATGGTCATCGTGGCGCTGTTCAAGCCCTCGGCGGCGACCGTCGCCTTCGCCATCGGCGTGGTCAGTTGGACGGCGGTGGCCCGCCTGGCGCGTTCGGAATTTCTGCGCATACGCTCTCTCGACTACATCAAGGCGGCCCGCTCCATAAGCTCGAGCAACCGGCGGATTATCTGGTTGGTGATCCTGCCCAACGCCATGCCGCCCCTGGTGGTGCAGGCGACGCTGGCGATCGGCGCCGCCATTCTGTTCGAGGCCGGCCTGAGTTTTCTAGGCTTGTCCGATCCCAATGTCATGAGCTGGGGTTTCATGATCGGATCGAGCCGCGACTATCTGATGGACGCCTGGTGGACGGTGACCATTCCGGGAATTTTCATATTCCTGACCGTCCTGGCCGTCAGCTTGATCGGCGATGGTTTGAACGATGCCACCAATCCGAAGTTAAGGGAGCGATAGTCCATGGCCGAGCCGCTGCTGGAAATCGAGGGACTCCGGGTTGAATTCGATACCCGCGATGGCGTCGCGACGGTGATCGACGGCCTCGATATTTCCCTCTACCCCGGCGAGATTTTGGGCATCGTCGGCGAAAGCGGCTGCGGCAAAAGCATGACCGCGTTATCCATCATGCGCCTTATTCCGATGCCGCCCGGACGTATTGCCAAGGGCACGATCCGGCTGGATGGCGAGGACCTGTTGCAAGTCAGCGAGAAACGCATGCGCGAAGTGCGCGGCAATGCAATTTCAATGATTTTCCAGGAACCCATGACCAGCCTGAATCCGGTATTTTCGGTTGGCGATCAGATCGCCGAAACCATTCTGCTGCATGAAGGCGGAAGCAGGCGCGCCGCCTGGCGGCGGGCGGTGGAAATGCTCGAAGCGGTGGGCATGCCGGTGCCGGAGGTCCGGGCGCGGGAATATCCCCATCAATTGTCCGGCGGCATGCGCCAGCGGGTGATGATCGCCATGGCGCTGGCATGCCGGCCCAGAGTGCTGATCGCCGACGAGCCGACCACCGCATTGGACGTTACGGTGCAGGCGCAAATCTTCGACCTGTTGAAAGACCTGCGGGAGAAAACCGGCGCCGTGATCGTGCTGATCACCCATGACATGGGCGCCATCGCCGAGATGGCCCAGCGGGTGGTCGTGATGTATGCGGGCCGCAAGGTGGAGGATGGCCCGGTCGATGAAATCCTGACCAATCCGAAACACCCCTACACCGCCGGCCTGATTGGCTGCGTCCCCCATCTCAGCGCCAATCCCACCGAGGAGCGGCCGCCGCTGATGGATATTCCGGGCATGGTGCCGCCGCTGACGAGGCTGGGACAGGGCTGTGCGTTCGCGCCGCGCTGCACCAAGGCCCTGGACAAATGCAGATTGGAAATGCCGCCGCGTTCGGTCGTCGGCAAGGACCACAGTGTTTCGTGCTGGCTTTTCGAAAGCGATAGGCCTTGAAATGACCGAAGATACGCTGCTTTCGATCGAGGGCCTGAAGGTCCACTTTCCCATCAAAAAGCGCAATTTTTTGGCGGCCAAGTCGTTTGTCCATGCGGTTGACGGCATCGATCTGAAAATAGCCAAAGGCAAGACGTTCGGCATCGTCGGGGAAAGCGGATCGGGGAAAACCACCACGGCGCTGGCGGTCATGCGTCTGGTGCCGATCACCGCCGGCGCGATAACCTTGGGAGAGCTGCGCCTGGACCGTCTCGAGGGGGAGGAGTTGCGGCGAGCCCGGCGGCATATGCAGATCATCTTCCAGGATCCCTATTCTTCCCTCAATCCCCGCGTCCGGGCCGGCGCCATCGTACGCGAGCCCATGGACCTGATGGACGTGGGCGAAAAATCCGAGCGTGAGAACCTTGTCGCCGAATTGTTCCGCCAGGTTGGCCTGCGTCCCGAACAGCAGGCGCTGTTCCCGCATCAATTTTCCGGCGGCCAGCGCCAACGTATCGGCGTGGCGCGGGCGATAGCCAGCCAGCCGGATCTGGTGGTCTGCGACGAACCGGTATCGGCCCTCGATGTCGCCATTCAGGCCCAGATCATCAATCTATTGCGCAAACTCCAGTCCGAGCTGGGATTGACCTATCTGTTTATTTCCCATGATCTGGGGGTGGTACAATATATCTGCGACGATATCGCCGTGATGTATCTGGGCAAGGTAGTGGAGCAAGGCGACCGGATTTCGCTGTTCCGCGAACCCATGCATCCCTATACCTGGGCCCTGTTGTCGGCGGTACCGTCAGCCGATCCGGCACTGCGTGATCAAGGCCGCCGCATCCGCCTTCAAGGTGATCCGCCAAGTCCCATTGATCCGCCCGGCGGGTGCCGCTTCGCCGGTCGCTGCCCCTTCGCCGAAGCGCGCTGCCGCGATGAAGAGCCTCTGTTGCGGGACATCGCCGGCGGGCACCTGGTCGCCTGCCACCTGGTTGGCGATGACGGGTCCACGCCATTTCAGAGGTGAGGTTGCAAAGGCGGCGCACCGAAGCCGTTGGGCCACGATAGGGCTTTCTTCCATCGGCGGCGGGAATTTCCTATCATTACGTTGTAATTTGAAACGCTTCGAGGATGTCGGCCTTGGCCGACCCGCCAGCCAGGAGATACATGCATGTCGGGACCGCTTAGCGGCTATCGGGTCATTGACTTTACCAATGTCATTGCCGGACCCTTTGCAACAATGATGCTCGCCGATCAGGGTGCCGATGTCATCAAGGTGGAAGCACCGCAAAGGCCTGATCACACACGTCACGCCGGCCATGGGCCGGATGATATGAGCGCCGTGTTTCTGAACAACAACCGCAACAAGCGATCCATAGCGATTGATGTAAAATCAGACCAAGGCCGGGAGGCGCTGAAAAATCTGGTCGCCACGGCGGACGTGTTCATCCAGAATTTCCGCCCCGGGGTGGTTGAACGGCTCGGCATCAGTGAACCGGAACTGCGGGCCGTTACGCCGGATTTGATCTATGTCTCCATGAGCGGTTGGGGCGAGAACGGCCCTTGGTCCGGCAAACCGGTCTATGACCCCATTATCCAGGCGCTGTCGGGGCTGGCCTCCATTCAGGGCGGCTCCGACCAGGATCGCCCCCGATTGATCCGGACCATCCTGCCCGACAAACTGACCGGCGTTACCGCCGCCCAGGCGGTCACGGCGGCGCTGGCGGGACGGGCCAAAACGGGCGAGGGTCAGCATGTCAAGGTATCGATGCTGGATTCGATCATCGCCTTTCTTTGGTCATCGGACATGGGCGGACAGACCTTCGTCGGGAATGAAGTCAGCGAGCAGCGGGCCGCGACCTTCATCGACCTGATATACCAGACCAAGGACGACTACATCACCGTCTCCACCATGACCAACGTGCAATGGGAAAGCTTCTGTAAGGTCGCCGGGCGCGAGGAATTGTTGGCGGATCCGCGGTTTTCAAGTCCGGCCCTGCGCGACCAGAATGCCGATGCCCGGTTGGAATTGATCCAGGAGGTGCTGCTGGCGAAACCCGCCGCGGAATGGCTGCGAACCCTCGACGCCGCCGGCGTGCCCTGCGCGCCGGTGTTGACCCGCAAGCAGATGATCGAACATCCGCAGATCAAGGCCAGTGGCATCGTCGTGGAGCACGAACACCCCCATGCGGGCCGGCTTCGTCAGGCCCGCCCGGCGGCCCGTTTCGAGGGCACGCCGACGTCGATCCGCCAGGGCGCCCCGCTGCTGGGCGAGCATACTTACGAGCTGCTGGGCGAAGTCGGATATAGCGAGACGGAAATCGAGGCGATGGTCGAGGCGGATATCCTAGCCGCCGTAAAGCCGGGCAGGGCGGAATGACGGGACGATGACCCATCGTCTCTATAACCGGCCAGGTTCGGGTGGCTTCGTGGTGGAGGCGGCATTGACGCTGGCGGATGCCCCGTTCGAATTGGTTGAACTCGACTCAAAAGCGGGTACGCCGCTGGCTGAGAGTTTTCGGGAGATCAACCCGTGGCGACAGCTTCCCACTCTTGTCCTGCCGGACGGCACGGTCATGACCGAGACCGCCGCCATCCTCATTCATCTCGCCGCCGCTTTCCCCGAGCGGGCCCTTGCGCCAAAGCCGGGCACGCCAGCGCACAGAGCCTTTCTGCGCTGGATGATCTTTGCCAGCGTGAACCTGTACGAGGCGGTGCTGCGCGCCGGCTATCCGCAACGATATACGGCCGACCCGAACGCTATCGAAGCCACGCGAACAGCGGCCGTGGAGCGGATGGGCGAGGCTCTGGCGGTGTTGGAGCGGGCCATCGATCCGGGACCGTTTCTTTTGGGCGAGAGCATGAGCCTGGCCGATATATACATCGCCATGCTGTTCCTCTGGTTCCCTGGAGACATCGACGCCGCGCATCTCACCGCCCTCAAGCATGGCGTCACACATAACCCCATTGTCGAACCGATTTGGCGCCGTCACTTCGGCGATCGGTAAATGCCGGGACTATCGCGGCCAGACCTCCGGGTACAGCGGCGCCCTTAGGCGGTCGCCATCGGCGTAGCCGCCGCCGCGCAGATGTTCGTTGGTGCCGGGGCGGGTGTCGTAGCGGATGTCGTCGCCGGTGTAGCGCACGGTGTAGCCGCGCCGGCGGACATCACCGCGTAGGTTTCCGCCCGCGCCATGCACCGTCAGGGCATGGAAAACATAGGCATCGCCCGGCTGCAAATCCCAGGTGACGATATCGTAATCGCCGCGCGCGGCCTCGATATCGGGGATGTCCACATAGTCGGGGTTGCGTTCATAGTCGTCGTGGGCCGCCGTGTCGCCAAAACGTTCGGGCTGGAACATTTTGCCCCACTTGTGGGAGCCGCGGATGAATTCCATGGCGCCGCTATCCGCCGTTACCGGGTCGGGCGAGAACCAGAACGATAGCACTTGCCAGCCCCGGATCGGCCAATAGGGCTGGTCGTTGTGCCAACGGGTCCGGTTGGGCGTGCCCGGTTCCTTGACGAAAAGCTGGTCGTACAGCAGGTTGACCCGACCGCAACCCATGATTTGCGCGGCCAGGGCGGGAAGCGGTGAATTCAGGCAAAATTCACGCAACACGTCGTCATGTTCCCATATCCGCAGATTGCCGTGGAAGCGGCCCCGTCCGTCGTCGGCGGCATAGCCATGCACAAAGGGCGCGGGTTCGGCGATATCCCGGTCAATCGCCTCCGCGATGCGCGTCAGCCACTCCGCCGAGACCAAATTCCGCATCACCATGACGCCGTCGTTGGCGAAAGTTTGAATATCCTGCTTGCTTACCATTCCGTGCTCCCATCATGATCCGGCAAGGGCCGCCAGCCAGGCCCGGATGCGGGCCTCGTTCACCCCGAAATCGCCACGGCCGTAGTGGGACCGGCTGTAGACCGCCAGGGTCGCCCTGCCCCCATCCAGAGGGATAAAACGCACCGTGATGCTGTCGGGATAGCGCACCAGTTCAGAGCGCTGGATGAAATCGTACTGCATCGCCGCCTCGTCCGCCGCGCCCATCTCCACCCGCGGTTGGTTTTTCACCATCGCCATCCAGCGCTGTTTCAGATCGTCCGCCGAGCCGGCGAATACGGGGCTGGTCATATGCGCCGTGGCGGCGCAATAGCCGGGCGCGCAGACCAGGAACTGGTTCGGCTTTTCACTCAGCCGCAGGGTGGCGAAATCCACCGGCGACAAATCCAGCGGACCGAAAATGATTTCCAGGGTTTTCTCCCGTCCGGCCACCAGGACCAGCAGCGCAACCACAACGGCGATGCCGCCGATGAGAATTGCGGCGAGTTTTAAACCTTTCACAATTTCGGCGCCTCGCTATTCCAAGTCCTCGACCGGCACGAAGCTATCTTCCATGCCGAAACCGGCCGGGCCGAACACCGCCAGGGCCGCCTCCGTGCGCATGATGGGCGGGGCGGAGACGGCCATGACCGTGACCCGCTGGCCATAGCGCAGACGCTCGGTGGTGATGGGCTGGGCCATGTCGCTGTCCAGAATACAGATCAAATCGGGGACGATGGCGCGCAATTTGGCGTCCTGACGGGCGGCGAGGAATTCGTTTTGGAATTGAATCTCCAGGGGCGGGCCGCCCTGGCTGGAAATAACGACCGTGCCAATGGCCCAGCCGTCCCGCGTCTCGCGCGACAGATCGCTGACCTTGCCCGTGTACAGCACCTTGGCATGGCCATACGGGGTACCCGACAGCATCTCGATCAGAGCGGCGAAGGGTTCGCGGTTTTGCTCCCGTGACTGACGCAATTTGGCGCCGATGGCCTGGCACAGGGAGGTGGTGCCGGGAATGGCGACGCGGCGCGCCGTCTTGCCGTCCATGGGGTAGGAGGCCTTGGCCGACCGCGCGCCCATGCGGATGGCGATGCCGCGGGCGATGTATTCGGCTCTTTTGGCGTCGGCAATATCCAGAATGACCGTATCGCCATGTTCGGAGGCCAGGGCGAAGGGCGAGCCGGACGCGCCATAGACCGAAAATGTAACCATCTGCATCTCTGGAAAGGCCCGTCCCATGCCGTCCGCGTCGATGACCGGCTTGCCCAGCAGGGCGGCGATGTAGAGGGGCATCATGGAGTTGGAGCCCCCCGCCTCGAATGCCATCAAGGCATCGGCCCGGCGGCCCAGATGTTTTTCCAGGGCCAGAACGGCGGCCGGGGGTTGATCGGCGCCCATGATTTTTTCAATGGCCACCGTGGGCGCGCCCAGATTGCCGCAGGTAAAAACCAGGTCATCGTCGGCCAATTCGTCCAGGCTCAACATGCTGACCGGGCCGTGGGTTTCGATGGCGCGGCGGGTCATCAGGGTGGCGATGTAAGGATCGCCGCCGCCGCCCGTGCCCAAAAAGGTCGCGCCCAGGGCCAGGTCGTCAAGATCATCCAGGCCGATCTTGATCACGGCCGCACACTCATCCCGGCATCCGCCAGATCGCCCACCGCCTTGGCCCGCAGGCGGGTGACGTTGCCGGGCATGTAGCTTAGGGGGATTTCGTCCAGTTCCACGATACGGATGCTGGCGGGTTCGGCGCCGGCCTCCCGCGCCTTGGCGGCGGCTTCCGACTTGGCGGCGGCGACGGCGTCCTCGCGGCCGCCGCCGTCCAGGGAGAATATGCGGTCGCATTCGCCGCCGACCATGGCGATGGAAGCGCCGATCGCGTTGGCGACCTGGCCATGATCGGGCCGCACGATCGCGCCGCCGCCGATGGTCCGCCCGCCCAGCAATGGCGCGCCGGCGCCGACCAGGATCACCGGCAGGGTGGCGGCGCTGGGACGGACACGGTCCAGCCCCCGCGCGATCATGGCGTTGGCCGTGGCCAGGGCCAGGGCGGCATATTCGATGCCGGCGACCCTGTCCCGCTCGCCAAGGCACATATTTCCGGCGGCCACCGCCATGTCGCTCATGGTCACGCTATCGCCGCCGAATACCAGGGCGCGTTGTTCCAACTCAAAGCCCACGGATTGCGGGCCGATGCGGGCGCCGTCATCATGAACCAGACTGCCGCCGCCCAGGCCCAGGGCCAATAGATCCGGCATGCGGAAATTGGTCCGCACCCCGCCCACGTCCACGGTCATGGCGGCCTCGCGCGGATAGCCGTCCAGCAACAGGCCGATGTCGGTGGTGGTGCCGCCAATATCGACCACCAGGGCGTCATCCAGGCCCGACAGCACCGCCGCGCCGCGCATGGAATTGGTCGGTCCGGAGGCGAAGGTCAGGACCGGATAGCGGACCGCATGCGCCGCCGTCATCAAGGTGCCGTCGTTCTGGGAAATGTACAATGGCGCCCGCAGTCCGAGCTTGCCCATGGCCTTGGTGAATGCATCAAGCACCCGGTCCGCCAGGCCGGACAGGGCGGCATTCAGGATCGCCGCGTTCTCCCGCTCCAACAAGCCAATGCGGCCAATGCGGTGCGACAGGGTGATGGCCGCGCCAGGCAGCTCCTGGCGCAATATGGCCTCCGCCCGGCGTTCCATTTCCCCATCAAGCGGCGAGAAGACGGACGTGATGGCGACGGCGCCAATGCCCTTGGCGCGGATATCCCTGGCGGCGGCGGCGATCTCGCCTTCGTCCAGGGCGGAGATTTCCCGGCCGTCGAATTCCAGGCCGCCATGCAGAAGGTAATGGTTTTGCCCCACCACTTCCGCCAGGTCGGGCGGCCAATCGGTCATGGGCGGCACGGCGGTGGTGGCGGGCGAGGCCAGGCGCAGCACGGCCACCTGGTTCAGGCGGCGGCGTTCTATGACGGCATTGGTAAACTGCGTGGTGCCCAGCATCACGGCGGAAACCTGTTCCGCCCGCGCCACGATCCCGACCGGCTCCCGCGACGCCAGTCTGACCACCGACGCGTCGCCGCCTTGTTGCAATACCGCGCCGGCGGCGGCAACGATGGCATCGGTGATATCCGGCCCCGTCGCCACCTTGTGCCAGGCGACCACAAGATCGCCGTCCATCAAAACGGCATCGGTATTGGTGCCGCCGACATCAATGCCCAGGCGCAGGCTCGGGCGCAACCGGGGCCGCGGCATCCCGCCTAGGCCTCGGCCGCCTGGCCGCGGCGCGCGGTATCGCGCTTTGCCCCTGGCTTTGACTTCGGCTTCGGCTTTGACTTCGCCGTCGCTTTTGCCTTTTTGGGCGCCGGCAACGCCGCCTTGCGGCCCAATACCGCCTTCAGATATTGCCCGGTATAACTCTCCGCCACCTTGGCCACGGCCTCCGGCGTGCCTTCGGCGACGATGCGGCCGCCGCCCGAGCCGCCCTCGGGGCCCAGATCGATGACCCAATCGGCGGTCTTGATCACCTCCAGATTATGTTCGATCACGATCATGGTATTGCCGGATTCGACCAGCGTATGCAGCACTTCCAACAACTTGCGGACATCGTCGAAATGCAGCCCCGTGGTCGGCTCGTCCAGAATATACAGGGTTCGCCCGGTGGCCCGTTTGGCCAGTTCCTTGGCCAGTTTAACCCGTTGCGCCTCGCCACCCGACAGGGTGGTGGCCTGCTGGCCCACATGGATATAGCCCAGGCCGACCCGTTGCAGGGTGATCATCTTGTCCCGCACCAGGGGCACCGCCTTGAAGAATTCGGCGCCCTCGTCCACGGTCATGTCCAGCACATCGGCGATGGTCTTTTTGCGGAACGGAATTTCAAGGGTTTCGCGGTTGTAGCG
>JAYGEB010000175.1:0-24639 GCA_046582595.1 Alphaproteobacteria bacterium | reverse complement strand
GGGAATCATAAATAGCCTAAAAAGTGAATCAAAATCGCAAGGAAACGACCGCAAAACAGGCACTTTCTTGCAATTATGAATACTTCAAATCAGCCAAAACCATACGCGCGAAAAGGCTTTCAGAGTTTTTCACAGACGACTCCTTCTGCGTATTATTATAAAAATTTCGCGAATTAATTATTACGTCACCATAATAAGGGCCGCCATAATAGAGTTTCAGGGGGCCAGGGTCAGGGCCATGTGCCAGAAGTCGGCTTCCAGTCGGGTGGCCTGGCGGAAGCTGCGGGACAGGGCCTCGAACCGGGCCGGGGTCAGGCGTTGTTGGGCCAGGCGGTCCAGTTGGGCTATGGCCTCGGCGGCGACCGCCTGATAGTCGGCGCTGGCATACATTTCGATCCAGGAGGCGTAGGGATTGTTTTCCCCCGCAGTCGCCGGGCCGGCGGCCAGGGCAGCGCCAATTTCGGCGTAACCCACGACACAGGGGGACAAGGCGACGTAAAGATCCAGGCTATCGCCCGCCATGCCGCATTCCAGCACGAAGCGGGTATAGGCCAGGGTCGCCTTGGCCTCCGGCAGCGCGGTCATGGCGGCTTCGTCCAGGTTCCAGCCTTGGCAATATTCAATGTGCAGGGCCATTTCCGTATTCAGGATACCGTTGGCGCTGGCCACCGCCGCGCGCATTTCGGCCAGGTTGGTGGTTTTGTAGGCGGCAAGGGCATAGGCGCGGGCGAAATGGATCAGGAACAGATAATCTTGACCCAGATAATGGCGGAAGGCGGGCTCGGGCAAGGTACCGGCGGCCAGTTGGCGCAGGAATTCATGCCTGGTGTAGGCCCGCCACTCATCGCGGCAGGCCGCTTTCAGGCGGTCGAACAGGGTATCCGCGGATGGCACTATGATATCCTTGGCTGTTGTTGTGTCATGCAATGGATGGCGCCGCCCCGTTGGGCGATATCCGCCATGTCCAGTTGCACCACCTCGCGGCCAGGAAAGGCTGCGCCGATCAGGCGGGCGGCGGTTTCGTCCGCCGCATCGTCGAAGGCGGGCACGTACACGGCCCCGGTGCCGAGGTAGAAGTCAAGATAGGAACGGCTCAGCCAGCGCCCGTCCTGTCCCTGCAGGGGGTCGGGCAGGGGCAGTTCCAGCAATTCCAACGGCCGTCCGAGGGCATCGCGCGCTTCACCCAATCGGGCCAGGTTGTCCGACAGGACGCCATGGTTGGGGTTGCCGCGGTGAACGGCCACGGCGCACATCAGGCGCCCCGGCGCGATAAACCGCGCCACCTTGTTGACCTGGCCGTCGGCCCGGTCGCCAACCAGGCCGTCGGGCAGCCAGATCACCTTGCGAATGCCGAAATACATGGCCAGACGTTCCTCGATCTGGCGTTTGTCCAGGGTCGGGTTGCGATCTGTGTTGAAGGCGACGGCTTCCGTCGTGATCAAGGTACCCGCGCCATCCACATGGATCGCGCCGCCTTCGAGCGTCATGGGAATGTGATAGCAGGGCAACTCCAGCTCGCTCAAAATCCACGCGCCCAGTTTGGCGTCGTTCTGATAGTCGCGGTATTTATTGCCCCAGGCGTTGAAATCGAACACCGCGCCGGCCATGCCGCCCTCGCCATTGATGAGAAAACTGGGGGCGGTGTCCCGGCTCCAGGAATCGTTCAATTCCGCTTCCCATATGGTCACCAGACTGCCCAGTTGCAGGCGCGCGGCGGCGATCAGGTCCGCCGGCACCAGCATCGTCACCGGTTCGTATGTGGCGATGGCGCGGGCCAGGGCGGCGGTGGCCAGACAGGCCAGATCCATATCCTCGCCCCAGACCCCAAGCCGGCAGGGCCAGGCCATCCAGCAACGTTGGTGCGGCCCCCAATCGGGCGGCATGTAATATCCGTCCTCGGCGGGCGTTGCGTTCATGCCGCCCTCCGTCCCGCCGCCGGGTCTGTTGCTGTGCCGAGATCATTCATGGTTCTGGCATAAGAATAGGTATTCCTGGCCGCCGATGCGAGGTACAAACTGCACTTTCTACAATAATCCAGATTCAGAATATGGGAGGCCGGAATGGCGGGAGAGGTGGAAGCACGGTTGGCGGCATTGGATATCACCTTGCCCGAGGCCCCGGCGCCGGCGGCGAACTATGTACCCTTCGTCCGCACGGGCAATCAGGTCTTCATCTCGGGCCAGGTGCCGTGGGTTGGCGGCGAACGAAATTTCGTCGGCAAGGTCGGCGCGGAATTCTCGGTCGAAGAGGGACGGGCCGCGGCCCGCGTGGTGGCGCTCAACATCATTGCCCAGATCAAGGCGGCCTGTGGTGGCGATCTGGACCGTGTGGTGCGCTGCGTCAAACTGGGAGGCTTTGTCAATTGCCCCGGTGATTTTCATGACCACCCGAAGGTCATCAACGGCGCCTCGGACCTGATGGTCGATGTCTTCGGCGAGGCCGGACGCCATGCGCGCTTCGCGGTCGGCGCCGCCGCCCTGCCGTTCAATGTCGCGGTGGAAATCGATGCGGTCTTCGAGGTGCGATGAATTCGCCCATCGATTGGCTGGCCACCCGTCCGTTTGCCCACCGTGGCCTACATGACATAACCGCCGGGGCGCCGGAAAATTCCATGGCCGCGTTCGAGGCGGCCATCAAAGCCAGCTATCCCATTGAATTGGATGTGCAGACCTCCCGCGACGGCCGGGCCATGGTTTTCCATGATCTGGTGCTGACCCGGATGACCGGCGCCGACGGCTTTCTCCGTGAAACCGACGCGGCTGAATTAGACGGACTACGGCTGAGCAAAAGCCAACAGACCATTCCCACCCTGGTGGCGGTGTTGGATCTAATCAACGGGCAAGTGCCGGTCATCGTGGAGATCAAAAGCCTGGCCGGACCAATCGGCCATATCGAAACCGCCGTGCGGCCAATTCTTGCATCCTATCCGGGGGCCTTCGCCGTGACCTCGTTCGAGGCCCGCTCCCTGACATGGTTCAAGGTACGGGAACCTAACTGGCCGCGCGGGCAAAATGTGGGGGTGCGCCGTCTGGCTGATTTCAAACCGTGGTGGCGGCGGCTGGCCTGGCGGTATTTATACGATGCGGACGGTGCGCAACCGGATTTTGTGGTCTACGATGGGCGTGATCTACCCAATTGGGCATCGAAACGGGTACGGGCGGCGGGCAAGCCACTGCTGACATTTACAATTAGGGACAGAGACCAAATGGACCGGCTGGCGCCCCATGCGGACAACATCATCTTCGAAGGCTTTCGTCCCTGACATGGCCGCGCGGGAAGACAGCGGCGTGTCCGCGCGCATCGTACAATCCATCGGTGATATCCCCAGCCAGCATTGGGATGCCTGCGCGGGAACCTCCGACCCGTTCCTCAGCCATGCCTTTCTGAAGGCCCTGGAAGATAGCGAATGCGTCCACGGCAAGACCGGCTGGGGCCCGGTGCATCTGTTGCTGGACGATCCCGATGGCGGCCCGCCCGCCGGCTGTGTGCCGCTGTACGTGAAAAGCCATAGCCGGGGTGAGTTTATTTTCGATTACGGCTGGGCCGACGCCTACGAACGGGCTGGCGGGAGCTATTATCCGAAACTGTTGGCGGCGGTGCCATTTACCCCCGCCACGGGCCCTCGCCTGCTGGTGCGCCAGGGTCTCGACAAGGTGGTGGTGCGGCGTAAGTTGGCGGCGGGCCTGATCAGCGCGGCGGAACATCTGAACATCGCCACCATCAGCGTAAATTTCCTGCCCGAGGACGAATGGGACCTGTTGGACGATGCGGACTATTTGAAACGGTCCGATCAGCAATTTCATTGGTATAACCGGGACTACGGTCGTTTTGGCGACTTCCTGGACGATCTGTCATCGCGAAAGCGCAAGAACATCCGCAAGGAACGGCGCGGCGCGCTGGCATCCGGCGTCGAGATCGAATGGCTCAGCGGCGGCGATATCCGCGAGGAACATTGGGATGCCTTCTACCGGTTCTACCTGGACACCGGCAGCCGCAAATGGGGCCAACCCTATTTGAACCGGGAATTCTTCAGCCTGATCACCGAAAGCATGGCGGAGCGGATTTTGTTGATCATGTGCCGCCGCAATGGCCGCTATATCGCCGGGGCGCTCAATCTGATCGGCGAGGAAGCGCTGTTCGGCCGTTATTGGGGCTGTATCGAGGATCACCCGTTTCTGCATTTCGAGGTCTGTTATTATCAGGCCATCGATTACGCCATCCAGCATGGCCTCTCCCGCGTCGAGGCCGGCGCCCAAGGCCCGCACAAGATCGCCCGCGGTTATCAGCCAACCCAGACCCACAGCGCCCACTACATCCGCGATCCGGGCTTCCGGGAGGCCGTGGCCAACTACCTCGAACACGAACGGGCGGAAGTCGGACAAAACATCGAATACCTGTCCGAGCGCGGCCCCTTCCGCAAGGGCGAACGGCAAGCCTTGGATTGAACATCGGGCGGCTTGGAGCTTCGATGAATATCGAAAACACCTCAATAATGCAGGCGTTTATCACAGTTCAGGCAGCGGCGGCCGTCGGTGACGCCGCGCAGGGTGGTGACCGTATCGCAACCGGGGCAGCGCAGGTGTATCAGGGCCGCTTGCAGCGGCAGCAGAAACAGCACGGCGATGGCCGTAAAGGTCAAACCGACGGCGAACAGCACGGCGGCCGCAAGCAAAGAGGCCAGAATCCAGCGCCGGAAATAATCCCGCCGGTAGGTGAATTCCGTGATCAACGGCCATTCCGACCGGCGCGGCGTGTCCGGGGTCTTCGCCGAATGTGGTTTACTTTTTTCCGTCATGGCCCGATCCGGGCCGCCACCCAGCAGCAAGGCCAGCACGAATGGCGCAATAGCCGGCGCCAGAAATATCAGCAACAGCGCGCTGTCCTTGGACATGGTCGCGGCCCCGCCCTTGGTACCGTTGGAGCGGTAATAGTAACGCCAATCGGTCCATTGATAAACAGACTTGGTTCGGACAACAATGAAAATGGTCGAGGCCCAATTCGAGATTGAATTAATCTGACTTCACTCTCTTTCATCACGCTTGTGCGCAAGAGCGCACCGCTCCGCGCGGGCGGCGCATAAGCGCCGGGCCGCCGTCGCGACCTTGATCGACCCCCGTTCCATGGCGGCCATGGATTGAGCCTCAGACAACGCCGCGCGCCCGCAGATCATCGATCCTGGCTTGGTTATAGCCCAGTTCGGCCAGCACTTCGTCGGTGTCGGCGCCCAGTTCCGGCGTCGGCAACCGGATTTCGGCGGGCTGCGGCGTGCGTTCCAGATGCACGGGCTGTCCGACGACCTCGACGGTGCCCTTGACCGGGTGATGCATGTGCTGGGCGATGCCCAGATGCTGGACCTGGGGCTCGGCGAAGGTCTGATCAATGTTGTTGATGGGCCCGCACGGCACGCCGGCCTCGCCGAGGGCCTCGATCCAGTCCTGGCTGGTGCGTTTGGCCATGATTTCGCCGATCACTTGGTTGAGCGCGGCGCGGTTTTTCGAGCGCAGGGGGGCGGTGATATAGTCGGGATGTTCGGCCAGTTCGGGGGCGCCCGCGACCTCGAGAAAACGCGTCCACAGGCGGCCGCCGGCGGCGGCGATATTGACCGCGCCGTCGGCGGTCTTGAAGGCGCCCATGGGAATGCCGGTGGGATGGTCGTTGCCGGCCTGGCCGGGAACGTCGCCGTCGATCAGCCAGCGGGCGGCCTGGAAATCCAGCATCGAAATCTGCGCTTCCAGCAAAGAAGTGTGGACCCATTGGCCTAGGCCCGAGCGGCTGCGTTCGATCATGGCCAGCAGGATACCCTGGGCCAGATACATACCCGCGGTCAGATCGGCGATGGGAATGCCGACCCGCACCGGGCCCTGTCCGGGCAGTCCGGTGATCGACATCAGACCGCCCATGCCCTGGGCGATCTGATCGACGCCGGCCCGTTTGGAAATGGGACCGGTTTGCCCGAAACCCGAAATTGAACCATAGATGATGCCTGGATTGATGGCGCGGACGCTTTCATAATCGACGCCCAGACGGTGTTTCACCGCCGCCCGGAAATTCTCGACAATGACATCGGCGTCTTTGGCCAGGGCCATGAATATCTCCAGGCCCTCGGGTTGTTTCAGGTTAATGGTCATGCCGCGTTTGTTGCGGTGCAGGTTCAAAAAATCCGGGCCATGGCGCGCCCCACCCAAACCTTGGCCGGCATCGGGATCCGCCGGTATCTCGATCTTGATGGCGTCGGCGCCCCAATCCGCCAATTGCCGCACGGCGGTGGGGCCGGCGCGGGCGTGGGTCAGATCCAGGACTCTGATGCCCTTCAGGGGCAGATTGTTCTCGCTCATGACGGCTTCCTATATGTTTGTTCCGGCTACGGGGTGAAGCCCAGAAGACCGGGTAGGTCCGCCATGTTATCAAATATCCGGGCGCCTTCATCCGCCAATTTTTTGGCGAAGCCGCTGCCGGTATAACCCAGAACATCCATTCCCGCGGCGCGGGCGGCGCGGGCGCCGTAAAAACTGTCTTCGATGACGATGCACGCCTTAGGTTGGATGCCCATTTTCCGGGCGGCGAATAGAAACAGATCAGGGAATGGTTTGCCCCGCGCAACCTGCTGGGCCGAAAACAGTTTGTCGCCAAACAGCGGCGCCAGTCCGGTCCGGCTCAGGGACAGGGCGATCTTGTCCAGTTCCGAGGACGAGGCGACGCAGCGCGGCAGGGGGATTGCCTCGATCGCCGCGCGGACGCCGGGGATGGGCCGCAGTTCGTCACGGATGGCCCGGTAAGTCCGCTCCTGTACAATGTCGAAAAATCCCTCCGGCACCGCCCTGCCATGCCATTCCTCCGCCAATTCAAAGCAGCGGCGCAAGGGCAGGCCGATCATTTCCGCGACGCAGACGTCATAGGTTATGGGAAAGCCCGCCGCCTGGAAACAATCCGACAAAACGCGGTTGGCCAGGGGTTCGCTATCGACCAGAACCCCGTCACAGTCGAAAATCACCAACTCATGCGACATGGACTACATGAACAGTTTTTCGCCCTTCAGGTCTTTGTACATATGGGCGACCTGTTCGCCGTAACCATTGAATTTCAAGGTCGGCACCCGCTTGTTGGAGCCCAGGATGCGCTCGCTGGCCTGGCTCCACCTCGGGTGGGGGACTTCCGGATTGACGTTGGCCCAGAAACCGTATTCAGCCGCCTGGATCTGTTCCCAAAAAGTCGTCGGGCGCTTGTCGGTGAATTCAAACCGGACAATGGATTTGATGGACTTGAAGCCATATTTCCAGGGCGTCGCCAAGCGCAGGGGGGCGCCGAACTGTTTGCGCAACGGCTTGCCGTAAACGCCGGTCACCATGAAGGCCAACTCGTTGGTCGCCTCCGCCATGGTCAGCCCTTCCGTGTAGGGCCAGGGGTACCAGACCTGCTTCTGGCCGCTGGCCATGTCCTTGTCCAGGAAGGTCTGCATGACCACATATTTGGCGCCGGATAGCGGCCTGGCATATTTTACCAGTTCCGCCATGGCGAAGCCCGACCAGGGCACGGCCATGGACCAGGCCTCGACACAGCGCATGCGGTACAGCCGCTCTTCGAGGGGCATGGCGCGGATCAAGGTGTCGATATCGACCTGGCGCTCTTTTTCGACCATGCCTTCGAAGGACACCGTCCAGGGCCTGATCTTCAAGGCCCGGGCCTCGCGGGCGATGCGCTTGTGAGAACCGAATTCATAGAAATTGTTGTACGAGGCGGCGTCTTTTTCCTCCGTCAGCGGCCGGTCGAGCTTATAGCTTTCATTGCGTTTCGCCGGATAAAGGTCCGCCGTCGGATCTGCTTCCTTCGCGGCAAACGCGTTACCGCCAATCAAAGCGGTGGTGCCCATGCCAAGGGCGCCCAGGAAATGCCGGCGGTTGAGAAAGACATGCTCCGGCGTGGCTTCGCGTTCCGGCATTTGCCAGGATGGCGGTGATTTGATCAACATGATCGGCCCCTATCTCCGTCTAAAGTCCCCATATGCGATATTTGGATGGTTATACCCCACTACAAGGCGCCGTCGCCTCAATCTCCCGTGAGCGCCTCCGTGATCGAGTTCAGATAAACGAAACCTCGACCGTGCCCAAGGGGCCGAAATCCGCCTGAATTCTATCACCTTTTTCGGCCCCATTTACGGCAATCATGGTGCCCGTGGTAATGAGTTGCCCAGATTTCAGGCTGCTTCCCCGCTCGATCAGATGGTTGGCCAGCCAGGCCGCGACGTTCAGGGGATTGCCCAAGACATTGGCGCTGGTGCCTCGCTCCGCCAAAACGCCATTGCGCCGAACCTGAACCGCGTGGTCCGCCATGTCGATATTGGCGAAATTTGTCGATTCCTCGCCATGGACCCAAAATCCGGTGCAAACATTATCGGCGATCAGTTGCGGTCCCCCGGCGGAGGTCCAGTCTTCGTAACGGGAATCCACCACCTCGATGGCGCCAAAGGCGGCGGCCAGGGCCGGGCGGACCGTCGCGGCGGTATAGGGCGTGCCGGTGTCGGTCAGGTCCCGGCCCAGGCGAAAGCCGATCTCCGCCTCGATCATGCGCATGAAGCCGTCGTCGGCCGAGATTTCCGCCGGGCTTGGCATGACGAAGGCGGACAGCAGCGGACCGGCGAAGGGCGATGACAAGCCCAATTGCCGTTGCGCCGTCACATTCGTGCAACCGGCCTTATAGCCGATAATGCCGCCGCCCTTTTCCGCCATCATGCCGGCGACGAAACGGTCCTGGACCGCGTAAGCCGCCGCCTCGTCCCCAGGCCGGCAGTCGTCGGGCAGGGCGGCAATACGTTCGTGATCGCGCCATGCCCGCAGCAACAGCGCGGCGGCACGTTCCGTCTGCCCATCATCCATGATTTTAGGCCGCGAATTTAACCGTGACCTGCCCCAGGGCGCCAAAATCCGCCACCGCCTCGGCGCCCGCCGGCGCCGGTGTCGGGACGATGCAGGAGCCAGCCGTGACAATGTCGCCGGCTTGCAGGCCGCCGCCCTGGGCGCACAGGGTATTGGCCAGCCAGGTCAGAGAATTATACGGATTGCCCAGGACATTGGCGGTGTTGCCTTCCGCCGCGACTTCGCCGTTGATGAGCAGTTTGACGGGCCAGTCGTCAAAGTCAATCGCATCCGGATCGGCGATCTCCGCGCCGGCGATCCAATGGCTGGCGGCGGAATTGTCGGCGATGACCTGCAGGCCGCCCACCTGCATGCCCGAGGTATAACGCAGATTCACCAATTCGATTGAAATCATCACGCCGCCGACGGCCGCCCGCACGCCGTCCGGATCATAGGGCGCCGCCGCCTTGGGCAGATCCTCGGCCATGCGGAAGGCGATCTCGGCTTCCAGCAGACGAAACTTGCAATCTTCCGCCGCGATTTCGGCGCCGCTTTCGAGCATATAGGAGGATACCAGGATACCGCGGAAGGGTGCGTCCAGGCCGAAAAGCCGTTGTACGGCTTCCGTCGTGGCGCCGGCCTTGTAGCCCGCGCGCCGGCCGTTCGAGAGCTTCTCGATCAGCGGGATCAAGGCGTCCTGAATTTGATAGGCGTCGTCGAGGCTTTGCGGTTGCAGGTGGCTGGGCAGACCCTCGATGGTCTGATGATCCCGGCGTGCTTGCGCCAGCAGTTCCGCCGCCGCCGCGGCCGTTGATTGTTCCAAGGCGATGTCTCCCGGTATCAGGCCGCGGCCTCTTCGTTGTGGGCGCTGACCACGTCGTCGGCCAGGCGGCCGGTCAATTCCTGCAACCGTTCGAAGGTGGCGGTATAGCTGCCCGTCCCTTGCGTCGCGGAACGCAGTTCGATGATCAGATCGTGCAGTTCGGACTGCGGCATATGGGCCGAGACCACATCCCAGCCGGTCCAGCCATGGCGCGTGTCAAAGCCCAGGATCTGGCCCCGGCGGCCGGAGACGATGGCGTTGA
This sequence comes from Alphaproteobacteria bacterium, assembly GCA_046582595.1. Classification (GTDB taxonomy): domain Bacteria; phylum Pseudomonadota; class Alphaproteobacteria. Next base: position 14,705 of record JAYGEB010000175.1, on the reverse strand, counting down.
TTTTCGGCGTATGTTCGGACGGCGCGGCGATATCAACTTGCAAAATCGGCTCCAACAGAACCGGGTTGCACTGCTTCATGCCTTCGTTCATGGCGATGCGGGCGGCGGTTTTAAAGGCGATTTCCGATGAATCGACCGCATGATACTGACCATCGAAGGCGGTCACCGAGACATCCACGACCGGAAAGCCCAAGGGCCCCTTGACCAAATATTCCTTCACCCCGGCCTCGACCGCCGGAATGTATTGCCGCGGGATGGCGCCGCCAACGATCTTGTCCACGAACTGAAAGCCCGAGCCCCGGGGCAGGGGTTTGATGGCCAGATGCACATCGCCGAATTGGCCATGGCCGCCCGATTGTTTCTTATGGCGGCCATGTTGTTCGATGCTCTTACGGATGGCTTCCATATAGGGCACTCTCGGCCGGTCCGAGGTCACTTCCAGGCCGTATTTTCCCAACAGCCGGTCCATGGTGATCTTCAAATGGATATCGCCCTGGCCGCGCATGACCAGTTGATGGGTGGCCGCGTCATGGCCGACGGACATCGAGGGATCCTCGTCCCGCACCTTGGCCAGCGCGGAGGATAATTTCACCTCGTCGTCGCGATGGGCGGCGGCGATGGTCAAGGCATAGACCGGGGGCAGAATATCCGGTTTGGGCAGGCTCTCGGTATCGCCGTCAGATAGGGTGTCGCCGGTCACGACGCCCTCCATGCGGCCCAGACCGATCACTTCGCCGGCCTTGGCGGATGGGATTTTTTTCTGTTCATGACCCATCATGCGAAACAGGCCGGAAACCCGCTGTCCATTCAGGCTCATGCCCTCCTTCAACTCACCGGCCCAGACCCGGACGATGGAAACCTTGCCGCCATGCTGTGTGTGAAAGGTCTTTAGAACCTGAGCCACGTTGGCGGTGGCGCCATCGGCCACGGCGCGGGCGGCTGCCGCGGCGGCGCTGGGAACTTCGTGGCGCAATGCCTTCAGCAGGCGAAAGATGCCGCCGCCCTGTTCGGCCGCGCCCAAAAATACCGGAACGATGTCGCCGTCCTGAAAATCCTTGGTCAGGTTGGCGTAGACCTCGTCCTTTTCGGGCGTGATGTCTTCCAGCACCTTCTCCATCAGGTCGTCATCGAAGTCCGCCAAGGCTTCCAGCATGCCATAGCGCGCCTCGCCAAAGGCATCCGCTTCGGAACCGGGCAGTTCCACCACCTCGGACGCCTGGCCGGCCTGATAGTGATAGGCCCGCTCGGAAGCCAGATCGATATAGCCTGTAATGTCCTCGCCCTCCTGCACCGGGATATGACGCAACACCAAGGGTTTGGACGAGATCGGCTGCAGCGCGTCCAACAACGCCTGCACGGTGATGGTCGCCTTGTCGATCTTGTTCACGAACAGCATGTGTGGGATGCCGGCCTCGGCCAGTCTGTGCAGCAGGGGGGCCAGGGCCTGGGCCTTGTCGCCGTCGGGTTCGCAAACCACGACGGCGGCGTCCACCCCCGGCAGCACGAAGAGGCTTTCCTGCAGCAGCTCAATCGAACCGGGGCAGTCGAGGAAGGTCAACTCGCTATCCATGAACGTGGCGGACGCGACGTTCAATTCCGTGCTCATATTGCGGTTGCGGGCTTCGGCGGCGCTGTCGCCGACCGTGTTGCCCTCGCCCACCGTGCCCTTGCGCCCGATGGCGCCGGAGGTATGCAACAGACCTTCAAGCAGGGTGGTCTTGCCAGACAGATAAGGCCCGATGATAGCAATGCTGCGGGGGCCATTTGGTATGCTGTTGGTCATCTTGCTTCCCTATCTATATTTTCCGTCCCATGGTCTGACGGGGCGCCATTCTTGGAAATTTCTCCGCGCGGCCTTGGTCATTCCCTCAGATGCCGATTTAATCAACGGGCGGGGGGCCGGCGCAAGCGGATTCGCAAGAATTTTCGGTCGAAGAGGGAATAATGCGGAATTATTCGCCGGGCGGGCCATTTACATAAGGCTTCAGGGCGGCATAGGCCACCTGATGGACCGGCACGGGAACCTTCAGTTCCTTGGCCATCCGAACCACGGCGCCGTGCAAACCTTCCAATTCGATGCGTTTTCCGGCCAGCAGGTCGACCAGCATGGAGGGCATGGCGTTGGCGAAATTGTCCAGCATCGCCATGCGGCTTTCCAAGGCGTCCGGGGGCAATTGCACGCCCTTGGCGCCGGCCAGGGCGATAATTTCCTTCATGGCGCCGACGGCGATCTCCTGCACCACCGGCTCTTCGATCAGGATTTTGCCGGGCAGGCGGGTCAGGCAGCAAGCCGTGGCAAAGGGCACCAGGATGGCAAATTTCAGCCAGATCGCGGTCTCGATATTTTCAACCAGGAAAGTCTGAATGCCGGCGTCCGTGCAGACTTTGTAAAACGCCCGCAGCCGCTCGCTGTCGCTGCCGTCCAGTTCGCCGAACTCCAACGCCGCCAGGGGCGCCTTATGCTCGATCACCCCGGGTTCGATAACATTCGACGGTATCTGCGCCGTGCCGCCGACCACGCAATTGCCGCCCAGGATGGCTTGCATGCGGTCTTCGGAATCGATGCCGTTGAGAAACGAAATGACCGCCGTATCGGGTCCGATTAGCGGCCGGATCAGCTCACAGGCCTGATCCACGTCGTAGAGCTTGACGCAGAACATGACGATATCCACCGGGCCGATGGTGGCGGGATCGTCCGTCGCCGTGACAACGGGGATATGCTCATCCCCCAGGGGCGAGATGATTTTCAGGCCGTTCTTTTGCATGGCCGCCAGGTGGGCGCCCCGGGCGATGAAGCCAACGTCGGCGCCCGCCGCCGCCAGCCGGCCGCCGTAATAGCCGCCAATGCCGCCCGCCCCCATGACCGCGATTTTCATTGCCGTGAACTCCAGGTTCTATTTCAACGAGGCGCAAAAGCGCTGGATGCGCTGGCAGGCGTCTTCCAAGGCCTCCGTCGAGGTGGCATAGGAAATCCGAAAATGCGGCGACAGGCCAAAGGCTTGCCCATGCACCACGGCCACCCCCTCGGCCTCCAGCAAGGCGGTGGAGAAGTCCAGATCTGTTTCCAGTTTTTTGCCATCCGGCGTGGTCTTGTCCATGCAGCCCGCGCATGACGGATAAACATAGAACGCGCCGTCGGGGGTCAGACAGTCCAGGCCGCTGGCCTGGTTCAACATGCCGACCACCAGATCCCGCCGCCCCTTGAAGATTTCGTTATGTTCGGCAATGAAATCCTGCGGCCCGTTCAGCGCCTCGACGGCGGCGGCCTGAGAAATCGAGGATGGGTTCGAGGTGCTTTGCGATTGCAGCTTCGACATGGCCTTGATCAGTTGCAGCGGTCCGCCGGCATAGCCGATACGCCAGCCGGTCATGCAATAGGCCTTGGACACGCCGTTGACGGTCAGGGTCCGGTCATACAGGCCGGGTTCCACCTCGGCCGGGGTGGCGAAGTTGAAATTGTCATAGACCAGATGCTCGTACATATCGTCCGTCATCACCCAGACCCCGGGATGCCGCATGAGCACGTCCGTCAGGGCCTTCAACTCGTCACGGCTATAGGCCGCGCCCGAGGGGTTGGAGGGGGAGTTGAAGATCAGCCATTTGGTCTTCGGCGTAATGGCCGCTTCCAGGTCCTCCGCCTTCATGCGGAACGAGGTCGCGGCGGTGACATCGACGATCACCGGCGTGCCGCCCGCGAGATGCACCATGTCGGGGTAGGAGACCCAATAGGGCGCGGGGATCACGACCTCATCGCCAGGGTTGATGGTGGACAGCAGGGCATTGTACAGCACCTGTTTGCCGCCGGTGCTGACGATGATCTGTTCGGGGCTGTAATCCAGGCCATTATCGCGCTTGAACTTGGCCGAGATGGCCTTTCTCAGCGCCATGGTGCCGGGCACGGCGGTATATTTTGTGTCGCCGTCCTGGATCGCCTTGATGGCGGCCGCCTTGATGTTATCGGGGGTATCGAAATCCGGCTCCCCGGAGCTGAGCGAGACGATATCATTGCCCGCTTCTTTCAATTCGCGGGCCTTGTCGGTCATCGCCATGGTGGGCGACGACTGCACGCGCGCAAGAGAGTCTGCAAGGAAGGGCATGATACCGGGTCCTTTCAAGAGCGGGGAAACGTTCAATTTTAGGCTTGACGGAACCTAAACCCGTTGCCCCTCCAGCGCAACGCCCGAGCGGCGAGGTTTTTCAGATGTTTACGATAAAATCGCGCGATAAATCCCTGGTTCGCCAAAATCCATGACACCCGGTTGCGCCGGCCGGTCCTTGGAGGCTATTTTGAAAGCTATTGGAGAAATGCCGGTTTGAGGAATGGCGCGCCGCGACACGAATTCCGGGCCCGAGTTTGTACAGAGGTATCAACATGGTTTTAGCGACCGAACCGGCTGAAATGACGCTTGCCGATATTACGGCCGATTGGCTTGAAGGGTTCGAGGACGCGCTACGGCGGAATGATCCGGATGGGGCGGCTAAATTATTTCTGCCCGATGGCCATTGGCGCGATCTGTTGGCGTTCACCTGGCATATCCAGACCGAGACCGGCGCCGCGGATATCGCGGAGGGGTTGCGGCGGACCCTGGGCGCCACGCGGCCGAGGGGCTTCCATATCCCAACGCGGCGGACGCCGCCACGCCTAGTGACCCGCGCCGGCACCGAATGTATTGAAGCGATCACCGCCTTCGAGACCGCCACCGGGCCGGCCAGCGGTGTTCTCCGTCTTGTCGAGGACCTGGGCGCGGGGGGTGAATGGCGCGCCTGGGTGCTGTTGACGGCTTTGGACGAAATTAGGGGGCAGGAGGAACGCACCGGCGCCCACCGCCCCGACGGCGAAAGTTATTCACGGGAATTCGGCGGCGAGAACTGGGCGGATCTGCGCCAGACGGCCCAGGCTTACGAAAACCACGAACCGGATGTGCTGGTCGTTGGCGGCGGTCAGGCCGGCCTGGGCATCGCCGCCTGTCTCGGACAGCTTGGCGTCGATACCCTTGTCATCGACCGCCATGCGCGGATCGGCGATGCCTGGCGCAAGCGCTATCATGCCCTGACCCTGCACAATCAGGTCCACGTCAATCATATGCCCTACATGCCGTTCCCGCCGAACTGGCCGGTCTATATTCCGAAGGACAAACTGGCCAATTGGTTCGAATCCTATGCCGACGCGATGGAACTGAACATCTGGACCGGGATGGAACTGGGCGGCGGCGGCTATGACGAACGAACCCAACGATGGGATATCACCCTGGCCCGGACGGACGGCTCGGAGCGGTCCATACGGCCCCGCCACGTGGTCTTCGCCACCGGGGTCAGCGGCATTCCGATCCATCCCGAGCTGCCCGGCCTGGAGGATTTCGCCGGCACGGTCATGCATTCGGGCGCCTACACCGACGGGGCGGAATGGAAGGGGCGCAAGGCCCTGGTCCTCGGCACGGGCAACAGCGGCCACGACGTGGCCCAGGACCTGCATGCCGGCGGCGCCGACGTGACCATGATCCAGCGCGGCACATCCCTGATCGTCAGCCTGGACGAAGCACAGAAAGTCTACGCCCTGTATGATGAGGGGCCATCCTTGGAGGACTGCGACCTACTCGCCACGGCTTCGCCCTACCCGGTCCTGATCCAGGGTTACAAGTTGTCGGCCCTGGCCATGCAGGCGCACGACAAGGAACTGCTTGATGGCCTCTCGGCGCGCGGCTTCCGCCACGATATCGGGCCGCCCGACAACACCGGCTTTCAGATGAAATATCTGCGCCAAGGCGGCGGCTATTGTCTGAACGTGGGCTGTTCCGAATTGATCGTCGACGGCGAGATTGGCCTGCTGCAATATCACGACATCGAACAATTCGTGGCGGAAGGCGCGCGCCTGAAGGACGGTTCCATCGCGCGGGCCGATCTGTTGGTCACCGCGACCGGCTACAAGAACCAGCAAGAGGTCGTCCGCGCCACCCTGGGCGACGGGGTCGCCGACCGCATCGGCCCCGTCTGGGGCTTCGATGCGGGCGGCGAGTTGGCCAACATGTGGCGTCGGACCGCCCAGCCCGGTCTGTGGTTCACCGCCGGCGGACTGCCCCACGTACGGATTTATTCAAAATTTCTGGCCCTGCAAATCAAGGCCTGCGATGCGGGGCTGTTGGACGTGAGACACGCCGGCGGGGATACGGTATCCTCCTGACCATAGGGTCTGGATGCGCCCGCCGGCAGGGAATTTTTGTTGCTTCTAATCGCGGCGACGTATTGTCTCGCTTGGACCCCGGATCGCCTGCGGCCCAGGGCCAGGATAATAGCTCCCGCCGGTCACGTTGCCGCCCATGCCGACTCGGCCTCCTCCCGCGCTTCCTCGGCCTCCGACACCAGCCAGTCGCGGAAGGCGCGGACCTTGGGCCGGCGTTCGGCGCCGGGAGGGTAGACCAGCCAGTGAGAGAAGGGCAGCGGCAGGCCCAGATCGAACGGCCGCACCAGGCGCCCCGCCGCCAGGTCGCCGGCGACCAGGGCGCGCCGGCCCAGGGCCACGCCCTGCCCCTCGATCGCGGCCTGCACCACCATGGTCCACGGCGTCAGGGTCATGCCGTGGCTGGCATCCACATTTTCGACGCGGGCGGCCTGCAGCCACATGCGCCAATCGGGCGTGACATCATCCATCATGGGCGTGCCGTCGTGCAGCAGGCGGTGGTGGCGCAATTGGTCCAGGCTCCGCAGGCCTTGCGGCCCTTCCAGCAGTTCGGGGCTGCACACGGGAAAGACTTCCTCGCCCAAAAGCCAGATTGCTTCCACGCCGTCGTAGCGGCCCCGGCCAAAGCGCACGGCGCAATCCACTTCGTCGCGGCGGAAATCGACCAGGTCCATGCTGGCGGTGATGCGCACCTCGATCTCCGGATGGGCGGCTTGAAAGCGGTCCAGGCGGGGGATCAGCCATTTCGCGGCGAAGGAGGGCGAGGTGGATAAATTCAACGGCCCCCCGGCCTGGGCCTGGCGCACCTCGGCCACGGCCCGGTCCAGTTGGTCGAAACCATCGCTCAATCCCGGCAACAGCAGGCGCCCATGTTCGGTCAGGGCCAGGGCGCGGTTCATGCGGCGGAACAGGTTCAGGCCCAACTGTCCTTCCAGGCCCTTGATCTGCTGGCTGACGGCGGCCGGCGTGACATTCAATTCGGCGGCGGCGGCGGAGATGCTCAAATGCCGCGCCGCGGTTTCAAACGCGCGCAAGCCATTCAGGGGCGGCAGGCGGCGGGCCAATTCAGTCTCCAGTCCGGTTCAATTTAGAAATTCTTAAATACCATATAGAAAGTCTCTGTTGTTAATCCAATAAAATATGGCTATTCCTTTTTCCAAGACCTGTTTCAGACACACTCAGTTGCAGGATTTGGGATAGTATTTCTTACGAAAATTTGATTCCATTGAAACCGCTATCGATCCAAACGAGCAACGACTTGGCCGACAGCAGGCCCCGCTAACGGCCCGGTTGGGGCGCCCTGGCATGCCGCCGGGGCGCCTCTTTTCTTATTCAGGGCAAAGGTGTCGGAATTAGCTGTACCCATCGGCGAAACAAGGCGCGACATTCCGGGGACGAGTCCCGTTCATGGTGAGGGATATTTTGCGCCGGCGCGCCGCGATACCATAAGCACGGTCTATTTCCGTGATCCGGAACAAAATTCGGTGGAAATCAGCAATGGTGGATGACGCGGACTATTGTGCCGCCACAAAGTCATTGGCGCGGTCATGGGGCGCGAAGCCGGGGCCGGAAGCGGCGAGGACGCAAGAACTTGGCAATTGAACCGAAACAGTCGTGCCGGCCCCCTTGGTGCTTTCAATTTGCAATTCGCCACCATGCAGCCTGCACAGAGACCGTGACAGGGGCAGCCCCAAGCCCGTGCCTTCGTGATCGCGGGTCATGGTATCGCCGGCCTGGCCAAAGGGTTGCAGGGATAGCATGACCTCCGCCTCGGTCATGCCCTGGCCGGTATCGCGCACCGTCAATTCCACCTGGCCGTTGTTGCGCATGCCCGCGGTGACTTCAATTTCACCGCCCCAGGGCGTAAATTTGACGGCGTTCGACAGCAAGTTCAAAATCACTTGCTTCAATTTCCGCTCGTCGGCCCACAACAACGGCATATCCTTTTCCACCGTGCCCTTCAATTTCAAACCGGCATGATCGGCCCGGCCCCTTACCTGACGCAAGCTGGCCGCGGTAAGTTCGTGGATATCGACCGTCTGGGCTTCCAGATCCATATGGCCGGCTTCGATCTTGGCCAAATCCAGTAGGTCATTGATCACATCCAGCAGGTGGCTGCCGCTGTCGAAGATATCCGTGGCATATTCGCCAACCTTGTCCAAATCATCCTTGGGCAGCATGCCGGCCATCATGATCTGCGAAAAGCCCAGGATCGCGTTCAACGGCGTGCGTAATTCATGGCTCATATTTGCCAGAAACTCCGACTTCGACCGATTGGCGGTCTCGGCCTGGTGCTTCGCCTCGATCAGGGCCTGTTCGGTACGGAACGTCTCGGTGATGTCCAAAATGCAGGAGATTGCCCCGATAATGGCTGCCGTCGCGATGACACAGCCAGATATCAAATTCGGCGTTGCCGTCCCGATAGGGCAAGGGGGCGAGCTCAATTTCGAAACGTTCCCGCTCCTGGGGCGCGACGCATATGGCGATGCTGTTTCCGATCATATCTTCGGCGCTATAGCCCGACTGACGTTCGGCGCCCTTGTTCCAACTCATGATTTTGCCTTCGACATCTGTGAAGATGACGGCGTCATGAATTTGATCAAAAATCAGGGCTTGCCGGCGCAGCCGCTCCTCCGTCCGCCGATCTGCGGTGACATCATGCACGGTGCCCGAAAGACGTATTCGGACACCCTTGGCATCGAAATCAAAGGCGCCCTGTTCGCGTATGTGGCGGATTTCCCCATCCTGAAGCACGATACGATAATCAATTTCATAATCGAGGCCGCTTTCGATCGAGGCCGCGCGGACCTCCCGCGTTGCCTCCAGGTCTTCGGGGTGGATAAATTTTTCCGTTCCGTCGAAGGTATTCTTGATGTCGCGGCGGGACACGCCAAAAAGACGGTAGGTCTCGTCGGTGGCGTTGAACTCCTGCGTCCGGAAGTTATATTGCCAACCGCCCAGCCGGGCGATCCGCTGCGCGCGCGCCAGCCGGTTCTGACTGCGGCGCAATGCGTCGGCGGCATGTTCCCGGTGCCGCATGCTCAGGTTGATATAGCGCCAGCAGCCGACCACCAAAATCAGGAACACGGCAACGCCGGCCGAAGTCAGGATGGCGGCCAGCAGGAACGGGCCCTGAACCTCGGCCAGGTCGATTTTCGCTATGACCGCCAATTCATGGCCGGGCACCGGTTCATGCGCCGCCAGGATTTGCACGCCGACATCGTCCAACACGGTAACGGTCCCGGAGCGTCCCGACAAACCGCGGCGGGCGGGGACGGCGAGATTGGCTTGCCTGGCGGCCGCCAGTTTTGAACCGGGCAAAAATGGATCGCCGCGCCGCGACAGGATGATTTGATCGCCCTCGCGCCGCGCCAGGATGAATTCGCCGCTCTCGCCAAACCCGGCCATCGGCAGATCGCGGTCCAGGCGGTCGGCCAAGTCGGCCAAACTGGCCGCGGGCATGGCATTGGGTCCAATATCCCCGGTGCGCGCGGCGATCACCGCTTCGATCAGCCGCGCCTCGCTGACGGCCAGTTCAAGCAATAATTTAGAATGACTGTCCAATTCGGCGCGATAAAGCACGATCAGGGATGATGCCGCCGCGGAAAGGACCACCGCGACCATGACGGCGGCAAGGGCTAATTGCCGCTTGCTTCGCCAAAATGGGTTTTCCGGCCGGGATATTTTCCAGTCTTCAAGTTGACGGGAACCCGCCGGGCCGGCACCTTCGGTTACAATTTCGTTTTCCCCAACCACCTGAGCCGTTCTCCCGCCACCACCTTGCCGGTGCCCACGGCGAGGTGCGTCATGGCCGCGAAACAATGCGGCATGATGGCATGGTGTCAAAACGCGGTTAACGATCCATTAACATCAAGGAAATTGGATCAATGAACCGCCTTTTCCTCGTCGGCCCAGAAGGGCGCGCGCAGTTCCGTTTTCAGAATTTTTCCCGCGCCCGAAAGCGGCAGAGGCTCGGCGCGGAATTCAACCGACCTGGGACACTTGAAAACGGCAATCAGGGTTTTGCAATGATCCATGATTTCCTGTTCATTTGCAGTCTGGCCGTCATGCAGGCGAATGATCGCATGCACCTGTTCGCCCCATTTTTCATGCGGGATGCCGATGACGGCGCATTCGGCCACGGCCGCATGTTGATAGATGGCGTCCTCAACCTCGGCCGAATAGACGTTTTCGCCGCCCGAGATGATCATGTCCTTGACCCGGTCGACGATAAAGACAAAGCCCTCTTCGTCCATGCGGGCGCCATCGCCCGTGTGCAGCCAGCCATTGCGCAGGGCATGCGCGGTTAACTCGGGCTGTCGCCAATAGCCGAGCATGACGTTGTCGCCGCGGGCGCAAAGTTCGCCCACCGTGCCGGCGGCGACTTCATTGTCGTCTGCATCGACGATTTTCAATTCGACCCCCAAAAGGGCCTGGCCGCAGGAGCCGAGCTTGCCCGTGGCGCTGTCGGGTATGTGACGGTCGGGCTCCAGCATGGTCAGGATGGGCGCGGATTCGGTCTGTCCATAGGCGTGGTGGAAACGGGTATGGGGCATCACCTCCATGGCGCGGCGGACCACCGCCTCGGGCATCGGCGAGGCGCCGTACATGATATCGGCCAGACTGGCGAGGTCGAAGTCCTCGACGCCGGGAAAATGCACCGCCATGTTGACCATGGTGGGAACCCAAAGGGTGATGGTGATCTTATGATCCTGGATCGCCTGTAGCGCGGCCTCCGGTTCAAAAGTCGGCAATATGACCGAGGCCCCGGCGGACGTCGCAATGGCATAGGTGCAGGTGCCGTCCGCGATGTGGAACATGGGGGCTGCATGCAGATAGACGGAATGGCCGCGGAAACCGGTCTTTGGGGCGAATTGCAGGGCGTTGTAGAGCACGTTGTGCTGGCTCAACATCACGCCCTTGGAGCGGCCGGTGGTGCCGCCGGTATAATACAGCATCGCCAGGTCATCGCTGGCCGTATCCGCCGCCACCGCCGCCGAGGTGCCATCGATCAGGCCTTCGAACGACAACATGCCCTCGGGTGCCGCGCCGTCGCCCAAAAAGACCACATGTTTGACGGTTTCCAACTGATCTTGAATTTTCGGCAACACGCCGACGAAGGCCTCGTCGACCATCAAAATCGTGGCGCCGGAATCGTTCAGCCAGTAGACGATCTCGGGCGGCGCCAGACGGGTATTGACGGGTACCAGAACAAAACCGCCCCACGGTACCCCGAAATAACTTTCCATGTAGCGGTCGTTGTTCAGGGACAAAACCGCGACCCGGTCGCCACGCTCCAACCCGAGGTTCGACAGGCCTCCCGCCAGCCGGGCGATACGGCCGCCGAATTGATGCCAGTCTTGTTGCCGCTCGCCGAAAATGGTCGCGGTTCCCCTGCCGTTGACCTGCATGTTGCGGCGGATGGTGGATGAAATTTTCATGGTTTCGCGGACTCCAAATTTGTTGACCGCAGCATATCCAGGGGTTAGGCGATTTGCCATTCGTTTTACACATTCTTTAGCCAACCCTCGCATCAAGGAGCGCCATCATGTCCTCATCCGAATACATCTTGCACGGTGGAGCCGAGGAGTTTCGCCGCCTGCGCATACAGGCCGAGGCCTTGGCCCTGGAGGCGGAGGTGATGCTGGACCGCATCGGCATTCGCGAAGGCTGGCGTTGCGCCGAACTGGGCTGCGGGGCGGGTGGTATCGTGGATAGCCTGAGCCGCCGCGTCGGGCCAGCGGGCCGGGTGATCGGACTGGATCAACAGGAAAGCAGTCTGGAGGCCGCGCGGCGTTGGCTGGACGGCTTGGCGGGGGATTTCGGCAATGTCGGTTTCCAAAGGGGTGAAATTCTGGCCAACGAGTTGCCGGCGGAAAGTTTCGACTTTGCCCATTTGCGTTTCGTTTTGACCACGGTCGGCCAGCACGAGGCGATGATCGCGGCGGCGGCCCGGCTGCTCAAACCCGGTGGGATCATGGCCTTGCAGGAAGGCATCGGCATCGGCATCGACTGTTTTCCGGCCCACGATGCCTTTTACCGTTTACGGGAGCTGTTGTTCACGGTCTTCGCCGAGGTCGGGGATGTATCCGCCGGTCCGCGCGCCTTCGGGCTGTTGCGCCGGATTGGCTTTGAAGACGTCAATATCCGGCCCTGTCAGGCCGCCGCGCGCAGCGTCGATGATATGGCGGCGTACCTGCCCGACACCGTGCGCTCCATCCGGCGGGCCCTGCTCGACCGCGGCATGATCGGGGCGGCGGAACTGGACGAAACCCTTGCCGCCTGCGAGGCGCATTTGCGCGATCCGGACACCATCTCGACCCATATCTGCGTGCTGCAGGTTTGGGGCCGCAAACCCGGCTGATCTTGCCCGGTTAATCTTGTTTGTTGCGGTTTTCGCCTTGGGGCGGCACATTGCCTGAAACAGAATTCGTGGAGAGGAGATAGCGTTGGATATTGCACAAATGCGCGTCGATTTGGCGGCGTCCCTGCGCTGGGCGGCCCGTCTCGGTCTGAACGAGGGCGTCGATAATCATTTCTCCATGGCGGTGCCGGGCGAGGATGGCGTCAGGCGGGGCGACCGCTTTCTGATCAATCCCATCGGCTGGCACTGGTCGGAGATCACCGCCTCCTCGCTGGTGCTTTGCAATGCCGAGGGCGAGGTGCTGGAGGGGGCGAACGAGGTCGAGGAGACCGCCTTCCATATCCACAGCCGGGTGCATCTGGGCTGTCCGGCGGCCACCGTGGCCATGCATACCCACCAGCCCCATGCGACCGCCCTGACCCTGTTGGAGGGCGGACGCCTGGCGATGTGCGAACAGAACGCCCTGATGTTCGATGAACGCATTGCCTACGACGATGACTATGAAGGTCTGGCCCTGGATGGGGAGGAGGGCGACCGCCTGGCCCGGAAAATCGGCAATTGCAGCCTGCTGTTGATGGCCAGCCACGGGGTCTTGGCCGTGGGCCCCAGCGTGGCCGAGACCTTCACCGATCTCTATTACCTGGAACGGGCGGCCCGGTTCCAAATTCTGGCGCGCTCGACGGGCGGCAAGCTGCGCACCATTTCCCAGCAGGTCCGCGACCAGGTGCGCGAACAAATGGGCACGGAACGGCCCAGGGTGGCCGACCGCCACTTCACCGCCCTGCGCCGGATTTTGGACCGGGAAGAGCCGGAGTACCGGACTTAAAGAATTTCAGAAATCGAACCCGGTCGGGCGGGCCTAAATAACCCCGCTCCGTTCCAACAGGTGGCGGTGGGCCCGCAGGCTGTCGGTGATCATCAGGGCGGTCTGTACGGCGTCGCGGCCGGCCTCGCCACCGACGGCCGGGGTCTCCCGGTGCCGCACGCAATGGACGAAGGCGGCAATTTCCCCGGCCAAGGCATCCGCTTCCCCGAAACTGAACTCCTCCGTCTCGATATTGGGGATGCCGGGAAACATCTCGCCCTCGCCCCTGCGCCGCACGGTGACCTTGCGCTGGGCCAGATCGGCCACCAGATAGGAGTCGGGCTGGAAAATCCGCATGCTGCGTTCGGTCTTCAGCGACACCCGGCTGGCGGTCAGATTGGCGGCGCAGCCCGAGGCGAAGCCCAGGCGGGCGGAAACGATATCCTCGGCCTGGGAAACCACCGCCGCGCCCACCGCATCGACCGAGATCAAGGGCGCGCCGACCAGGGCGGTAATCAGGTCGATGTCATGGATCATCAAATCCAGCACCACATTGACGTCCGTGGCCCGGGGATTGAACGGCGCGATGCGGTTGGCCTCTATGAACAGCGGTTTTTCAACCCGTTCGGCAAGGGCGAAATAGGCCGGCGAGAAACGTTCCAGATGACCCACCTGCAAGGTCAGGCCCCTGGCCTGGGCGGTGGCGATCAGGGAATTGGCGCTATCCACGGTCTCGGTGATCGGTTTTTCCACCAACAAATGGATGCCCATTTCCAACAGCTCATGGCCCACCTGGTGATGCAGGCTGGTCGGCACGGTGACGGAGGCCGCATCGACCATGCCGGCCAGGTCCGAATATCCGGTCAGGGCCCGGCAGCCGTGCAGGGCGGCGATCTCGGCGCCGCGTTCGGCGTCCCGGTCGACCACCGCGACCAGCTCCACATCCTCCATCGCGGCATATTTCAAGGCATGCAGGCGGCCGAAATGGCCAACGCCGACAACGGCGACGCGCAAGGGTCCGCTCACCATCTCCTCCCTAGGCGCCCGGGCCGTCGAAACGTTCCTGGGTCATGGCCAGGCCGATACCGCCGGCCGTTCCGCGCACAACGGCCGCGCGGCTCTGGAAATCCCGCATAATTCCGTTCCTATTCTTGACAACGCCGGTTGTGGGATGCCTACCTTATGGCGGCTTCGGGGCAAAGTGAATATTGGGAGTGCCGTATGTTAAATCGTAGACCATTTGGAAATACCGGTTTGGAAGTCTCCGAACTGATCCTGGGCGCCGGTTATGTGGGCGGCATCGTGATACATGCGGACGATGAAACCCGCCGCGCCTTGATCCGCCGTTTGCTAGAGGCCGG
>JAYGEB010000093.1:0-3408 GCA_046582595.1 Alphaproteobacteria bacterium | reverse complement strand
ATCTACCTGATCGCCGCTCCACTCGGAAACCTGTTCAATTCCATTTGAAACGTCGAGGAGCCAAAATTTTTACACGCCAACCGTCAAAAATCCGTTATTCCCGCCCATGGTATAAACTCGGTTCGCAACCACATTCCAGGTTTCAAGCCCAAAATTCGAATAGATTTACGCAACCGTCCAACTAGTGATTAAGTCATTATTCCAACACGCTAGACCCGTGGACAGGGCCCCGTCAAATTTTGATTGCGCCGCCGGATGTGTCCGTGGCCGTTTTCGGCTCAATAAGGGAGTGGTCCCGATGGCCGGGTTTGAGTGTTTATTGCCGGTCGGGACGCCGGTTATGAGGGCGGGGTCTTCTTCATGCGTACCATCAGAATAAGTGGCAGGGCGATGAAGGCGGTCAGGGTATAGAAATGAAATGCATTGATATAACCGATCATCAGCCCCTGGCGCTGCACCTCGCCGCCAATCCGGGCCAGGGTCTGGACGGAGTCCAGGTTCCAGGCGCCCGCGGTTACCGGCATTTGCCAGGCCTTGGCATAGGGCGTCACCGCCTCGGCCAAATGGCCGTAGTTGATTTTCGCGCTGTGCAGGACCAGCGCCACCGAGATGGAGATATGGGCGGACGAACCGATATTGCGCAGGAGATGAAAAATTGACGAGCCTTCGGGAAACAGGCTTTGCGGCAAGGTGTTGAAAGTCACCAGGGTCAATGGCACCCACAAAAATCCCGTGCCCAGGCCTTGTACGAAACTGGCCGAGGCCACGTCCCAGGTGGTCAGATTGATGTCGAATTGCGACATCATCAAACCGGAGGTGCCCTGCAAACCAAAGCCAAGGATCAACCAGATTCGCGGATCATACTTGTTGCCGAAGAACAAAACCATGAAACCCAGCAAGGTGCCCAGGCCGCGGGCGCCCAGCAGCAGGCCGATGATTCCGTCGGGATAGCCGCGCAAATTCTGCAACAGGCCGGGCAGCAAGGTCATGGGCGTGAAGTTCAACAGGCCGAACACCAGGGTAAGAGACATGCCGAGCACGAAGTTGCGGTTCAGGAACAGGCGCGGGTTCAGGAATGGCTTGTCGGCGGTAAAGGTATGAATAATGAAGATGTAAAAACACAGGGCGGCGGCGCAAATTTCCAGCACGATCTCGGTGGATTCCAGCCAACTGTTGCGTTCGCCGCGGTCCAGCAGCAATTGGAAACAAGCGATGGCCACGGACAGCGCGATGAAGCCCGTCCAGTCCAGGCGAACCCGGGCCCCGCGCACCCCTTCGACGACAAAGGCCCAGCAGCCCAGAAATGAAAGCATGCCGATGGGCACGATCATGTAGAACACCCAACGCCAACTGTATTCCTCGCTCAGATAGCCGCCAATGGTGGGGGCGATGAGGGGGCCCAGCACGACCCCCATGCCGAAGATGGAGGTCGCCGTGCCATGTTTGCTTCGCGGATATGACGCCAGCACGATGGATTGCGACAATGGCGCCAGGGGCGCGCCGCACATCCCTTGCAGAACCCGGAAAAACACCAGCATCTCCAACGAGCCCGCCAGACCGCACAGCAAGGTGGCCAGGGTGAAGGTGGCGACGCAGGTCAACAGCACGCGCCGTTGGCCAAAGCGTGCGGTCAACCACCCGGTCATGGGCGTGGCCACGGCGGTGGCGACGATATTGAAGGTCACCACCAGGGCGATCTGATCTTGGGTCGCGGACAGGGCGCCCTGCATTTGCGGCAGGGAGACATTGGCGATGGTGACCGTCAGGGCGTACAGCGCCACGGTCGAGGTCAGGGTGAACAGAATAATGCCCCGCCGCAATGGCGAGACATTATCGCCCGATAGCACTTCTTGGTTCAGTATACTCGCCTCGAACTAGCAGCCCAACTGGATGGCAAGATCCAGAAAATCCCTGGCCACGTAATCGTACTCGTTTGCCGCCGTCTGGTCCGTGGTTTGGGCGGGCCCGTATTCCCCTGACCGGCGGACAAATGCCGTGCCCAGGCCGCAGTCCGCCGCCGCCACCAGATCGCCGTTGTGCGCGGCGACCATAAGGCATTCTTGGGGCGCCAGTCCCAGAAATTCGACCGTCTTCAAATAGGCTTCCCGTTCGGGTTTGTAGTGCCCGGCGACCTCCGCCCCCAGCACCGCGTCCCACGGCAGGCCGGCATGTTTCGCCATGTTGACGATCAGGGCCACATTGCCGTTGGACAGGGTGGCGAGAATGAATTTCGCCTTCAGCCGGGTCAGGCCGGCGACGGTATCGGGCCAGGGGTTCAAACGGTGCCAGACCTTGTTCCAATGGTCGATCTCGTCCGTGCCCAGCCCGGTGATCGAGAATTCGTCCAGCAGTTCCAGTAGATTTTCGCGGTGCAAGTCATCCAGTTTCACCCAGCCTCTCCCGCCCTCCCGCACCCGCCGCATGGCCGGTTGATACTTGGCCCGCCAGGCATCCGCGAAATCGGCCCAATCAATATCCAGCCCCTGGGCGCGGCCAAATACCTCGCCCTCCGCGATGATGCTGCCGCGCCAGTCCACCACGGTGCCGAACACGTCAAACAATAGTGCCTTGAACGCCATGACCACTTTGCCTCCAGGGCATAGCATAAGGCTATCGCCGGGCCGGGTCACCCCGGCGGGACTGCCTGAAAGTTCCCGCCCATGCGCGCGGCGGACATCCGTATGTGTCTTTGACGGACATGCTGTAGGGTGTGGCAATGGCAAAGTTCTCCAAACCTTCCCCCGCCGTGGTTTGCCTGGCGGTGGTGCTGGCCTTGTTGGTGAATGCTTGCGCCGGGCCCGTGCCCGCAAGTCCGGGCAAGGCGGGGGGCAAAATCACGATCTTCGTCACCTCCAACGGCTGGCATACGGGGCTGGTCATGGCCAAAACCGATATACCGCCTGGTTTGTTGCCCGAAGTTGCTGATTTCGCGGAGGCGGTGTATGTGGAATTCGCCTGGGGCGATGCGAAATTCTATCCGGCCAAGGTAACCACGGCTCTGATGACCATGCGGGCCGCATTGTTGCCGACGCCGGCCGTGATGCATGTGGTGGGCCTGTGGACGGCGCCGGAGCGCTATTTTCCGGAAGCTGAAATTGTCACCTTATCCGTCGGGCGGGCAGACTTCCGGAACCTGGTCGAATTTATCCACGGCGGTTTCGAACGTTCCGGCGCCCAGCGCGTTGCGGCGTCCGCGCCAGGGCTCTACCCATCCAGCGGCTTTTATCCCGCCACGGGCCGCTTTCACCTGTTCAATACCTGCAACACCTGGACCGCCCGGGCACTGCGGGCCGCCGGTTTCAAAATAAAGGCAACCGGCACGACCCAGGCGGAGGCGCTGATGCAGCAGGTACGCGGCCTAGGGCCATTGTGAGTTTGAATGAATCGGGCCTTGCTCTCCTCGCTCAC
>JAYGEB010000073.1:0-3839 GCA_046582595.1 Alphaproteobacteria bacterium | reverse complement strand
TCGGCCTGAATGCCTTGAGAAAAGCCATGGTCAAATCGAGTGAACCCGAATCTGGCCATCTCATGGCCGCCCTACTCACCTCCAAAATCCCTCGAAGTCCGCAGATAGGTTGGGTTTTATGAAAAGAGTCGGGTACTGTGGGTTGAAGCGCAAGAGTTACTTAGTCAAGGTATTTTACACGGCATGTTTAGCTCTTTTGAGGGCGAAAGCCTTCCAAAGTACGTATGGTCCGTTGACAATGACGAAGAGGCCTACGAGGCAATCCTCGGTCGTGATGGCTACCACGGGTATCTGTTAGAAAAAGAAGACGAGATGCGATCTGTAGTTCTCAAGGAATGGAAAAAAGGTGCCAGGCAGACTTACAATAAAAGCTGACTGGGAGCATCTTGACGAAGGTAGCCCAGAAGAGCGTGCTTGCTTCGCCGCTATCGGCATCCTTTGGAACGAAACTTGGCTCACAGAAGGACGTGACTCATTCGTCAAAGTCGTGCGAAATGCACCGTTTCTCTCTGGCTATCATCTTGCAGAATGGCTAGCGTGGAATTGGTGGCGGCTTAGATGGGAACCAGGCTCACAAGATCAGGGGTGGGCATTCGCGCATCGAATGAGCACCATTGGCGGCGGTTATATTTGGCCCAACATTACAATGTTTTCAGATGGCCAGCGCTCGGCCATTATCGCAAAGCCAACACTTGAGCGTGCAAGCACTCCTTACCGCTACATTACTGATTTCGCGGCTGTATTGGCCGCAGGGGATTTTGAATCGACGATTGACGAATTCATCGAGACTGTACGCGGTAGATTGCGTTCGGAAGGCATCGAAGAGACCAATCTCGATAAGCATTGGGCAGATGTCACCCAAGAACGGCGCGATCCCGATTTAACGCGCTTTCGAAAGTTTGAAGCATTATTGGGGTGCGAGGCCGATGAAAGTAACGAAGCTGTCCTCCGAAAACTTTTTGAAGATTCGCAGCAGCTAGGTGAGGAGGCGATGTGTGAAGTTGCAGCGCACCATGACAAAGGATTTGGCGTGCTCACCGCCAAAAACCTGAGAGAAATCGCAGAGCACCTGGGACTGGACTGTTCAGTACGCGATGCCTTTCGCCTACGTCCTGATACTCGACTACCGCGAGTTGGTGATGTCGCAGCTTGGAAACTCGGAACCGAGGCGGCCCAAGCCACGAGAGATCAGTCTAGATTTAGAGCAGGACCAATCTCCGACGGAGACCTGGAGAATTTGTCAGGCGTCGGCCAGCACGCTCTTGACGAGCCGCATGATGGTTCGCGGATAGCGTTTGCCTTGGACACAAACGCTAATCAGGGACGGATTGTCTTCAGGTCCAAATGGAAGACTGGACGCCGCTTCGAACTTGCGCGAATCCTAGGTGACCGCCTGCTTAGTCGGCAAAATGGACCGTTATTTCCAGCAACTCGCTCTCATACATATCGTCAAAAATTTCAACGATCATTTGCAGCGGAATTGCTCAGTCCATTTGAAGCTGTAAACGATGAATTGCAAGGCGATTATTCGGACGAAGCTCAGCAGGATTTGGCCGATCAATATCAAGTTTCTCCATTTACAATCCGCACATTGTTGGTGAACCATGGTTGCATAGATCGTGAGGTGCTTGATGCTGACCTAGAATTCGCGGTCGTTTGAGCTGACCGTCAGGACGGTCCGAGAGGAAGAAAGAGAGGGAAGAAAGGGAACGCTTTCCTTAGACATCAATCCCCTCCTTCGGTCGTCCCCGTGGCTAATAGTGCAGAGAGGCGATGAGCTTCCAATTTGAAATCCTTGCCAGGGACGGCGCGGCGCGGGCGGGGCGGCTGGCAACGGCCCATGGCGATATCCGCACGCCCGCCTTCATGCCCGTCGGCACTTCCGCGACGGTCAAGGCCATGACGCCGGAGGCGGTGCGCGAAACGGGCGCCGACATTATTCTGGGCAACACCTATCATTTGATGCTGCGGCCCGGCGCCGAACGGATCGCCCGGCTTGGCGGCTTGCATGATTTCATGCATTGGCGGCGGCCCATATTGACCGATTCAGGCGGTTTCCAGGTTTATTCGCTCTCGGGCCTGCGCAAATTGGACGAGGCCGGGGTTACTTTTAAATCCCACATTGATGGCGCCGAAATGCATCTCGGCCCGGAACGCAGTATCGAGGTGCAGCATCTGCTCGGCGCCGATATCACCATGGCGTTCGATGAATGCACCCCGTTTCCGGCCACGGAAGAGACCGCCGCCACCTCCATGCGCCTGTCCATGCGCTGGGCGGAGCGTTGCCGCACCGCCTTTATCGAGCGGCCGGGCCATGCCTTGTTCGGCATCGTCCAGGGCGGCATATACGCCGATCTGCGGGCGGAATCCTCCGCAGCATTGCAGGACATCGGTTTCGACGGCTATGCCATCGGCGGCCTGGCGGTCGGGGAGGGCCAGGCGCTGACCTTCGCCACCCTGGAGGCCACGGTGCCGCATCTGCCCGATGAGCGGCCCCGTTATCTCATGGGCGTGGGGCGGCCCGGCGATATTGTCGGCGCGGTGCGGCGCGGCGGCGATATGTTCGATTGCGTCATGCCGACCCGCTCGGGCCGCACGGGACAACTTTTCACCCCCTCCGCGACCCTGAACATCCGCAACGCCCGCCACGCCGACGACGCCCGCCCGGTGGATGCGGCCTGCCGTTGCCCCCTGTGCCGGAACTATTCGCGGGGCTATCTGCATCATCTGTTCAAGGCCAAGGAGATTTTGGGCGCCATGCTGGCCACTTGGCACAATCTGACCCACTACCAGGACCTGATGGCCGGCCTGCGCCAGGCCATCCGGAATGGCCATTTGGCTGAATTCGCCGCCGCCCATGAGGCCTCGGCGCACCGGGGCGATATCGAGCCTGTCTAAAATACCAGCGGTCCGGGTCGAATTTGCATTGACCCAACCCCGCCGCCGACCTAAATTCCGCCGCGATGCGCCCATAGCTCAGTTGGTAGAGCACCTGACTTTTAATCAGGTTGTCACTGGTTCGATCCCAGTTGGGCGTACCAATAAAATCAATGGGTTAGGCGACAAACGTCTAACCCATTTTTTATTCATGGTGCACTCATTGAGGTGGTCCTGAAAAACCAATTGACCCAATAGGGTGAGATATTATGGATATTGCAGGACCGAAGGCAGCATCTTCATTTCAGGAACGTTTAAAAGCGTACCAAGTCGCGTGGGCTGAGGCGAATAGCTTGGCGGACAAGACCGAAGCGGCAAGCGGACGCCCATGGGTTCTGAAACGTGAATACGAAACGAGCAATCTCTTTGAGCCAAACTGGTGGACCTACATCGCGGGCAAGGAACACCGATGGGCACGCGCGCTGAATTCAAGTCAATGTTTTGCCGTCAATTTGTTTGCGCCGCTGATCGAAAACCGGGGGCTGGCCAAATCGGTGTATGTGCAGTTGCTTCCTGACCGCCCGCTTGAGGACGGTGACGTGGTTTCCGTTGAGTTGGAATATTCGCCAGCACAGGCACGAGAATGGCTTGGTGAGCGGGGCCAACAGACCCAGGTCGATGCTGCTTTTACGATCTATCGGGGCGACAAGGCGGTAGGACATCTGCTCATCGAGGTAAAGTTAGCTGGCCGCCGCCGTGGTCGCCACCCGCGCCCGTGGCAGATAAGGAAAAATATTGAGATCAAGCTTTGGCGGCCGGCGCTCGATGCGGCACAGCAGCAGGTGTTTGACGGCATCATAGCCGATTGCACCCACGCGCAAGGCATCCCTGACAGCGCCGTGGAGCTCGCTGAGATTAAATGTCTCAAGAAGCCGCAGGACTTGCACGAATTCCCGCTTGCC
>JAYGEB010000066.1:0-15240 GCA_046582595.1 Alphaproteobacteria bacterium | reverse complement strand
TCGGCCTGAATGTTTTGAGAAAAGCCATGGTCAAATCGAGTGAACCCGAATCTGGCCATCTCATGGCCGCCCTACTCACCTCCAAAATCCCTCGAAGTCCGCAGATAGGTTGGGTTTTATGAAAAGAGTCGGGTACTGTGGTTCTATATAGATAAATTGAAGAATAATCTATAATTTCCCCAGTATAAGTAGAAAGGATCATTAATAACATAAAAATAATCATCAATACTGTTATAGGTGTCAAGGGGATTTTCTTTGCTTCGCGCGAGAACATCCACGACAGGACCGTACAAGCGGCTATAACAAGATTGAATTGGAAGTCTTGCGCAAATCCATACACTTCCCGATGCGGTTCATGAATGCGAACCAACTCCACAATAAAACCCCGGCATGGGGCATTATGAAGGTTGGAAACAGCATGGCCAAAAAAACCAACATGATAAGAAGATCACGCATAATATGACCCGACCTGCTCTGTCGGTCCCGAAGTTGAACGGCCTGCTAGTCCGGTGGCATGGCATGATATGATAATTTAAATTATCGCGCCATTTTGATATATCCTACCCAACTGGTTCAATGTTGGTCAATTATGCGCCACAAAAGCAGGGAGCGTCGATTTGGCAGACCGGATAGCTGATTTTCTGTTTCTATGCACGATGATTGGGGTGATCGCCGTGATATTTTGGAGTGTCAAAAGTGATAAGCTAAGCGACGACGAGAAGACAACGGGGCGTTTGGCGATGAAGCACCCGCACGACGCGGACAAGGACGGCTGACGTTTCAAGCCCTCGTTTCACGGGGACCAGTCCATGAAATATCTCAAACTCGGCGCCTCGGGCTTGCGCATATCTCCCATCTGCCTCGGAACCATGATGTTCGGCGGCAGGACGGAGGGGAGCGAGGCAGAGCGGATTATCGACCATGGCCGGGATGCCGGCATCAATTTTATCGATACGGCGGATGTCTATACGGGTGGGCGGGCGGAGGAAGTGACCGGCGCCGCCATCGCCAGGGACCGCGATGATTGGGTATTGGCGACGAAAGTCGCCGGGGCCATGACCGCGGGGGGCACGGGACCAAACCGGCGGGGCTTGTCGCGGAAATGGCTGATGCGGGCGTGCGAGGATAGTCTGGTCCGGCTGGGCACCGACTATATCGATATCTATTACCTGCATAAGGAAGACCTGGAGACACCGTTGTCTGAAACCGTGCGTGCCCTGGGCGAGTTGATCCGCCAGGGCAAGATCCGCTATTTTGGCCTGTCCAATTACCGTTCCTGGCGGGTGGCGGAGGTTTGCCATATTTGCGACGGCTTGGGCATCGGCCGGCCCATTGTCAGCCAACCCTATTACAACGCCATGAACCGCATGCCGGAGGTGGAGCATCTGCCGGCCTGTGATTATTTTGGCTTGGGTGTGGTGCCGTACAGCCCCTTGGCCCGCGGCGTGCTGACCGGCAAGTATCCCCCCGGCGCCAGCCCGCCCGAAGATAGCCGCGCCGGGCGCGATGACCGCCGCATGATGCAATCGGAATGGCGGCGAGAATCCCTCGTCATCGCCCAAACCTTGCGCCAGCATGCCGAAGCGCGGGGCATTACGGCCGGTCAGTTCGCCCTGGCCTGGGTGCTGAACAACAAACTGGTGCATGGCGCCATCGCCGGCCCGCGTACATTCGAACAATGGAGCGAATACCTGGGCGCCCTCGAATATCAATTCACCGCCGAGGATGAGGCGTTGGTGGACCGCCTGGTGCCGTTGGGCCATCCCTCGACGCCCGGCTACAACGACCCGGCCTATCCCATCGAGGGGCGCATTCCGCGTTCGTGAGGCCGTCATGCCGCGTTACAAATTAATTCTGGAATACGATGGCAAGGATTTTGTCGGCTGGCAGCGCCAGGCCAACGGCCTCGCCGTGCAACAGGCCGTGGAGGAGGCCATTCACGCCTTTTCCGGCGAGGCGGTGACATTGTTCGGCGCCGGCCGCACGGACGCGGGCGTGCACGCCCTGGGCCAGGTCGCCCATTTTGATCTGCGCCGTGAATTTTCGGACGACAAGGTCCGTGATGCGGTAAACTTTTATCTGCGGCCGAACGCCATTGTTGTCCTGGCGGCGGCCGCCGTCGGCCAGGACTTCAACGCCCGGGTGTCCGCCATCGCGCGGCATTATCTCTATCGCATCGCCGACCAGCGGCCGCCCCCGGCGCTGCGCCGGGGGCGGGTCTGGCATGCGCCGGGACCGCTGGACGTGACGGCCATGCATGCGGCGGCGCGGGGCCTCGTGGGCAGACATGATTTCACGACCTTTCGGGCCGCCCAATGCCAGGCCAATTCACCGGTCCGCACATTGGAGGTGCTGGAAATTGCGCGCCGGGATTCTGAAATCCATATCCGGGCGACGGCGCGGTCGTTCCTGCATCACCAGGTCCGCTCCATCGTTGGCAGTTTGCACATGGTTGGCTTGGGCAGATGGTCGGCCAAGGATCTGGCCGATGCTCTAGAGGCCCGGGACCGCACCCGCTGCGGGCCGGTGGCGCCGGCGGAAGGCCTGTATCTAACGGCCGTGGATTACCCTGAAATCCCCTAAAGCAGGCGGCCGGCCAGGAGGCTCAACAGCAGGCTTAATAACAGATCCAACACGACGACCCCGATGGCCGTGAGCGTCTTGCAGCGCAAACCCGCCCGGACCACCAGATAGCCATAGAACAGCATGGAGATCTGGGCCGCCATCAGAACCATCTTGGCGGCCTGGCCGGCCGGGTCGGCGGGCGGAAACATCAATACCGTGGGCAGGATCACCGCCATGACCAGCACGTTGGACCAGTTCCAGACAATGATGTAGGGGATATAGTTCTGGCTCAAGTCCAGCAGGCGGGAAATGGGCACCATCGCCAGGGGAAAGGCCAGCCAGCCGGCAATGTAGGCCAGCAGCTTCACGGCGACAAAAAATTCCGTCGAGACCACCGGGCCCGTGGGCAATTCCAGTCCGGGTTGGTTGGCATGATTGAAGATCAGAAACACCACATAGAAGGGTACGACGACAAGGACCGCCAAAAACGACCGCCAAAACCCGTCGATGGTCAAATCGAAATAGTTCAGCGCATCCGGGTCCAGACGGGCGATACGCCAAGCGCCATATAACGAACGGGTGATCTCACTCAGCATGGGGGCCACCGCCTGAGTCACTCTGATCGAAATAGTAGTCCAGTATGCGGGCGTAGATGCCGCTCAAGCGTTCGATGTCGCTGACCGACGCCTGCTCATCCACCTTGTGCATGCTCTCCGATATCAGGCCGAACTCCGCCACCGGGCAATGGTGATGGATAAAACGGGCATCCGAGGTGCCGCCCGTGGTGGTCAAGGCGGGCCGGGTGCCGGTTACATCTTCCACCGCCCGGGAGATCAGATCCGTAAAGGGACCGGGCGCCGTCAGGAACGGCTGGGCGCCGACGCGGATGTCCAGGTCATAACCGCCGCCGACCGCATCGCATTGGGCCCGCAACCAGGTCTCCAGGCCGGTGGAGGTTTGTTCCGTGTTGAAGCGGATATTGAACAGGGCCGTGGCCTGGGCGGGGATCACATTGGCGGCGGTGTTGCCCACGTCAATGCTGGCCAGTTCCAGATTGGTCGGCGTGAAATGCTCATTGCCCGTATCGAAGGCATGCCGGCAAAGGCGGTCCAGCATCTGGATCAGGCGGGGCAGCGGATTATCCGCCAAGTGGGGATAGGCGACATGTCCCTGTACGCCCTTGACCACCAAGGTGCCGGTCATGGAGCCGCGGCGGCCGATCTTGACCATGTCGCCCAAGGCCTCCGGATTGGTCGGCTCGCCCACCAGGCAATGGTCCAGCCTCTCGCCCCGTCCGTCCAGCCAGTCCAGAACCTTGACGGTGCCGTTGATGGAGGGGCCTTCCTCGTCACCGGTGATCAACACAGAGATCGAACCGTCAAAGGCGCCCCCCCGTTCGGCCAGGAAGACATCGACGGCGGCGATAAAGGCGGCCACGGCGCCCTTCATATCCGTGGCGCCCCGGCCATACAGAATGCCGTCCCTGATATGGGCGGCAAATGGTTCCTGGCTCCAGGCATCCGCATCGCCCACGGGCACCACGTCGGTATGTCCCGCGAAGCAGAAATTTGGGCCATCGTCTCCCAGCCGCGCATAGAGATTGTCCACGTCCGGCGTGCCGGGTTCGGAAAAGGTCATGTGATGGGTGGTGAAGCCCAGACGTTCCAGGGCCGCGCCGGTGACGCCAAGGGCACCGCCGTCGTCAGGCGTCACCGAGGCGCAGCGGATCAGGGCCTGGGTCAATTCCACCGCGTCCGTGGGCTTGTTATCAGACATCTAGTCGCGCAACAGCTCGTTGATCGAGGTCTTGGCGCGGGTGCCCTCGTCGACCTGCTTGACGATCACGACGCAATACAGGCTGACCCCGCCCGTCGTCGGCATGGAACCGGGCACCACCACGGAATAGGCCGGCACGCGGCCAAAAGTCACCTCGCCCGTGGCGCGGTTGACGATTTTGGTGGAGGCGCCGATGTAGACGCCCATGGAAAGGACCGAACCCTCCTCGATGATGACCCCTTCCGCGACTTCCGAGCGGGCGCCGATGAAGCAGTTGTCCTCGATGATCACCGGATCGGCCTGTAGGGGCTCCAAAACGCCGGCGATGCCCGCGCCGCCCGAGATGTGGCAATCCTTGCCGATTTGCGCGCAACTGCCCACCGTTGCCCAGGTATCGATCATGGTGCCGCTGTCCACATAGGCGCCAAGATTGACGAAAGAGGGCATCAGCACCACGTTGGGCGCGATGTAGGCGGAGCGGCGGACGATGCAGTTGGGCACGGCGCGGAAGCCGGCGGCGCGGAATTGATTGTCGCCCCAGCCTTCGAATTTGGATGGGACCTTGTCGAACCAGCCGGTATCCCGGCCCGGTCCGCCGTCGATGACGGTCATGTCGTTCAGGCGGAACGACAACAGCACCGCCCGTTTCAGCCATTGATTGACCGTCCAGCCGTCGGCGCCTTTCTCGGCCACCCGTTGTTCGCCCTTGTCCATGGCGTCCAGGGCCGCATCGACGGCGTCCCGCATCTCTCCGGCGGTATTGATGTTGATGCTGTCGCGCCGTTCCCAGGCGTCGTTGATGACGGCCTCAAGGCCAGAAGTATTCATGCTGTCTCTCCCGCTACAAAAGTGGCGGCAAACTACCCCGGATCAGGCTGCTGTCAACCGCGTAAATCCATGATCCAGTCCGCCAGATCGTCGGTGATGTGGTGTACGTGCCCCGCCTGTTCGTCCGTCAACTCGATATTCCGGCCGCCCCGGACCCAGACGGTCGCCATGCCGAGGCTGGAGGCGGGCACCAAATTTTGCGCGATATCCTCCACCATGACCGCCCGGCCGGGGTCGATGCCATGGCGGTCCAGCAGAACCTCGTAGGGCTTTCGATTGGGCTTGGGCAGAAAATCGGCGTCCACGATGTCGAATGACGCTTCGAAATGATGCTTGATGCCCAGCCGGCTCAAAACCCGGCGGGCATGTTCGTTGGTGGCATTCGTGTAGATCACCTTGCGCCCCGGCAGGGCCGCCAAGGCCGGGCTCAGGCGGCCGTCGATGGGGATGCTGGAAAGGTCCAGGTCGTGGACATAATCCAGGTATTCTTCCGGCGCCAGGTCATGCTCCACCATCATGCCTCGCAAGGTCGTGCCGTGAGCATGAAAATACTTTTTCTGCACCACCCTGGCCTGATCCAAGGGCAAATCCAGATAGCGCGCCACGAATTCACCCATGCGCCGGCCCAATTGGGCGCCCAGGCCGCAGCCGGCTGGATACAGGGTGTTATCCAGATCGAAGATCCAGACGGCGCTATCCGCGAGATCAAATTTTGGCGTTTCGTGCATGTCTCTACACTAAGCACGCCGTGGCCATTAACAAGGCTTTAATGGGCTGCCGTTAGTCTTCATGGCGCCATGCTCATGAATTTCCTGAAACGCAAGACGCGGCCGACGGCTCCGGTCCAGGGGCTGGATTACGGCGCGCAAAAAAACCTGCTTGCGGGCGCCGGTCCGGAAGCCAGGCTGCAACTGGCCCAGGCGCCCGATACGCGGCCTGAAATTTTGTACTTTTTGGCCGGCGATGAAGCGCCGGAGATACGCCAGGCCGTGGCCGCCAACTCCGCCACCCCGGTACAGGCGGACGAGGTGCTTGTCGAAGACGCGGACGAAGCGGTGCGCGCCGACCTGGCCCTGAAAATCGCCCGGCTGTTGCCCGATATGTCCGATGACGAACAGGAAACAGTCCGCGAGCTGACCTTCGATATGCTGCGCCGTCTGGCTTCGGACCAATTGCCCCGGGTGCGGGCCATGTTGTCGGAGGAATTGAAAAGCAGCCGTCATGTGCCCCGTGCCATCGTGCGGCAACTGGCCCTGGACGTCGCGGTCATCGTTTCGGCCCCGGTGCTGGAATACTCGCCCCTGCTTGGCGATGCGGACCTAATCGAGGTGATCGCCGCCGGTTGCGCCGGAAAAGCCTTGTGCGCTATCGCCAACCGGGCGCGGGTCTCCGAAGACGTCGCGGACGCCGTGGTCGCGACCTTTGATGTGCCGGCCGTGGCGACTTTGCTGACCAACAAGAACGCCTCGGTGCGGGAAGCCACCCTGGATAAGGTTGTTGAAAATGCGGCGGATGTGCGGGCTTGGCATGAACCCGTGGTCATGCGGCCCGAACTTTCGATCCGCGCTGTGCGCCGGGTGGCGGGCTTTGTCGCCTCGTCCCTGTTGGAGAAACTGGCCCAACGGAACGATCTGGACCGGGAGACCACCCGCTTTCTGACCAAGCGCCTGAAAGACCGTATCGCCGAAAGCGAGGGCGAGGTACAGGAGGCGGAACGGCAACAGGCCAAGGTTTTGGACCAACGCATGCTACTGGATGACGAGGCGTTGGAGCAGGCGGTGCTGTCGGGGCGTCATGACTTCGTCCTCGAGGCGCTGGCCTTGCGCGCTGAATTGGACCCCGGTCTGGTCTGCAAAATTATCGCCTCGGCCTCGGCCAAGGCGATTACCGCCCTGGCCTGGAAAGCGAAGCTGTCCATGCGCACGGCCATCCAGATTCAAAGCCGCACCGCCCATATTCCGCCGAAAAAGCTGATGAATGCGCGGCACGGTACGGATTACCCCATGTCGGAGGCGGAGATGACCAAGCAATTGGCAAAATCGTTCTGAACTGGAGGCCGTCGGCATGGCGCGCGGTTAAGGGGCCGTTAAGGGGCGATCTGATAGATTTAGGTGAAATTTAGCAAGGCAATTCATGGCGGACACAGTGGCGAATTCTCCCCTATCAGGCCCGGCCTTTGGGCTGGCCCAGTCGCCGTCGGGCGAACCTGGCAGCGCGGATCTGTTGTCATTGGCGACGGCGGAGTTGATGGCTGACTATCACGGGCCGGCGGTTCTGTTTGATGGAGACGGCGTGGTCCGGATGGCAAACAAATTTGCCAAGCCGATACTCTCGGCCTTGGACGGGCCCGCCCGGCGCCGACTTGTACAACCTGTTGGAAGATGTCCTGAATGGCGCCGGCGTCGCGACCGGGCGCCTTCAATGGCCCATTCCGACGGGCAATGGGACTTTCGACGTTACCTTGCTGCCCGAAGACGGCGCCAGCGGACAGGGGTCCGCGAAAGTACTTCTGCTGGCCCGGGACAATACATTTGACAGCAATTTCAGCCAGGCGTTGGTCGCATCCCGGCAATTATTCAAGGATTTGGTCTCCTGTTCAGCGTATTTTGTCTGGGAAACCGATGCCGAGGGCTGTTTTAATTTCGTTTCGGGCCGTGGAATGCTCGGCTATACACCCGACGAACTGGATGGCCGCCCGGCCCGCGATTTGCTGGCCTATGACAACGGGGAGCTTGGCCGGGAACCGGCGCTGAACCCCTTTGAAAGCCTGACCCGCCTGGACGAGGCCGAATGCTGGCTGCTGGACCGCGATCATGCCCGCATCTGCGTGCGCGTCTCGTGCCTGCCGGTCTTTGACCAGGACGGCGCCTTGCAAGGCGTGCGTGGCGTCTGCCGGGACATCACCGGCGACAAGCGGCGCCAGGCCGCCTTGGACCGGGCGCGGGAGCGGGAACAATTGAGCCGCTCCATCGTCGATTCCATCCGCGACGCCCTGACGCCGACGGAGATGTTCACCGCGGCCGCGGCGGCCACGGCCAGGGCCATGGCGACAAGCCATATC
Organism: Alphaproteobacteria bacterium; assembly: GCA_046582595.1. Lineage (GTDB taxonomy): Bacteria > Pseudomonadota > Alphaproteobacteria. The sequence goes on along the minus strand of JAYGEB010000066.1, from coordinate 7,010 downwards.
TGGATTTTGCGGGACGGTAAGGTTGGCGGTCTGCGTCTGGCGGCCACCCAACTCGCCGAGGCCGCGCCGGCCCTCGACATTTTCCCCGAAGCCCAGGCCGCTTTGTCCGGGGATCCTGAACGGGTGCATCACACGGTCATGGATGGCCATCAGGTATTGCTGGTGCCCTGCCATTTCCGCTACCAGCCCAAGGGCGTCCTGGCCATTGCCTTGCAAGATATGGACCAGGCGGATGCCACGGACGCCTTGGAGGAAGCGGTAACAACATTGCTGGACATCGCCTCGCATTTGGGGATCGCCATGGCCCAGGCGGAAATTCAGGAGCGGTTGGAGGAATTATCCAGCGTTGACGAGTTGACCGGATTACTGAACCGGCGCGGCTTTCACGACATCGTGGGCAAGCGTATCGCCCAGCATCGGCGTCAGAAGCGTTCCGGCGTGTTGCTGTATATCGACTTGGACTACTTCAAATACGTCAACGATACTCATGGCCACCAGGTTGGCGACGCCGCGCTTGCGGCGGCCGCCAAGATATTGAGCGATGACGAGGACGGCCGCCAGAGCGACATCGCGGGCCGCCTGGTCGGCGATGAATTCGCCTTGTGGCTAGAAGAAACGGATCTGCGGGGCGGCCGCGCCAAGGCCGAAAAATTGCTCGAACGCGCGGCGGCCTTGCAACAATTCTCCGGTGACGGGGATCATCCGTTGGGCATGTCCATTGGCATCGCCGTGGCGGATCCGGCTTTTGACGACGACTTGGATTGTTTGATCAATCGCGCCGACCGGGCCCTTTACCTGGCCAAGCGCGGCGGCCGGGGCCGGGCGGTGCTGGCGGCGCGCGGCGAGGACGAAAGCTCCGGGGGAGCGTCAAAATCCGGATCTGGCGAAGCCAGCGGGAAGGGCCCCTAGACATGCTGAAGACGCTTTTCAACCGCATGGCGAAACCGAAAAGCTATGAGCAACAGCGCGGCACGCTGGAGACGGACGATACCAAGGAGCGGCTGCGCCTGGCCGGCCGGGAAGATACCCGGCCCGAAATCCTGTACTATCTGGCGGAAGACAACGTTCCGGAAGTGCGCCGGGCCATCGCCTCGAACCGGTCCACGCCGCGCCAGGCCGGTGCCAAACTGGTCCAGGATGGCGATGAGCAAGTACGCTATCAATTGGCCGACAAGATTGCCTGTCTGGTGCCCGAGCTGACCGCCGAACAGCGCGAAAAGGCCGAAGACCTGACCATTACCGTGCTCCGAGAACTGGCGGCGGACCAGCTTCCCAAAATCCGGGCCGTCGTTTCCGAACATCTGAAATCATCCGACGGCGTGCCCAAGGATATCATCCTGCAATTGGCCCGGGATCTGGAGACTATCGTGGCGGCGCCGGTGCTGCAATTTTCACCTCTGTTGAGCGACCAGGACTTGCTGGCGATTATTGCCGCCGGGCGGGAATCAGGCGCCTTGAGCGCGATTGCCAAACGTTGCGCCTTGGGCGGTGACGTGGCGGACGCCGTGGCGCAAACCCAGGAGCCCAAGGCCGTGGGCGCATTGTTGGCGAACAATAGCGCACAGTTGCGCGAGGATACCCTGGATTGGGTCATCGATAACGCGGCCGCCGTGGAGCCGTGGCACCGACCCTTGGTGAAATGGCCCAGCCTGTCGGACAACGCCATCCGCCGTATTGCCGGTTTCGTCAGCGCCGCGTTGGTGGAAACCCTGTGCAGCCGCAACGATATCGATGCCGCCACCGCCGTTGAACTGGCCAAGGCGGTGAAGGACGGCATGAAACCGGACGCGGCCGGCGCGCCGGAACTGGAGGCCGGGCAAGAACCGGAGAAGGACGGGGGCGGAAATTGGGCGGCCGAACTGTTCAAGAGCGGTGGATTGGACAATGATGCCTTGCAGGATGCCATCACCGCCGGCGATCGGGAATTTGTCATCCATGCCCTGTCCCTGAAAAGTGGCTACCCAATCGAGGCGGTGAATAGTGTATTGGTATCAGCCCTTCCCCGGCGCGTGACGGCGCTGGCCTGGAAGGCCGAATTCACCATGCGTACCGCCATGCAACTGCAATTGCGTATCGCCCATGTGCGCCCCCAAAGCATTCTGAATGCCCGCGACGGGATCGATTTCCCCCTGGACGAAGGCGAACTGCAACGGGAGTTGAAGAAAATCCGGTAGAACACATTCAAAGAAAATTTGCCCTAGGCGAGGCTGGCCAGAAAATCATCGATCATGCTTGACAGATCGTGGGTCGGTTGCCAGCCCCATTCCTCGCGCGCGCAACTATCGTCGATGGTTTGCCACCGACCGTGCAACATGGGCTTGGTTGGATCGGGCACGAAATCAATCTGGGCATTGGGAATTTTGGCCCGCACCGCCTCGGCCATTTCCCCGGCGGTGGGCGTGGGTTTTGCGCCATCGACCAGATAGTTGACCATTTTGATGTTTTCCAGGGGCGCCTGGGCCAGTTGCACGGTGGCGGCCGCGGCCTCGGTGATATACATGATGGGCACCGTGGTTTCTGGCGTGGTCCAGACTGTAAATGGGTTGCCCTTGGCGCTCTCCTCGATCATCCATGAGGTATATTGCACTATGCCCGGCGTCGTGACCCCGGGCCCGACCACGGATGGATAGCGGATGCCGCGGAAATCAAGGCCGTATTTGCGTTTGAATACCAAGCCCATATGTTCGCCGAACGCCTTGGTCGCTCCATAGAATAATACCGGGCGCTGTAGGGTCGTATCGGTCAGGGTTTCACCCTCGATATCGCGGCCATAACTGCCGATCGAAGAGGAAAATATCACCTGGCGCACATCGAATAGACGCGCCGCTTCGAGTACATAGAAGGTGCCCATGGCGTTGGTTTGGATCGCGCTGGCCGGGTCTGCGTCCGAGGGCACCGACAGCATGGCGCCTAGATGATAGATCACCTCCGACCGGGTCGTCTTGACCACATCCAATACATGGGAGAAATTTCCCACGTCGCCGGCAACGGCGTTAACCCGATCAGTCAGGTCCCCAAGGCGTGCCGGCGAGGGGTTGCGGCTGAACACGGTCACATCCGTTTCGCCCCCATCCAACAACTGCCGCGCCACCTCCAGCCCAACAAACCCGGCGCCCCCCGTTATCAGCGTTGCCATGTTTACTCCTCCCTAGATATATTTTGAACGGTCGCGCAACTAACTCGTTGCCTCGATCATGGTGCCGACGCCGGCGGCGGTAAAGGCCTCAAGCAGCAATACGTGGGGCAGGCGGCCGTCCAGGATATGGGCCGCCCCAACACCGTCGGCCACGGCGTCGAGACAGGTCTTCAGCTTGGGGATCATGCCACCCTTGATGACGCCGTCCCGGCGCAGGGCTTCGGCCCTCTCCGGCGTCATTTTCGAGATCAGTTCGCCATTTTCATCCAGCACCCCGGCGATATCGGTCAACATGACCAGTTTGGCGGCCTGCAAGGTCGAGGCGATCTTGCCGGCGGCGGTATCGGCGTTGATGTTATAGGTCTCGCCGTTTGGTCCAACGCCAATGGGCGCGATCACCGGGATCAGGTCCGATTGCGCGAACGTCCGCAGCAGATCCGGATTGATCCGCACCGGCTCGCCGACGAAACCCAGATCCAGCACTTTTTCGATGTTGCTGTCGGGATCGCGCGTGGTGCGCCGCAACTTGGTCGCCTCGATCAACCGGCCGTCCTTGCCGGAGATGCCGATGGCGACGCCCCCCGCCCCGTTGATGGCGGTAACCACGGCCTTATTGATCGAACCCGACAGCACCATTTCGACGATCTCCACGGTCGCGCCATCGGTCACGCGCAGGCCGTCGATGAAGGAGCTTTTGATCTTCAGGCGGTCCAGCATGGCACCAATTTGCGGCCCGCCGCCATGTACCACGACCGGGTTGATGCCGACCTGTTTCATCAACACCACGTCACGGGCGAAGTCCTCGGCCAGTTGCGGATCGCCCATGGCATGGCCGCCATACTTGATGACGAAGGTCTGGCCGGTAAAGCGCCGCATATAGGGCAGCGCCTCGGACAGGGTGCGGGCGGTCAGAAGCTGTTGGTCATGTCGCGGGTCGGTCATAGCGGAGCGTATAGCCCAACTAGTTGCCTTCCGCCAGCGCGGCGACGGCGGCGCGTACCTGTTCCAGGCCCTGCTTCTTGGCGGCGGAGGTGGCCAGGATTTCCGGGTAGGCCGCGCCATGGCGGGCAATTTCCGCCGCCGCCGTCTGTTCTATTCTGGCCAAGGCGCCGGCTTTTTCCTTGTCCGCCTTGGTCAGCACGATTTGGTAGACCACCGCCGCCTGGTCCAGCAGTTCCATCACCTTGCGGTCGGGGGCGCCAATGCCGCGGCGGGCATCGATCAACAAGCAGACCCGGCGCAAGTTGGAGCGGCCGCGCAGATAATCCTCGATCAGTTTGTTCCAGCGTTCGATGTCTTCCTTGCCGGCCCGGGCATAGCCATAGCCGGGTAGATCCACCAGCATCAGGCGGCCGCCCAGGCGAAAGAAGTTAACCTCCCGCGTCCGCCCCGGCGTGTTCGAGGTGCGGGCCAGGGCGCGCCGGTTGGTCAGGGCGTTGAGCAAGCTGGATTTGCCCACGTTGGAGCGGCCGGCGAAGGCTACTTCGGGCAGCTCGGCCTGGGGCAAATCAGCCTCCGTCCGGACGCCCATGACGAATTCGCATTCCTGGGTGAACAATAGGCGGCCCGCCTCGATCGCCGCCGCCCTGGCCTCATCATCCCCGGCGCCGTGGCTTTCGGCCATCTACTTGGGCCTGATCGGCACGCCCATGCGCTTCATGATGATATATTGTTGGGTGACCGAGAGAATATTGTTCCAGGTCCAATAGATCACCAGCCCGGCGGGGAAGCTGCCCAGCAGGAAGGTGAAGAACAAGGGCATGAAAAGGAATATCTTGGCCTGTACGGGATCGGCGGGCTGTGGGTTCAGCAATTGCTGGAAATACATGCTGGCGCCCATGAAGATGGGCCAGATGCCGATCATCAGGAATCTCGGCAGCTCCCACGGCATGGTGTCGAACAGGGTCAGAATATACATGGGATCGGGCGCCGAGAGGTCATGGATCCAGCCAAAGAATGGTTGGTGGCGCATTTCGATGGTCACGAACATCACCTTGTAGAGGGCGAAAAAAACCGGAATCTGAACCACCACGGGCAAACAGCCCGAGGCCGGGTTGACCTTCTCACGCTTGTAGAGGGCCATCATCTCCTGGTTCATTTTGGTCCGGTCGCTGCCGTAGCGCTCTTTCAGCTTGGTCATGTCCGGCTGCAGCTTCTTCATCTTGCTCATGGCCTTGTAGGATTTGTTGGCCAGGGGGAAGAAAATCGCCTTGACGCAGACCGTCAGCAACAGGATCGCCAGGCCAAAGTTTCCGAGCAGATTGAAGAAATAATCGAGGACGTAAAACAACGGCTTGGTGAGGAAATAGAACCAGCCGAAATCCACCGCCAGATCAAAGCGCGCGATCCCCAGCTGGGCCTCGTATTTGTCCAGAATTTTTACTTCCTTGGCGCCGGCGAAAAAATGGCTGACGGTCCGGGCCGTGGCGCCCGGTGCGATGACCTGAGGCGTCTGGATCATGAAATCAGCCTGATAGGTGTCTTTCTTGTTGGGCTGGCTGTAGCGGAAGGCGCCCGAATAGGGGGTCTTTTGGTCGGGGATCAGGGCGGTCAGCCAGTATTTGTCGGTAATGCCGATCCAGCCGCCGGTGCTGTTCGTGATGTCGGCCGGGCCTTCCTCGAGATCCTCGTAGTCAACCTCCTTCAGGGTGTCGTTGAACACCCCCAGCGGCCCTTCGTGCAGAATATAGAAGCCCAGGGTGTCCGGCGTATCCGTGCGGACAATGCGGCCGTAGGGATGGGTCGAAATGGTTTTTTTCGAGTTATTCTCGACCTTCTGGGTCACCGTCAGCATGAAATTGTCATCGATCGCGATGACCTGGATGAAACGCACGCCGTCGGGATTGTCCCAAATCAAGGTCAACGGCCGGGAGGGATGCAGAGAGGGACGGTCGGCCCGCCAGAGCGTATTGCCGTCGGGTACTTTCAGATCATCGACGGAGACCCAGCCGAATTGGCCGTAATAGGGGTTCGGCGCCCGGTGCGGCGACAACAACGTGACGGCGGGGCTGTCCTCTTCGATCGTCGCTTTATAGTCCAGCATTGTCAGATCGTCGATACGCGCGCCCTTCAGGGCGATGGAGCCGCCAAGCCGGGGGCCGTTGACCGGCACCCGCGGCGATAATTTCAACGCCGCCGCGCGGCTGGCCGCCAGGCTCGCCGCGCCCGAAACCGCGCCGCTGGAGGTGGCGCCTGGGATCAGGCCGGGCGCCGCCGCCTCTCCGCCGCCCGCGGCGCCAGGTGCCGCGGGCACGATGGCGCCATCGCCGGTTTGGCCGGTCTGGCTTTGCGCCTGCTGTTGCCGCGCGTTTTCCTGGGCCTCCTGACGGGGAGCTTCGAAAAAAAACTGGAAGCCCAGCAAAATGGCCAGAGACAGGGCAATCGCAATGATAAGGTTACGTTGGTCAGACATTCGGTTCGCTTTATCGGTTTTCTAGGGTGGCCCGGTTGGCCGGAGCGGGGCCGGGCATTTTTCGAGGCACGGGCACGGGATCAAAGCCATGTCCCCCCCAGGGGTGACAACGCATTAACCGCCGCTGGGTTAGCCAGGCGCCCCAAAGCGGTCCGTGAACCCGCAGCGCTTCCAGTCCATAGTGGGAACATGTGGGCAAATAGCGGCACCGGCCCGGCAACAGTGGCGCCAGGCCGTAGCGGTAAAGCAGGATCAGGCCGCACAAGAGCCGCGTTGTCATTTCTCTCATGGGGAGGCCCGTCGCTGGCCCTCGGCCAGGCTTTTGGTCCGCTCCAGGGCCTTGAACAGATCCCGTAGCAGATCGGCAAAGGGCCGATGCAGGGTCGCCTGGCGTCCGATCAGCACGTAATCGCGGTTTGCCGCCGCATGGCGGGGCATCACGGCGTCCACGGCCGCGGGGGG
>JAYGEB010000040.1:0-4887 GCA_046582595.1 Alphaproteobacteria bacterium | reverse complement strand
GGTGGGAAAGGCCGTGGAGCAATTTGGCGGCCTGCATATCGTGGTCAACGGCGCCGGCATCGAACTGACCGCGAAGATCGCCGATACCTCGCTGGAAGATTTCCACCGCGTGATGGCTGTCAACGTGGACGGTGTCTTTCTGGGCATCAAACATGCCATGCCGGCGCTGCGGGATTCGGGCGGCGGCTCCATCATCAACATCTCCTCGATCGCCGGCATTCGTGGCTACAGCCGTCAAATCGCCTATGTCGCCTCGAAAGGCGCGGTGCGGCTGATGACCAAGGCGGCGGCCACGGAAGCGGCCTATTACGGCTTCAACGTTCGCGTCAATTCGGTTCATCCCGGCGTCATCGACACCCCGATGGTCCAGGGCATGATGGCGCACCATGATGAAGAGCGGCAAAAGGCGGCAATGGAAAAAATGCGCCAGATGCATCCCCTCGGCCGCGTCGGCCAGCCCATCGATATCGCCAACGCCATTCTGTTCCTGGCCTCGGACGCCTCCAGCTTCATGACCGGATCCGAGGTTGTGGTCGACGGCGGTATTACCGCCACCTGATGGCGCGCCTGGAGAATTTTTATCACTAATTGGAGGTCACGCCTTGAGCGGTTCGATCCAGACCATTCCGACGATGTGCCCCATGAACTGTCATCCGACCCAATGCGGCATGCTTGTCGAGGTGCGGGACGGCGAGCTGCTTGGGGTCAAGGGTGACGCGGACAATCCCGACAGCAAGGGTTTCCTTTGCGTTCGTGGCCAGGCCTCGCGGCAGATCATCGGCAACCCAAAGCGGTTGCTGAAGCCGCTGATCCGGGAACGCCGCGGCACGGACGCCTGGCGGGAGGCGAGTTGGGACGACGCCCTCGATCTCATCGCGGCGCGAAGCCAGGCGGCGGGACGCGAGGCGACGGCGATCTGGAGTGGCCACGGCAATCTTGCCAATAATTACGGCGTGGCCACGGGCATGCAGATGCTGACGCGCTTCGCCAATCTCTACGGCTGCCAAAATTGGATTCCGGCGATGATCTGTTGGGGGCTTGGCGGCTTCGGCGTCGGCCTTACCGGCGCGCTCGATACCAACACGAAAGAGGACATGGGGGCGAATGCCGAACTGGTGGTCATGTGGGGCGCCAATCTGGCGAGCCAGCCGAATACCTCGCCGCATTTGATCGCGGCCAAGAAACGCGGGGCGAAAATCATCACCATCGATGTCCGGCGGACGGAGGCCGCGGCCCAGTCGGATGACGTGCTGCTGATCCGGCCGGGCACCGACAGCGCCCTGGCCCTGGCCATGATGCACGTTATTATCGGAGAGCGCTTGTTCGATGCTGAATTCGTCGCCCAACACACCATCGGCTTTACAGAACTGTCCCGGCACGTCGAGAGCTTCGATCCCCGGTGGGCCGCCGAGCGGACCGGAATAGCGGCGGAGCGGATCGCCGCCTTTGCCCGGTCCTATGCCGCCATCAAGCCGGCGATGATCCTGCTGGGCGGAAGTTCCCTGCACAAGGGGGCCAACGGCTGGCAGGCGGCGCGGGCAATTTCCTGTTTGCCGGCCCTTATCGGCAGCTTCGGGATAAGCGGCGGCGGTCTCGGCCCGCGCCACGGTGGCAAATCACACGGCGCCGGATTTTCCAATATAGCCGACGGCGTCAAGCGGCGGCCCGGTTCCTATATTCCAGACCAGATGCCGGAAATCACGGCGGCGCTTGGCGACGGCCGTATTCGCGTCCTGATGCTGTTCGGCTCCAACATTATGTCGTCTTTCGCCGATACGGAAAGCATGGCGGCCGCGTTGAACGGCCTCGACCTGATCGTCAGCCATGAGCTGTTCATGAATGAGACCACGCGCCGTTATGCCGACGTCGTGCTTCCCGGCACCGCGTGGTTGGAGGATATCGGCTGCAAGGCGACCAATACGCACGTCTATCTGATGGACAAAATATTGGCACCCGCCGGCCAGGCGCGGCCCGTGCAGGATGTTTTGAAGGGGCTGAGCGCGCGGCTTGGGATCGACGATTTTTATCCCTGGGCGTCGCAGGAAGATTTGCTAGATGCCGTACTCGATCATCCGGCGACCGGGCATGTCAGCGTCGCCTCGCTCCGCGCCAATGGCGGCCGGGCCGCTCTGAAGATTTCCCATATCGCCTATCCGGACCATCGCTACCATACGCCGTCCGGCAAGATTGAATTCTATTCCGAACGTGCCGAGGACGCCGGGCTACCGCCCTTGCCAATCCAGGAATCCAGTTCCCAGGCAGAGGCGGATGAGCCGGCCGGCTATCCGCTGGCGCTTTGCCAGGGGCGGACGTTGACGCAGTTCCATGCCTTTTATGACCACGGCCGGGCGCTGCCGATGCTGGCGAAACGGGATCCGGGCCCCGAACTCTGGATGTCACCGAACGATGCCGAAATACGGGCCGTGTCCCATGGCGACAATATTCGCGTTCACAACCACCGCGGCGCCTTCGAGGCGAAGGCTCACGTCACGGATCGAATTTCCGCCGGCGTGGTTTGGATGCGCGACGGCTGCCTGGGCCTGAACAACGTGACTTCCGGCGCGCCGGTGCTTCCGGTGACGGCGCTCGATCTGTTTGGCTTTACAGTGGGCCAAGCAGAGTTCGGCGCGATGGTCGAAGTAACGCCCTCCACCATGACCGGGGCGGAAGTGGCGGCTGAAAAACCCGCACCCTAGCGCCTTTCAAGATTGTTCCATGCCGCCCGCTTCCGCGCCGTTAAACGCCGATGATAGATGGAACTCCGTGGGCACTTTCAGTAAATGAGAGGGGCAATTGCGGCAGTCGCTGCCGCCGAACCCTGGCACGGGCGTGGAAACGCCGGTCCGGCGGTTGATATGCCGGCGCAATTCGCATTCCGATCCCCCGGTCCGCCACAGCACATCCAAAACCCGGCCGTTGGCCGTCAGATGGTCGATGTGCCAATGGAGCCGTTTGTCCGGGCGCAAGTGACGGCCGATCCGCGCCGCCAGACCGCCGGGCCCCCCGCGCGCTGCCGCAATAGACATACCTGCCGGGTCCAAGCGTCGGCCGCGACAACCGCGCGATGGGTAATTCCAGGGGCCGGGAGAGAGCGATCAACAAAACATAGGCGCCGGGAGCCGTCGGCGGGTCGAATGGGCGGACCACCCAAGATGCCCTATCGCGCCTGTCTAATCGCGTCCGACAGAATATCCAGCACCAGGCCCGTGGCCCTTTGAATCAATACGACGTTGTTGTCGATGATAACCCTCTCCGTCCCCGCCGGCGCGGCGGGCAGGGCGCGGTCGAGATCCGCCGGCAAGGCGCGCCTCGTCAGGCCAGCCGGCAGCCGTTTTTGTTTGGCCAGCCCCGGTGGCAGGTCGCGTTTTCTGGCCAGACCGGGCGGCAGGCCCTTTTTGCCTTGCCTGTTCCGTTGTTTCTTTCCGTGGCGCCTGTTTTGTCGTCCCTTGCCGCGCCCGGCTCCCTTGCCCCGTTTGGCGCCCTTGCCCCGCTTGGCGCCTTTGCCTTTACCCTTGCGATATTGCTCTTGGCTGCCGCGGGTTTCGGACGTTCCATTGTCCCGTGTCGCGAAATATTCGCGGATCAGGCGTTTTTCCACCTCTTGGAAGATGATGTCGGTCAAATCGACCTGGGTGGCCTTGCCGGGATTGGTGATAAGGCAGGCCGCGGCAATGAAAAGGACCGCCTGGCTCCACCGTTTGAAAGATTGCATGGTCTCTCTCCGAATTATCTAGACTTCGCCTTCAATCTTGAGGCCAGCGCGCGGTGTAGGCCTCGCCGGCGCGGTCGATGTGGCAGCAGTGGGGCGGGCCGAAATGGGCTGGCATCAGCAAGGCGCCACGCTCCACACAATAATCCAGAACCCGCCGCCGCGAAACCCGCGCCTCGTCGGGCAGAATACAACACCGGCTGTTCCATTCCGGCAGATAAATTTGCAGGGGGTGATGCAGGATATCGCCGGTGAATATGGCCGCCTCCGTCCCCGATTCCAATTTCAGGGTGACATGGCCCGGCGTGTGCCCCGGTGCCGGTTCCAGCAACAGCCCCTCGCCCAGCACATGCGCGCCGTCGGTCATTTCCGCCATGCCCGCCGTCACAATGGGCAGCACGGAATCTTCAAAGCTCACCCTGTCCATGTCATGGGCGTTGGCCTGGAAATGTTCGAATTCCGTGCGCGAGAAGACATATTTGGCATTGGGAAAGGTGGGGACCCAGCGGCCGTCGCGCAGCTGGGTGTTCCAGCCCACGTGATCCACATGCAAATGCGTGCACATGACCACGTCAATATCTTCCGGTTGGAAGCCGGCCTCGGCCAGGCGTTCCAGATAGGGGCCTTGGACATGATGCCAGCGTTCGGCCGGCAGGCGGTCCTTGTCATTGCCGATGCAGGTATCGATCAGAATATTCCGGCCGTACATCTGCACGATCCAGGAATGCATGTTCAACAGCGCGGTCACCTTCTCCGGGTTGACATAGTGGGGCACCAGCCAGTCCTTGTGGGCCTCGTACACCGCATCATCCCAATCCGGGAACAGGGTGGACAGGCGGAAGGCGGGGCCCGCCATTTCCTCGACCCGGGTAATCCGCGCCGCGCCGATGGTTTGATGAGAGATGGGATTGGTCATGCCGCTGCCTCCGGTTTTTTCTTGATGTTGGGTTGTAAAAGACGGCAAACGCCGTCGGCCGTCAGAATAATGCGGCCGCCATGCCGCACCTGGGCGCGGATAAAGGCAAAGCCGTCATCCATGTGACTAACCTCCGTGGTGCCCTCGATCCAGGTATCAAGGGGGCCGGCCGATAAGTATTCCACGTTCATGGCGATGGTGGTGGCGTAACGCCGCGAGATGCCGGACGCCGCGCGGCCGATAATGTCATCGGCGAAGGTGA
>JAYGEB010000037.1:0-1717 GCA_046582595.1 Alphaproteobacteria bacterium | reverse complement strand
TCATGACCGGCCCAAAAAGAGAATACCCGCAGTTAAAATTCGTCTCATTCAATCTCGAAAATGGTCTAACCACAAAAATTCAAGGCGGCAGTTCTCCTTTTCCAAAATCGAACACCGATCATGAGCGACAACGTCTCGAAGTCTTCCAAAGTCCTCGTGGAGGACGCTGATCAGGCGCGCGGCGAGATTGGCAAGGGTTCTGTTTGGATGATCACCATGCGCTGGATGGTCCGGCTGATTGGCGTCGTCAGCACGATTATTTTGGCCCGGCTGTTAACGCCGGAAGATTTTGGCATCGTCGCGATCGCCATGTTAATCGTTAATTTTGTCGAAGTGTTTGCCAACACGGGGCTACATGTAGCGATTATCAGACATAAGGAAGACACGCGGGATCTGTATGATTCCGCCTGGACCGTTTCGATTATTTTCGGCGCCGGGTTGACCGCCATCATTCTGGCTTTATCGCCGCTGACCATCGCCTTTTTTGATGAGCCGCGCAGTTTCTTGGTGATCATCGCCCTGGCCTTTCGGCCGCTGATCATCGGCTTTGAAAATGTCGGCTTGATTGCGTTTCGGAAGGAACTGAACTTCCGCCAAGATTTCCGCTTTGGCGTTATCCGCAAGCTGTCTTTTTTCGTGCCGACAATCGCGGCGGCGTTCATTTCGCAAAACCATTGGGCACTGGTTATCGGCGCCTTGCTGGGCGGCGTGGCGACCGTCGGCGCCAGCTATTGGGCGCATCCATTCCGGCCGCGGATCGGTTTTTCACACGCCCGCGAATTGCTGGTTTTCTCGGCGCACTTATTGAGCCAAAGCCTCACGAAATTTATTACCGGGCGATTGGACGAATTTATCGTCGGCGGTTTCGCCGGCACGGCGAAGATGGGCCTTTACCATGTTGCGGCGGACGTGGGCACGGCGCCGACGGAAGAACTGGTCCGTCCCATTTCCCGCTCGTTGCACCCCGTTTACGCCAAACTGAAGGATGACGGGGGGGCATTGCGCACCACCTATCTCAGCACGCTATCGATGGTCGCCACGCTGGCCTTTTCCGCCGGCACCGGCGTGGCCTTCGTCGCGCGGGAACTTGTCGATACCCTGTTGGGCGATAGATGGCACGCCGCCTCGGGCATCGTCGTCTGGATATCCTTGACGGCGGTCGCCGTCTCAATCATAGACTCGGCACCTCATCTGATGAACCCAATCGGCAAGGAGCGGCAAGCGACCTGGCTGGCCTGGATCTACGCGCTCATGCTCGCCCCCGTCGTGATATCCGCCGGCATGTATGGTTCCATCGAGGATATCGCCGCCGCCCGGTTCGCCATCAGCGTTGCCATGGTTCCCATCAGCTTGACCTTTATCGGCTGGGAACTGGGGATCGGTCCCGCCGGGTTCGCCAATGCCCTCTGGCGGCCGGCATTGGGCGCCATGGTCATGGTGGCGGTGCTGAGCTGGCTTGATGGCTGGCTTGAGGTGCCGGTGGCCCTGGATTTGCTGATTTCCGTTCTGCTGGGCGGCGCGACTTTTGTTCTTGTCGTCACAATTGCCTGGCTGTCCGTGGGCCGCCCGGTGGCCTTTGAGACCACGGCGATCGAACTTGCCAAAACTATATCTTCGCGCCTTACGCTACGCTGGCGGTAGCCATACTAGGAATTTCCGGGTTTGAAATGGCCGGTCAAGGCCGCGACGGCGGCCCGGCGCTTATGCGCCGCCCGCG
>JAYGEB010000402.1:0-6777 GCA_046582595.1 Alphaproteobacteria bacterium | reverse complement strand
GGTCGTGGCGGTCGGTGATGCGCAACATTTCCAGGCCGTAGTCGTCGTAACGGCCGCTTTCCCGCCATAGATCGGCGGGTTGAATGGTCGGCATCAGTAATTCCTGAGCGCCGGCGGCGTCCTGTTCCTCGCGCACGATCTGCTCGATTTTCTTCAAAACCCGGAAGCCCAAGGGCAGCCAGGAATAGATCCCCGCCGACGATTGCCGGATCATCCCCGCCCGCAGCATCAAGCGATGCGAGACGATTTGCGCCTCGGCCGGGGTGTCTTTCAACACGGGTAGGAAGAATTGCGACATACGCATGGCTGGGCCTCAAATCAAAACAGCGTCCCGGCGATATGTAGAGAAAGCGGTCACATAAGGCAATAACTTCAGCCCGCGGCCGCGACACCGAGCAACCGGCGCAGCAAACTTTCGTCACCGGCCAGATCGGCCGAGGGGCCGTCATGCACGATCCGGCCCCGGTTCATCACCAAACAACGCTCGGAAAATGAGAGCGCCAGGCGGCTGTTCTGCTCCACCAATATTATGCTCAAATCCGCTTCCTCGCGCAGACGCATCAAACCGGTCTGCAAGGCCTCGACCACCACCGGCGCCAGGCCCTCGCTGGGTTCATCCATCAACAAGACCCTTGGGTTGCCCATCAGGGCCCGGCCGATGGCCAGCATCTGCTGCTCGCCGCCCGAAAGCTGGCTGCCGCGATTGTTGCGGCGCTGCATCAACAGGGGAAAGAATTCGAACACCCTGCTTAGGCTCCAATCGCCGGGTCGGGCGGCGACTTCCAGGTTTTCCACGACACTCAGGGAAGGGAACACCTCCCGCTCCTGGGGCACATAGCCCAGGCCCCTGGCCACGCGCCGGTAGGCTGGCTGCCGCTCGATGGCGGCGCCAAACAGGGTAATGGTTCCGGAATGGCGGCTGGTATGGCCCATGATTGATTCGAGAAGGGTGGTCTTGCCGACGCCGTTGCGGCCCAATATGGAGACACAGGCGCCAGCTTCAATGACCAGATCGATGGCCTCCAGCACCACGGTTTCCCCATAACCGGCGTGCAGCCCGGCTATTTTCAACGCCGCCTCAGGCATCGCCGCCCCGCCCCAGATAGACCGCCCGCACGCGCTCGTCGCCGGCGATTTCATCCGGGCTGCCTTCCGCCAGGACGCCGCCCGCGACAAGAACGGTAATGGCCTTGGCGAAGCGGAATACGATGTCCATGTCATGTTCGATGATCAACACGGCGATATGGTCCGGCAATGCCGCGATGACATCCAAAATGATATGGCTTTCCGCCGAGGGCACGCCCGCGGCCGGTTCATCCAGCAACAGCACGGACGGCCGTTGCGCCAGGGTCATGGCGATTTCCACCAGCCGCTGGCGGCCATAGGGTAGTTCGCGCACCGGGGTTAGAATATGATCGTCGAGTTGCAATTGCCCCAATATTTCGACCGCTTCATCGATCACCTCCGGCCTGGCCGAGGCCCGGCGCCACATGTTCCAGGACGCCCCCAGACGTTCGGAAACCGAAATGATGATATTTTCCAGGACGCTGAGATCGCGGAACAACTGATTGATCTGATAGGTCCGCGCCAAACCTTGCTTGACCCGGCCCGCCTGGGACAGGGCGGTGATATCCCGGCCCGCCAGCAGCACCTGGCCGCGCTCGGGCGTCAAGGCGCCGCTCATCAGATTGACCAATGTGGTCTTGCCGGCGCCATTGGGTCCGATCAAGGCGTGGCGGGCGCCCGGCGCCAGGGACAAATGCACATCCCGCGTGACCGCCAGGGCGCCGAAGCTTTTGCTTAGCCCGATCGCCTGCAATGCCAAGGGGGCGGTCATCTGAGCCCACCCAGGCGCGCGCGGGCGTCCTCCAGGGCGCCCAGCAGGCCGCGGCGGAAAAACAGCACGACGATGACCAGCAGCAGGCCGATGCCGAATTCCCAGAACTCCGGCGACAGCTTGGCCAGTTCGTCTTCCAGCACCATATAGGCGAGGGTACCCACGAAGGCGCCATACAGCCGGCCGGTGCCGCCCAGCACCAGCATGATCAGAACGGTGCCGGAGCGGGTAAAACTCAACACATCCAAGGTGACATAGGCGTTGGATTCGGCAAACAGCCCCCCCGCCAGACCGGCCATGGCGGCCGAAATAGTATAGATCATGACCAGACGTCCATGCACCGGCGCGCCGACCCCGCGCATGCGCTCCACATTGCCCTTGATGCCGGCCAGGGAACGACCGAATGCGGAATGCACCACGGCTCGGGCACAAAGAAAACACAACAGTAAAACCACTGCGGCATAGCAAAAATAGGTCTTGCCCCACAGATCATATTCAAATGTGCCCAGCAACGGCCAGATGGAGATCCCCACCAAGCCGTCGAAGCCCCCGGTCCAGACCTCGGCCGCATTGGCGCCTTCCTGCAACAGAATGGCCGTGGCCAGGGTTAGCATCAGCAGGGTCAGCCCGTGATAGCGCAGCAGAATCCAGCCCGTGAGAAAACCCAAGCCCCCGCCGACCAAACCGCCGAACAGCATGGCGCTGATGGGTTCGCCCCAACCGAGATGCGCCGAAAGCATGCCCGTGGCATAAGCGCCGGCGCCGAAATAGGCCGCATGCCCCAGAGTGATAATGCCCGCATAGCCGAGGATCAGGTCCAGGGACAGGGCGAAAATGATGGCGATGATGATCTGCGTGCCCAGGGCCAGATAATCCGGAAACACAAAAAAGGCCCCGGCAATGGCCAGCCAGGGCAGCGCCTCGCCCCAATGCCAGCGTTCCCGGTACTGGATGAAACGCCGGGCCGTGTCCCCTTGTTCGCTCATGCCCTGTCGCTCATGCCCTGCCAAACAGTCCCAATGGCTTGATCAGCAGAATTGCCACGGTCACCGCATAGATGAAAAAAGCGCCGCCGTCGGGCCAGAGGTATTTGCCCGCCGTATCGATCAAGCCCAACAACAGCGCCGCGACAAAGGCGCCGCGAATACTGCCCAGGCCGCCCACCGCCACCACGATAAGGAAAAACACCAGATAGGTCAGGGCGAAGGTGGGTTCCATGCCGATGATCTCGATCGCCAGGCCGCCGCCCAGGGCCGCGAGGCCGCTGCCCAGGGCAAAGGCGATCACGAACAGGCGGTCGACGTTAATGCCGATGGACTCGGCCATGCGCCGGTTGTCCACCGCGGCACGGATCTTGGCGCCGATAATGGTGCCTTCGAAGCCGTACCACAGGCCCAGGATCAACAAGGCGCCGACCGCGATGGTGAAGCTGCGGTAGGCCGGAAAGAGGCCGAAGCCAAGGTCGATCTGGCCATTCAAATAGTCAGGCACGGTGACACTGACCGTGGACGGGCCATGGATAAAGGTAATCGCCGCCGTCGCCATGAAGGCGAGGCCGATGGACAGCAGCACATGGTCCAGTTCATCCGCCTGATAAAGCCGGCGGTAGAGGTAACGTTCAAACGGAATGGAAAGCACCGCGACGATGACCGCCGCCAGCACCAGGGCGGCGACAAACGGCACGCCGGGGCCGGCCATCAGGCCGACCAGAATATAACCACCCGCCATGGCGAAGGCGCCATGGGCCAGATTAACGAAACCCATCAGGCCCATGGTGATCGACAGGCCCACGGACATGATGAACAACAACATGCCGTAGGCCACGCCATCGAACAGGATGGAAATGGCCGCCCTTGCGATCTGCTCCATGACGCGCGGCGGCGGCCGTCAGGCCACCGCCTTGTTTTCCGTTATTTGCACTTCCCTATGGCGTGGGCCTTGCAAGGGTCCTTGACCTGGGGAATGGTATCGATCACCTCGATCATCATGCGGCCGTCTTTGTAGACGACCTTGTGCACATTGGAATCCTGGATGATGTCCCGGGTCTCGGGATCAATGGTGATCTTGCCCCGGGGGCTGTCATAGCTCCATCCCTTCAAGGCTTTCATGGTGCCTTCCGCCGTCACGGCGCCGTTCTGGACGGTGATGGCATGGGCGATGGCCGCCATGCCGTCATAGCCGGCCACTCCCATGAAGTCCGGCGTGGTATCGGCGCCGTAGGCCGTCTTCCAGGCTTTCACGAAGGCGATATTCACCGGCGTCTTATAGTCGGCGGAATAATGATGCACCGTGATCATGCCTTCGGCTTCCTTGGGCATGGACTGCAGCTTGGTGTCCTGGGTAATGTCGCCGGGCCCGATCAGCCTGATTCCGGCTGTCTTCATGCCAAGGTTGGCATAGGTCTTTACCACGGCGACGGCATGATTGCCCGCCGGCACGAAGATATAGAAGCAATCCGGCTTGGCGTTCTTCACCCGTTGGAAAAACGGCGTAAAATCAGGCACTTGGCGCGGCCCGCCCATGGGGATGGCTTCCAGAACCTTGCCGCCAGCCTTTTCAAAGCCGGTGGTGAAGGCGTTGCGGCTGTCCTTGCCGGGGGGATAGTTGGTGTAACCGATCACGGCCGTCTTGCAGCCCAACTTGTTCATGGCATAGCCGCCCATGGGATAGCCGGCATGCCACATGGTGAAGGAAACCCGCACGATATAGGGCGACAGCTTGGGGATCCAGGCCGTGCCGGCGTTCATGATCACCATGGGTACCTTGCCCTGGGTGATCAGCGGCGCGGAGGCCATGGCATTGGGGGAAAATACGAAGCCGGTCAGCAGGTCAACCTTCTCGCGGGTAATCAGTTCCTGCACCGCGTTCTTGGCGATATCGCCGCCGGGCCGTTTGGAATCCCGCTTGATCAGCTCGATCTCATGGCCGCCAAAGGCTGCCTTGTGCAATTTGATAAAGAGGTTCATGCCGCGGTCGATCTGCTCGCCGAACTGCGCCGCCCCGCCCGAATACGGCAGCACCACGCCAATCTTGACCTTGGCGGCGCTGGCCCCGCCCATGGCCAGAGCCGAAACCACAACAAAGCCTATTAGAATATTCCGAAACTTCATCGATCCACCCTCTCCCGTTTGCATATTCCACCGCATTATAAAGCGGGCATCGGGTCCGCGTCACGGCAGTTACATTTATATGGGTTCAGTATAGGGGGGGGGCTGAAACAGAATCCACTAGTATTTCCCGCGCAACAGCTTGCGGCAGGCCACGACCAGACGCTCCGCTTCGGCGGCAACCAAGGTCCGACCCTCGTATTTAACCTCGCCGCCATGGCGATCAACGGTGACCAGGCCAACGCCGACTTCCGAGGCGCCGACCGGACGTAATTACTCACGCCCTATTTTCCCGGGGCTCGGCGGAGATCAGGCCAGGGTTTCTACGATCGTTTGATATGGGGATTTTCCCGCGAGTTTGGCGGTGTCGGTGACGGTCCTGACGGCGCAATCGCCTTCGGCGGCCCACATTGAGCGGAAGCCGTTGGTCACTTTGCGTTGGATCACCGCCGGACGCAGGGCGCGTTCGCAGGCATTGTTGGTGACCTCGACCTGGCCGGGAAAGTCCAGGAAAGTCAACAGTCTCGGGCTGGCGCGGGCGAACTTGGCGCGCAACTTTTCGGCAACATCGCAGCTCGGTCTGCTGCGCAAGATATCGGCGAGCGCGTTCTCGGCCTGGCGCTTTTTCGCCCGCAATGTACTGGCGGCATAGCTCTCGATGTTGCGGGCCAGGGCGAACAGCTTATCGAGCCACAATTTCAGGCGAAACGGCAGATCGTCATCGCTGGCCTCCAGCCCATAAGCCACATCTCGGGCCAGATGGGCCAGGCAGGTTTGCTGATGGATGCCATGGTTCTGCTGTGCCGAATAGGCATCCGAGAGCCAGATCTTCGGTTTGTGCCCGGCCAGCATATCGCGAACCACCTGGCCCGCCCGGCTCATCCGAGCCTCATGTACGACTGCGTCCGGACTGAGAAACACCCACGGATAGCTGTTGATTGCCTCAATGCGGATGCCGGTCTCATCGGAGGCGACCATCTCCGCCCGGCGCAGGCGTTCAATGATGGTCAATTTTCGCGCGGCAAAGGGTTTGTGGCTCCGTGCCAGCATCTTGACCAGCGCGCCCTGGCTGATCTTGAGCCCGAAGACATCCTCGAACATGGCGCTCAGGCGGGCGAAGGACAACGCCTGGAAAGTCTTCAGATAAAGCGCCAGGCCGTGCAGGCGCGGCCCGAACGGCGAGCCGCTAGCGACGATCGGCAAATCGGCCTCAACCAAGACCTGGCAATGGGGGCATCTCACCGCCAGGCGCAGGTGGCGGCGAACAAACGGCGTGATTGGCGGCAACTCGATTTCATCGTATTCACCAACGACTTCGCCCGCAAGGCTATCATCGAGTTTGCCCAGGCAAGCCGGGCAGCTGTCCGGACGGTGCGCCACGGTTTCGTCGGGATGTTCCGCCAGAGAGCGAAAATGGCCCTTGTGTCCTGGTTTGGCGCCGCCGGGTTTGGCATTCCGCCGCCTCTCCTTTTTGTCGGCCGACGGCGGTTTCGATGAGGTCCGCGAGGTCTTCGCCGGGCGCTGAAGTTTCAGCACCAGCTCCACCAACTGTTCCTTGCTCAGGCGTTCAAGATCGTTCCGATTCATACCCCCAGTGATTCAGAGATCGCGCCACGACGCAAGGAGGGGGGGTGAGTAATTACAAACTAATTACAGAGAAACAAGCAGCACACCTTCTTAATAAGAACCCCAGGACACTTGCACGCTGGCGAGTGAATGGGGTCGCTCCTACCTACACCAAGCTTCCGACAGGTTCTATTCTGTACAGGCTGGCTGATCTCCAACGCTATATCAAAGATGCTTCCACCCCGTCCCTGTTGTGGGGCTAGGTTG
>JAYGEB010000354.1:0-1694 GCA_046582595.1 Alphaproteobacteria bacterium | reverse complement strand
GGTCGTGGGGAAGATCGCCCTGGGCTTGCGTTCCGACTATCTGGCCATCGCCACCCTGGGCATATCCGAAATCATCATCGCCGTGTTGAAGAACGAAGACTGGCTGACCCGCGGCGTCAAAAACGTCTCGGGCCTGCCCCGGCCCGTGCCTTACGAGGTTGATCTGCAACAGGCCGTCTGGTTCCAGGATTGGGCCGGATACCTGGGCGCCACGCCGGTGGAGTTTTCCTCCATCTTCGTCAAGCTCTGTTATGCGAGCCTGTTCGGCACCGTTCTGCTCGCCGTGCTGTGGCTGTCGGAGCGGGCGTTGAACTCACCCTGGGGCCGGATGATGCGGGCGATCCGCGACAACGAGGTCTCGGCCGAGGCCATGGGCAAGGATGTCAAGGGACGGCATTTGCAGGTCTTTATTCTGGGCTCGGCGGTGATCGGCATCGCCGGCGCCATGCTGACCACCCTGGATGGCCAGTTCATACCGACCTCATATCAGCCACTTCGATTTACCTTCATCATCTGGGTGATGGTCATCGTTGGCGGCTCGGGCAACAATTGGGGCGCGGTGCTGGGCGGCTTCGTGATTTGGTTTTTCTGGATCGAGGCCGAACCGATTGGTTTGTGGCTGATGGATGTGCTGACCTCCGGCATGGCGGAGGACAGCGGCCTGCGCAAACACCTGCTGAACAGCGCCGCCCACATGCGCCTGATGACCATGGGACTGATCTTGCTGTTGGTGCTACGGTTTAGTCCCCGTGGTTTGATACCGGAACGCTAATAACCTATGACGAACTGGAGCTTGAGATGACCAAAGGCATGGTATGCGCCCCCCAACCCGAGGCGGTGGAGGCCGGCGCCCTGGCCCTGAAACGGGGCGGCAACGCGGTCGATGCGGCCATCACCTGCGCCCTGGTGCAAACCGTGGTCGATCCCATGATGTGCGGCATCGCCGGCTTCGGCACCATGCAGCTTTATCTGCCCGGCCAGGATCATCACGGCTTCATCGATTTCCACACCACGGCGCCGGCCTCCGCCACCGAAACCATGTGGCAGGACCAAATAAAGTCCCAGGCCCGCGACGGCTTCGGCTTCATCCTGCACAACCGGGCCAATGAATGCGGCTACGAGGCGATCATGACGCCGGGCAGCCTGAAGGCCTATGTCGAGGCCGTGCGGGAATACGGCACCTTCGAATGGCGGGATATCATCCAGCCGGCCATCGAACACGCCGAGGACGGCTTCGTCATCCGTCCCCACGTGGATGAATTCTGGAGCGCGGCCAATGTCATGGGTCGCATGTCGGCGGTCGAAAAGCTGCGCCAGACCCCCGCCACCAGGGCGATCTATTGCGATGATAACGGCAATACCTATCCCGTCGGCACGCGGCTCAAAAACCCCGGCATGAAACAGACCTTGGAACGCATCCGCGATGGCGGCGCCGAAGTGTTCTATTCCGGCGACCTGGCCGAGGAGATCGCCGCCGACATGGCGGCCCATGGCGGCCGCGTGAGCCTGGCGGATTTGCAATCCTACCAAACCGTCCGCGCGCAGCCGGTCTGGGGCGAATACCGCGGCCACAAGGTAGCCGCCGGGCAACCGCCCTCGGGCGGCGTGATGATGATCGAAATGTTGAATATCCTTGAACAATTCGATCTGGGCGCCATGACCCACAACAGCGCCGATTATATCGCCGTGGTGGC
>JAYGEB010000324.1:0-7251 GCA_046582595.1 Alphaproteobacteria bacterium | reverse complement strand
GCTGAGAAAAGCCGCAGCCAGAACCATTGACGACCTGTGCCAGGCCATCGGCCAGATCATCGACACCATCACGGCAAACGAATGCGCCAACTATTTCGCAAATTCAGGATATGGGTCAAACTAAATTGAAAACGCTCTAGTCTCCTACCAATCCGACACGATCATTTTGGATGTGGAGACCGACGGCAGCTCCTTCCTTGTCGCGACAAACAGTTACAGCCCCTATTGGAAGGCTTACGTGAACGGCGTCGAGACGGAAATCCTGCCCGCCTATCACGCCTTTTGGGGGATTGAGGTGGGGCGTGGCCGGCACCGCGTGGAATGGCGCTATGAACCGCCTTACAAACGGGTGGATTTTCTCAATTTGCACCGCTTCTGGTCGTTTCGCTGGTGAATCCCGTGTCCGGGCCGGCGGAGCGGGCGGCTTGGCGCTCCAACAAAAGCCGCGAATGGTCTAACAGACGGTGCAGTTGGTCCGGGCATGGTCGACCATGGCGATCAGTTGTTCGTAACTGACCGCGCCGGGCGCCATTTGCTGGCCAACCACGATGCTGGGCGTGCCGCGAATGCCCAGTTCGGTGGCCAGGTCCCGGTTGGTCCGGATGACCGCCAAGATGTCCGCGCCGTTCATGTCCTTCTTCATGCGGGCCACGTCCAAACCGAGGTCCTTGGCAACCTGAAATATCAGGGTTTCCGTCAAACGCCGGCGCAGGCTCAGCAGGGCATTGTGAAATTCCAGGTATTTGCCCTGTTTTTTCGCGGCCAGGGCGGCGCGGCTGGCCACCACCGAGACCTCGCCCAGAATGGGAAATTCCTTGAAGACGACGCGCACGGTCTTGTCGGTCTGCATCAACCGCGCCAAGGTGGGGTGGAATTTCTTGCAATAGCCGCACTGGTAATCAAAAAATTCAACAACGGGGATCCGCCCCATGGGATTGACGATGTAATCGTTGGCCGATGCAAACAAGGCCTTGCGGTTGGCTTTGATGGCGCCGATCAGATCCTGGCTCTGTTTGGCTTTTTGCCGCTGTTCCAGCTTTTGCATGACCTCGACCAGAAGTTCCGGGTTTTGCAGCAGATAATTGCGGATGATCCGCTCAATGCGGACAGTGTCCGGGTCTCTCGATTGTTGCGCCGTGGCCATGGCGGGCACGGCGATGGTGGCGGCAAAACAAAACATCAAGAGAATAGGGCGAAGAATTGTAAAAGCCATGTGGTCTCCCTTTTGGCCAAAGCCGGATTTGCGCCGGGATATTGGGCTGGCCGGTCCGCTTAGGCAAGCCCCCATCACGTAACCGTGCGGACTCGCGCGACGGCGGCCAGCCAGGCGGCATACAGCCGCTCCCGCTCCACCATCTCCATTCGCGGCGTGAAGGTGGCCTCGCGCCGCCATTGCGTCCCGATGGCATCGATGGAGGGAAAGACCGCGCTTTGCAGTCCCGCCAAATAGGCCGCGCCCAAGGCCGTGGTTTCCGTAACCACGGGGCGGTCCACGTCGAGATCCAGGATATCGGCCAGAAACCGCATCAGCCAATCATTGCCAACCATGCCGCCGTCGACGCGCAACACATCGAAGGTCAAATCGGCTCCGTCCGACCCATCCGCCGTCACCGTCGCCGCGTCCCGGCTCATGGCCAGGAGCAGATCGCGGGTCTGATAGCAAACCGCTTCCAGCCCGGCGCGGACGATCTGGGCAATGCCGCTGTCCCGGCTCAGCCCCAAGATCGCGCCGCGCGCGCCGGCATCCCAATAGGGCGCGCCCAGGCCGGTGAAGGCCGGCACCATGATCACCCCATCGGTGCTTGGCACGCTGTTGGCCAGGGCTTCTGAATCAGGCGCCGCCGCAATCAAGCCCAGGCCGTCGCGCAGCCATTGCATGGTGGCCCCGGCGGCAAAGATGCCGCCCTCCAGGGCGTAGGTGGTCTGGCCTCCCAGGCGGTAGGCCACCGTGGTCAACAGGCCGTTTTGCGACGTGGCGGCCTTGCCGCCGGTATTCAGCATTACGAAACAGCCGGTGCCGTAGGTGGCTTTGATCATGCCGGGCCGGAAACAGGCCTGCCCCACCGCCGCCGCCTGCTGGTCCCCGGCCATGCCGGCGATGGCGATGGCCGAGCCGAAATGTTCAGGACTTGTCCGGCCGAAATCGGCGGCACAATCCTTGACCTCCGCCAGCAGGGCCATGGGAATGCCAAACAGTTGGCAAAGCTCGTCGTCCCAGCATTGCCGGTGAATATCGAACAGCATGGTGCGGGCGGCATTGGTGGCGTCCGTGGCGTGAGTGGCGCCGCTCGTCAGGTTCCACAACAGCCAGCTATCGATGGTGCCGAAGGCCAATTCCCCGGCCTCGGCCCACCCGCGGGCGCCCTCGACATTGTCCAATATCCAGGCGATCTTGGTGGCCGAGAAATAGGGATCGACGATCAGGCCGGTCCGCGCCTGGATCAATACATCATGGCCGTCCCGGCGCAGGCGTTCGCAATGGGCGGCCGTGCGCCGGTCCTGCCAGACGATGGCATTGTGGATTGGCCGGCCGGTGTCCCGGCGCCAGATGACCGTGGTTTCCCGTTGATTGGCGATGCCTATGCCCGCCACCCGCTCCGGTTCCACGCCGCCCTGTTTCAAGGCGGCCCGCGCGGTGGCCAGGGTATCCCGCCAGATCACCATGGCATCGTGTTCCACAAGTCCGGGCGCGGGGAATATCTGCGGCAGCTCCCGTTGCGAGGCCGCCCGCGCCGTGCCGTGACGGTCGAACAAAATGGCGCGGCTAGAGGTGGTGCCCTGATCCAGGGCCAGAATGAAAGCTTCGTCGCTCATTGTTTTTTCTGGCGTTTGGCGGCCCGTTGCGCGGCGGACTTGATATCCTGTGCCCGCAGCCAGCCGGGCGTACCCTTCGCCAGGGTGCGTTCCGCCCGCGCGGCCTGGCCGATGGCGTCGCGGAATTTGCCGGTCAGAAAATAGCGTTCCGCCGTGGCCAGGGCCGCCTGGCCCGTCTCGCCATGACGGCCCAGGGCCATGCCCAGCCAGCGCCAGGCGGAGGCATTGCCCGGCGCCAGACGGACGGCGCGGCGCATGTTCTCGATGGCGGGCCCGATATGTCGATCATCCTCGGTGGAAACCTGGGCCTGGCCCAGACCGATGCGCAACAGCACGCTATTGGGAGCCAGCGCGACCGCCCGCTTATAGGGCGCCACGGCGGCGGCGGCCCGACCGCTTTCCAGCAGGATCTGGCCGTGAAATTCGTGGAAATAGGGATCGCCGGGATATTCCGCCAGCAAACCCCGGATCAGTTCCAAGGCCTTCCCGGTCCGCCGTTGCTTATGCCGGGCGATGGACCGGGCATAGCGCCCCGAGAGACTGTTGTCGCTGGCCGGGTACTTGCGGAAGGTTTCCGCCGGGCCGCGCAGAAAGGCGATCAGCTTGGCCCGCATGCGGTCGTGGCGAACGACGAAATCGGGCCGTTCGGCCACATCGGAATAGGGGGAGCGGGCCACGGCGGCGCGGATCGTATCCACCCGGCTCCGGGTCAGGGGGTGGGTGCGTACATAGGGGTCCTGGCTGGCCGTCAACAGGGCCTCCTGATCGCCCAGCTTTTCGAAGAAGGCCAGCATGCCGCGGGCCGATTGGCCGGTCTGCCGCAAGATGCTCAAAGCCGCCTGATCGGCCGAGTTTTCCTGCACCCGGCTATACTTCAGGAACGAGCGCTGGGCCACTTGGGTGCCGGCGGCGATGATGGCGGAGCCAGCCTGGCCGCGGCCGGCGAAGACGGCAGCCGCGCCAAGTACATAGGCCACGATTGACTGGGCCGAGGCGTCGCGCAAGGCGTCCTGGGTGCGGGCCAGATGGCCGCCCCTGATGTGCCCGGTTTCATGGGCCATGACGCCAATGACCTGATTGGCATTGTCGGAGGCGATCAGCAGGCCGGTGTTGATGAATATTTTCTGTCCGCCGGCGACAAAGGCGTTGAGGGAGGGATCGTTGACCAGATATACCCGCACGGCGGAAGGTTCCAGGCCGGCGATGGCGAACAGTGGTGTCCCGAACAGACGAATGGTATCCTCGATCTCCGCATCGCGGATAAAGGAAACCCGACGCGCCTGGGCCGGCTCCCCTCCGACCGGGAGCGCCAAGAATGAAAGCAGTAATAGTCCAATTATGTACCGCAAGCCCACCGCTCCATCGCTACATCATCTGCAAACTAGGTTCGCGGCGCGGCGGCGTCAATGCGCGCTGGCGGCGCTGCTGTGGCTGCTTGCCGCCTGTGCCGGCCCGGCGCCAAAAATTGGTGAGATTGGTGTCGTGGAAGGATTCCTTGGCGCCGCCATAGGCGAGGAACCGCGCGCGGCACTGGTGGCGCGGGACGCCTTGTCGGCGGGCGGCACGGCGGCCGATGCCGCGACGGCGGCCTATTTCGCCATGACCGTGACTTACCCCGTGGCCGTGGGCCTGGGCGGCGGCGGGGTCTGTCTGTATTATGATCATCGGGCCAACAAAACCGAAACCCTGGATTTCCGGGCGGCGGCGGCGGACGGCGCCATGGCGGTGCCCGGCGCGCTGCGGGGCATGGCCTTGCTGCACAGCCGTTATGGCCGTCTGCCCTGGGCGCAATTGGTCGCGCCGGCGGAGACGATGGCCCGCTTTGGCCATCAGATCAGCCGCGCCCTGGCCAGACGCCTGGCGCCACAGGCCGCCCGTTTGCGGGCGGACGCGACCGCCGCCAAGATATTCCTGCATGCGGATGGCACGCCTCTGGACGAGGCGGAGACCATTGTCCAGGTGGAGCTGGCCTCCGCCCTGACGCGGGTTCGTACCCGTGGGGTCAGCGACATTTATGGCGGCGAGGCGGGGCGGCAGATGCTGCGGGCCGGCGCCTCCCATGGCGGCAAGATTACGATCGCCGCGTTGCGCAAGTACCGCGCCGTCTGGCGGGGGACCGCCCAGACAAAGATTGGCAATCATGTGCTGCACCATCCCGTGTTGGGAAATGGCAAGAATACCGCTCAACAATTAACCGCCATATTGGCCAAGAAATCCGCCGCGGCCGCCGCCAGGGAAATATTCGCCGGCGCCGATCTGGCGCGGAAGACCGACCGGGGCGAGGCGGCCTTGGTGGTCGGCGACAGTTTTGGCTCCTCCGCCGCCTGTGTGTTCGAGATGAACGGCGCATTTGGCAGCGCCAGAATGGTGCCTGAACTGGGCATTTTCCTCTCGCCCAACCCTGGCCCGGCGCGGAACGCCAGGGGCGGGCGTGGCTATCCGCTGCCATTGTTGGGGGTTAATGACCCCTTGAACCAAACCGTGCTGGCGGCGGCGGGCGCGGGCGGGCCGCAAGGCGCCCTGGCGGCGGCGGCACTCAGTCTCCGCGTGATGGCGGGAGACGTTGCCCTGGTCCAAGCCATGACGGAGCCGGTTTCCGGTACCAATACGGATTTGGGCCGTGTCCAGGCCCTGTGGTGTCCCAAGGGCATCCGCATAAGGCCGGAATCCTGCCAATTCGCCACCGACCCCAAGGCTTTTGGCCTGGCCGTGTTCGACAAGTTTTGAGGCTGTCATGAAGATATCCGAAAGGGGCGCCATTCCCGCCTTCATCGTCATGGACGTGATGAAGGCCGCGGCCGAGCGCGAGGCATCGGGGCAAGGGGTCCTGCATATGGAAGTGGGTCAGCCCTCGACACCGGCGCCGAGCGGCGTTATCGCCGCCGCCAAGCAGGCCCTGGACGGCGAATTGCTGGGTTATACCCTGGCCACCGGCATCCCGCCCCTGCGCGAGCGTATCGCGCGGCATTATCGGGACTATTATGGCGTAACGGTGCCGGTGGAGCGTATTTGCGTCACCACCGGATCTTCAGCCGCCTTTTTGCTGACCTTTCTGGCGGCCTTTGATCCGGGCGACAAGGTCGCCATACTGCGCCCAGGCTATCCCTGTTACCGCAATATTCTCGGCGCCCTGGATATCGAGGCGGTGGAAGTGCCCGTGGGGCCGGAAAACCGTTTCCAACCGACCTTGGCGGCCCTGGACGCGGCGGGTGGCGGTGATCTGGATGGCTTGCTCATTGCCTCGCCGGCCAACCCCACCGGCTCCATGCTGCGCGAGGAGGAGTTGCGCCAGATATTGGACTATTGCCGCCGTAACGAGATCCGCTACATCTCGGACGAGATATATCATCGGATCACCTATGGCGCCGATGGTATCGAGGCGGCGACCGCCGTGGCCCATGACGAGCAGGCGGTGGTGATCAATTCGTTTTCGAAATATTATTCCATGACCGGCTGGCGGCTGGGCTGGATGGTGCTGCCCGAGGATATGTTGCGCCCGGTGGAACGCCTGGCCCAGAACCTTTTTATCTCCGCCCCCAGTTTGGCCCAGCATGCCGCCGTCGCGGCGTTTGATTGCACGGCGGAGTTGGATGCCAATGTCGCCCGCTATGCCCGCAACCGGGAATTACTGCTGGCGGAGTTGCCGAAGGCGGGCCTGGACCGCTTCGCCCCCGCCGATGGCGCCTTTTACATCTATGCCGATGTGCGCGCCTTCACCAACGATGCTCGGGCCTTTTGCGCCCAAATGCTGGAGCAGACCGGCGTCGCCGCGACGCCCGGCAATGATTTTGATCCCATTGACGGCGCCTCCCACGTGCGTTTTTCCTTCGCCGGATCCAACGAAGACATGGCCGAAGCCTGCCGCCGCCTGCAAGGCTGGCTGGCGAAATTCTGAAATAGGCGCGGGCCTGACCGCGTCTGGCGGCCTACCAAACGGCACTTTCACCGTTTGCGGCGTTCGTTCAGAATAACCCGCCCCGCTGCCACCAGCCGCGCCGCTTCGGTTTGCCGGGTTCCTCGACCGCGTCGTCCTGTTGTTCCGGTTCCGCTTGTTTTGGCGCGGCGTCATCGCGGTCGCCATCAGCCTCGGCCACTTGTTCTTCATCCGGTTCCGGTATCGTCATGGCAACGGGTTCGGGCGCGGCGGCCGGCGCAAGGTCTTCAGGTGCGGGCGTCCCCTCGGAACGATCGGCGTCATCGGTTTCGTCGCTGGTCATGCTCGAAGCGGTAAAGCCGATCGGGGCCGGCGCATCCACGGTTGAAAAAATTTCGGGGGTCTCGGCCGGTTTCGTCGTTTCAGCAACTTCAGCCGTCTCCGCCGGGGCGGCGTCCGCGCCCGCCATGTAACCGGCCCGTTCCACGACGGACGGGGCATCTTGCGTGGTTTCCGCAGCGGCAATGGGTTCGGCCACGTCAGCGTCATTATTGGCGCCTTCC
>JAYGEB010000323.1:0-11104 GCA_046582595.1 Alphaproteobacteria bacterium | reverse complement strand
GAAAACGAGTCTACCCAGGGGGGCAAAAGCCTGAATCTATATAGGGCACCTTTATAGGAGGGTGTCATGGTACCATTTTCCAATCTTCTGACGGCCTTGCAGGACGTTGCCGATCCCCGGCGCGCCCAGGGCAAGCGTTACCGTCAACGTAAGCAGGGAACTCTATATCAATGCCCTAAACCCAGATCATGCCATGGCATATACGGTGACTTGAGGAGAACTGAACAGCCCTGGCAAATACTGAGCCAACTATGTTTACTTAACTGGGAAAAAAAATACGGGGGTGGGTCAAATTGAAACACAGAAATTTCCCACACAAGATGCTTACAAAGTAAATCCTTTATCATACCAGAATAATATCATAAATGACCTACAAACTAAAAGATTGAACCGCACAAAACCGAAATAAACTACCATTGTATTCGTAATAATGTTATTTGATACTCTACGATGGAAATACACTTGTATTCGTAAAATGGGAGTATTGGTATATTTTCTGCGGTATTGTAAAACAGTAAGCAATATCAAGGGGTTAGGTGTTTTACAAGGTAGTTACAAACGAAACCTAACCTATTCCATTTAAAGGGTTTTTTTTAGGGTATTTTTATTGAACTGGAGTAGCGGTAATGAGTAAACGGCCCAGCCGGCTGGACCTTCTGCGCGGCGTGGCGCCGAAGCTGGTTGAGTTGACGGAACAGGTGGCCTACGCCGATGTCTGGGAACGGCCCGAATTGTCCAAGCGCGACCGCAGTCTGATCACCGTCGCCGCCCTGGTGGCGATGAACCGGGAACGGCAACTGCCCGGCCACCTGAACCGGGCCCTCGACAACGCCGTGACCCAAGACGAGTTGATCGAGGCCATCACCCACCTGGCCTTCTACTCCGGCTGGCCCACCGCCCTGACCGCCGCCGCCATCGCCAAGGATGTTTTCGAAGCGCGCGAGGACGAGAGCAATGACTGAACTGCATTACGCCACGGCGATCGAGCTGGCGGCCAAGATCAAGGCCAAGGAGATCGGAGCCGTCGAATTGCTGGACCATTTTCTGGACCGGGTCGAGCGCCATAACCCGGCCCTGAACGCCATCATCTGGATGGACCGGGAGGGCGCGCGGACGCGGGCGCGGGCGGCGGACGAGGCCCTGGCCCGGGGCGAGGACTGGGGCCCCTTGCATGGCCTGCCCATGACCATAAAGGAATCCTTCAACATCGCCGGCAGCCCGACGACCTGGGGCAAGCCCGAACTGAAGGATAACATCACCGACGGCAATGCCCATTACGTGGACCGCCTGCTGGGCGCCGGCGCGGTGATCTTTGGCAAGACCAACGTGCCCATCAATCTGGCTGATTGGCAGTCCTTCAACGAGATTTACGGCACCACCAACAACCCTTGGGACCTGAATCTGACGCCGGGCGGCTCCTCCGGCGGCTCGGCAGCGGCCCTGGCGGCGGGTCTGACCGGGTTGGAGGCGGGCAGCGATATCGGCGCCTCGATCCGCAATCCGGCCCATTATTGCGGCGTCTTCGGTCACAAACCGACCTTCGGCATCGTACCGGGTGAAGGCCAATCTCTGCCCGGCGTCTTTAGCAAGGCGGATATCGCCGTGGTCGGACCCTTGGCCCGAAGTGCCGAGGATCTGGCCCTGTCCCTCGATATCGTGGCCGGACCGGACCGCTTCGCCGCCACCGCTTGGCGCCTGGAACTGCCCGCCCCCCGCAAGACCGCCCTGAAGGATTTCAAGGTGGCCGTGATGCCGAGCTGCCCAGAGGCGGAGGTGGAGCAATCCTACCAGGATTGCCTGGCGGGCATCGCCGATGCCCTGGCCAAGGCCGGCGCCACGGTCAGCGATACGGCGCGCCCAAACGTGGATACGGCCCGCGCCTTCGATGTCTACATAACGATATTACGCGCCGCCACCTCGCGCGGCGCCACGCCGGAATTGATCGACTATCTGGAATCCATCGCCGCCAAGGGCGAGGCCGTCGAAAACCACTATTTGGCCCTTATGGCCCGGGGCGTGTTGCTGCCCCACCGGGAATGGCTGGCCCTGGATAACGAGCGCGAGATCATGCGCCGCGCCTGGGTGGAATTCTTCAAGGAATGGGATATTCTGCTCTGTCCGGCGGCGACCTCCCAAGCCTGGCCCCACGATCAGGACGGCGAGCGCCACGACCGCACCATCACCGTGAACGGCAAGCAGCAGCTTGGCGTCAACCAGATGTTCTGGGCCGGCTACCCCGCCATGGCCTTCCTGCCCTCCACCGTCAGCCCCGCCGGCCTCAGCCCCGAGGGTCTGCCCCTGGGCCTGCAAGCAGTGGCGGCGGAAGGCGAGGACAAGACGGCCATAGAATTCTGCCGCCTGATCGCCGAGGAAATCGTCGGCTTCCAGCCCCCGCCGGGATACGATTAGCGATAGGTAAAGGTCGCCTTGCGTTTTTCCAGGAAGGCGTCGCGGCCCTCGATATAGTCGGCGCCCTTGAAGCCCTCCGTGCGCAGGCGGCGGGAGGTATCGGTTTCGTCAACCGCGCCCTCGCTGATTTCGCTGACCATGGTTTTGACGGCGCGGATGGTGAATTGCGACAGATCGCATAGGTTTTGGGCGAATTCCTGGGTGCCCGGCTGCAACTCGTCCGGTTCGAACAGGCGGGTCGCGAGGCCGATGGCCAGGGCCTCTTGCGCCTCGATCACCTTGGCGCCCATCAACATTTCCTTGGCCCGGCTCGGCCCGATCAGGTCCGAGAGGCGCTTGGTTTCCAACAGGCTGTAGGCGATGCCCAGGCGCGCCGGCGGGATGCAGAAGCGGGCGGTGGTATCGGCATAACGCAGATCGCAATTCAGGGCGATAGCGCAGCCGCCGCCGAAACAGACGCCCCGGATCATGGCGATGGTCGGCTTGTTCAGATTGGCTATGGCGTCATAGGCGGTGCGGATCTTGTCGTGATAGGCGCCCGCGCTCTCCGCCGTGGCATGGACGATGGGAAATTCGGAAATATCGGCGCCGGCGGCGAAGGCGCGCGGGGCGGAAGAGCGCAGGATCACCACCTTGATCTCATCATCGGCGCCGGCCTGGCCGAACAGATCGATGATGCCCTGCCACGCCTGGGCATTCAGGGCGTTCAGCTTGTCGGGCCGGTTCAGGACAATTTCGGCGATCTCGCCGCTCTTGGTCATATAGATCGGGTCGTTACTCATGGTGGGCCTTTCGAAAGCGCTATAAGATGCCGATACTCTACTCTGGTGCTGTAATCCGATGTTCTGATCTGGGAATTCGAGCCAAAGCCATGGCAAACTATTCCATACTGGCCCTTGCGCGCAATGCATTGCGGCGCCACCGTCACTGGCCCCAGGCTTGGCGCAGCCCAAATCCGCGTCCGTCCTACGATGCCGTTATCGTCGGTGGCGGCGGCCACGGCCTCGCGACGGCCTATTATCTGGCCAAGCGCCACGGCATGCATGACATCGCGGTGCTGGAAAAGGGCTGGATCGGCGGCGGCAATACCGGGCGCAACACCACCATCGTCCGCTCCAACTATCTGCACCCGGAAAGCGCCGCGATCTATGACCATGCCCTGAAAATGTGGGAGGGGTTGAGCCAGGAATTGAACTTCAACGTCATGTTCTCGCCTCGCGGCGTCATCAACCTGGCCCATGATCCGGGCGAGGAACGGGAATTGCGCCGGCGCGTCCATGCCAACCAGTTGGCCGGCGTGGATGGGGAATGGGTCGGCCCGAACCAATTGGCCGAGCTTTGCCCGATCCTGAACCTGGACCCCGGCAGCCGTTATCCCGTGCTGGGCGGCACCTTGCAGCGCCGCGCCGGCGTGGCCCGGCATGACGCGGTGGCCTGGGGCTATGCCCGCGGCGCCGACCGCCAGGGCGTGGATATCATCCAGAACTGCGAAGTCACCGGCTTTGATATCCAGGCTGGCCGCATCGAAGGGCTGCGAACCAGCCTCGGCGATATCCGCGCGCCCTTGGTCGGCGTGGTGGCGGCCGGCCATTCCTCCCATCTGGCGGCCATGGCCGGCATCCGCCTGCCGCTGAACAGCCATCCCCTGCAGGCCCTGGTCTCCGAACCCATCAAACCGGTGATGCCCACGGTGGTGATGTCCAACAGGGTGCATGCCTATATGAGCCAGTCGGACAAGGGCGAACTGGTCATCGGCGCCGGCATCGATGGCTACAATTCCTACGCCCAGCGCGGCAGCCTGCCGGTAATCGAGGAGACCATCCGGGCGGTGGTGGAGCTGTTTCCCATCACCTCGCGCCTGAAAATGATGCGGCAATGGGCCGGCATCGTGGATATCTGCCCCGATGCCAGCCCGATCATCTCCCCCACGCCCGTGACGGGGCTGTATTTCAACTGCGGCTGGGGCACCGGCGGCTTCAAGGCGACGCCCGGCTCGGGGCACCTGTTCGCCCACACCCTGGCCAAGAGGGAGCCCCATCCCCTCAACGCGCCGTTCTCCCTGGAGCGGTTTCATAGCGGCGCCCTGGTGGCCGAACACGGCGCCGCCGCCGTGGCCCACTGATGTTTTTGCTCGATTGTCCCTGGTGCGGCCCCCGTTCGGAGGAGGAGTTCGTCTGCGGCGGCGAAGGCCATATCGCGCGGCCCGTGAATGCAGCGGACCTGGACGATGCCGCCTGGGGCGACTACGTCTTCATGCGGTCGAACCAAAAGGGCGCCTTTTATGAACGCTGGCGCCATGTCCACGGCTGCGGGCGCTGGTTCAACGTGCTCCGTGATACCCTGAGCCACGAAATCCTGGCGGTCTACCGGGTTGGCGATGACAAACCGGAATGGCCTGGATGAGGGCCCAGATCAACCGCCTAGAGACGGGCGGCCGCATCGAACGCTCGGAACGCCTGACATTCCGGTTCGACGGCGAAACCATGCAGGGCCATCCAGGCGATACCCTGGCCTCGGCCCTCATGGCCAATGGCGTCCGCCTGGTCGGGCGCGGTTTCAAGTATCACCGCCCGCGCGGTCTGATGGCGGCGGGCGGCGAGGAGCCCAACGGCCTGGTGCGCCTGCGCCTGGGCGGCCGGGCGGAGCCCAATGTGCGGGCCACGGAGGTGGCGCTGTATGACGGCCTGGTGGCGGCAAGCCAGAACCGCTGGCCAAGTTTGAAGTTTGATCTGGGCGTCGTGAACGACTTTCTTTCGCCGCTGTTTCCCGCCGGCTTCTATTACAAGACCTTCATGTGGCCGGCCAACATGTGGCCCGCCTACGAGGCCGTGATCCGGCGCATGGCGGGCCTGGGCCGGGCGGCGACGGAGCCCGATCCCGACCGTTACGAAAAACAATACGCCCATTGCGATGTCTTGGTGGTGGGCGCCGGCCCGGCCGGGCTGGCGGCCGCGCTTTGGGCCGGGCGCACCGGCGCGCGGGTCATATTGGCCGATGAGGGCATGGAGCCCGGCGGCGCCCTGCTGGGCAACGGCCAGACCATCGATGGCGCGCCGGGCCTGGACTGGGTGGCCAAGATCGTCGCAGAATTGCGCAAATCGAAAAACGTGACGCTGCTGCCGCGCACCACGGTCACCGGATATTACGATCACAACGCCCTGACCATGCTGCAGCGGGTCGCCGACCATCGGTTGGAACCCGAACCCCATCAGCCCCGCCAACGCCTGTGGCAGGTGCGGGCGAAACAGGTGGTGCTGGCCAGCGGCGCCCTGGAACGGCCCCTGGTGCTGGCCAACAACGACCGCCCCGGCGTCATGATGGCGGGGGCGGCGCAAAGCTATCTGAACCGGTACGGCGTGCGGCCCGGCCAGCGGGCGGTGCTGTTGACCAATAACGACAGCGCCTACCCGGTGGCGCTGGACCTGGCCCGGGCGGGGGTCGAGGTCGCGGCGCTGGTCGAACTGCGGCCCGTGGCGCCCCTGGGCTGGCTCTCGGCCCTGGACGACGCCGGGATCGAGGTGATGGCTGATCGGGCGGTCACGGCGGTCGAGGGGCGGCGCGCGGTCACTGCCGTCGGCATCGGCAAACTGAACGCCGGCGGCGACGGCGTGGTCGGCGGCATGCTTGGCGACAGGGGCCGGCGCGTGGCGTGCGATCTGTTGTGCCTGTCGGGCGGCTGGACGCCCAGCCTGCATCTGCTCTCCCAATCCGGCGCGAAATTGTCGTGGAACGGAGAGCTGGGCTGCTTCCTGCCCGGCGCGGCGGGCCAGGCGGTGCGCGCGTGCGGCGCGGCGAAGGGTGATTTCGGCCTGCGGGAATGTTTGATGGGCGGCGCGGAAGCCGGCAACGGCGCGGCCAATGACGCCGGCCACCGGCGCCGGGGCCGGGGACCGCGCAAACCGGTTGCCGGCCAGGAACCGGCCCCGATGCCGCCGCGGCCCATCTGGTTCATTCCAGGCCAAGGCAAAAGGGGCGGCAAGGCGTTCGTGGATTTCCAGGCGGATGTCACCGCCGCCGATCTGCGCCTCGCCGCCCTGGAAGGATACCGTTCCATCGAGCATGTGAAGCGCTATACCACCGTGGGCATGGGCACGGACCAGGGCCGCACCTCGAACATCAACGCCCTGGGCATCGTCGCCGAGGCGTTGGACGTGCCCATTACCCAAGTCGGCCATACCACCTTCCGGCCGCCGTTTTCGCCCCTGACCTTCGGCGCCCTGGCGGGCCGGCGCATTGGGCCGCTGCTGGATCCGGTGCGGCGCACGCCCATGCAGGGCTGGCATCGGGCCAACGGCGCGGTCTTCGAGCCAGTGGGGCAATGGCGCCGGCCCTACTATTACCCCCGAAACGGCGAAGACATGGACGGGGCGGTGGAACAGGAGGTTCTGGCGGCGCGCGCCAGCCTCGGCATCATGGACGCCTCCACCCTGGGCAAGATCGACATTCAAGGGCCCGATGCCGCCGAATTCCTCAACCGCATCTACACCAACGGCTGGAAGGGCCTGGCCGTGGGTCGCTGCCGCTATGGCCTGATGCTGGGCGAGGACGGCATGGTCTTCGATGACGGCGTTACCGCCCGCCTGGGCGAAGAGCATTTCCACATGACCACGACCACGGGCGGGGCCGCCCACGTGCTGGACTGGCTGGAAAGCTGGCTGCAAACCGAATGGCCGGACCTGCGGGTCTATTGCACCTCGCGGACCGAGCAATGGGCGGTGGCCGCCATCTGCGGCCCCAATGCCCGGCGGCTGTTGGCGAAACTGTCTCCCGGTTGGGATCTCGGGGCCGAGGCCTTCCCCCATATGACCTGGCGGAACGCCGAGGTGGCGGGCCTGACGGCGCGGATCTTCCGCATCGGCTTTACCGGCGAATTGTCATTCGAGATCAACGTCCCCGCCGGCCATGGCCCGGCCCTGTGGCAGGCCCTGATGACGGCGGGGGAAGCGTACGGCATCACGCCCTTCGGCACCGAGGCCATGCACGTGCTGCGCGCCGAGGTCGGGTTCATCATGGTGGGGCAGGAGACCGACGGCACCGTGACGCCCGATGATCTGGGCCTGGGCCGCATGGTCAGCGGCAAAAAGGATTTTCTCGGCAAGCGCTCGCTGTCGCGCGCCGACACTTTGCGCCAGGACCGCCCGCAACTGGTCGGCCTGCTGCCCGAAGACCCGGCGCTCCGCGTGCCGGAAGGGGCACAACTGATCACGAGTTCCGACCCCACGCCGCCGCAACGGGGCCAAGGCCATGTCACATCGAGCTACCACAGCCCCAACCTGGGCCGCGCCTTCGCGCTTGGGCTGCTGAATGGCGGCCACGGGCGGCATGGGGAAACCATCCACATCGCCTTTGATGGCCGCGCGGTGCCGGCAGCGGTGACGGCGCCGCGGTTTCTGAAGCCCGGCGGGGCGGCGAAATGAGCGGTCCCCGTCATGAACCCCTGGCCCATCTGGGGCTTTTGGCGGGCGCGGATATCAAGGGCGATGCCGCCGCCGTCGCCCTGCGGGCACTGCCCTATTGCCCGTCGCTGATCCTGCGCGGTGAAAGCGACGACGTGGCGTTTCTGGCGGGCTGCCGCGCCGGGTTGGGTTTCGAACTGCCCCTGGCCCCCAACCACGTGGGCGGCGGTGATGATCTTTCCGCCCTGTGGCTGGGCCCAAGCGAATGGCTGATCCTGGACCGGAATGGCCGCGGCCGTTTGGCGGAAAATCTAGACGGCCGCCGCCATGCCCTGGTTCCCAATGGCGATGGGTTGCAGATCATTGCCCTGTCCGGCCCTCGCGCCCGCGATGTCCTGGCCAAGCTGTGTCCCCTGGATCTCGATAGTCCGGCGCTGGGCCCTGGGCGGTGCGCGCGCAGCGTCCTGGCCGGGATCACCATGACCCTATGGCCTGGGACCGATGGCGGCTACCGCATCATTGTTGGACGCAGTTTCGCCGATTACGCCTGGCGCATATTGGCCGATGCCGGGTTGGAGTTTGATATTGCCGTCGGCGCCGCCGACGAGAAGCCGTAAACGGCTATTCCCTATCCGCGATGCTGTCGATAGAGGGTTCGTCGAGGGCCGGCTGATCAAGGCCACCCTTGGCCAACTCGGCCTTTTCAGCCTTGGCTTTCGCCTTGGCGGCCTTTTTTTCGGTCTTGCGCCGGTCACGTTCCTGGCGTTCAAAATTGTAATTGGGCTTTCGCGCCATGACTACCGCCTGTTTTTAAGGATGCGCGGATGTTAATCCGACCCGCCCCATGGAGGCCGGGCGGGATCACGCCGCGGCCGGAAAACCCGGCCGCGGACGTAAACAAAAAAACTCACAAGACCACGCTCCAAACGTACCCGATTTAGATACGCCCGGAACTCAAGATGACAAGCGGATTGCTTGATCGCCCGCCAGGCCAAGGCAATGCGGGACGATCGAAAACCGTTCTAGTCTTGCGCGACCAAATTCTCCGCCGCCGCGCGGCCATCACGGCCGGCGACCAGCTCGAATTCAACCTTCTGGCCTTCGCGCAGGCTTTGCAGGCCAGCCCGCTCCACCGCCGAGATATGCACGAAGACATCTTTCGAGCCGTCGGACGGCTCGATAAAACCAAAACCCTTAGTCGGGTTAAACCATTTCACTGTTCCGGTAGCCATTGCTACTCCCTTCAAACGATCAATTTAGTAGCGGCTTCCGGTATCAGGCGAGCCGCACCTCTCATAGATGCACGAATTCCAGGCGCAACCCGCGAAGGAGCCGGTTACGCCATGGCGAGGTGCAACGAGTGGCCCTACATGGCACCCCGCGTGATGTGTTGCAAGCGATTAAATCGCGCCGGGGCAAAACACTTGCGCGCGGTTTCCTGACAAATAGCCTTCCGGCCATCAACCATGGTGGGATAAGCTCCGTGCGGTTGGCATCGGCAGGAAGGAAGAATACATGACCCATGACCCCCAGCGCGCGGTACGGCCGCGGCGCAGCTTCATATTTTCCCCCGGCCTTCGGCCCCACATGTTTCCCAAGGCCCTGGCCTCGGGCACCGACATTGTCTGCGTGGAATTGGAAGACGGCATCGCCCCCAAGGACAAGGCGGCGGCCCGTCGGGCCGGCCTGGGACTGTTTGCCGAACCGCCAGATGAGAATGGGGCGGACGATGGCGTTGAGCGCATTGTCCGCATCAATTGCCTGCGCACGGAATTCGGCCTTGCCGATGTCCAGGCCGTGCTGGCCACGGACACGCCGCCCCCCGCCCTGATGCTGCCAAAGGTGATGACGCCCGACGAGGTCGTCTGGCTGGACGATCTATTGAGCGAACGCGGCCACGCCACCCGCCTGCATGTCATTATCGAAACCAACCAGGGGCTGGAGGCGGCCCATGACATCGCCCAGGCCAGCCCGCGCATTGATGCGCTGTTTTTCGGCGGCGTCGACATGGCGGCGGAACTGCGTTGCAAGAATGCCTGGGAGCCGCTGCTTTATGCCCGTTCCAGGGTTGTCCACGCCGCCGCCGCCGCGGGCATCGATGCCATCGACGTGCCCTATCTTGATCTCGACGACCTCGACGGCATGGCGCGGGAGGCCAGCCTGGCCCGTGATCTGGGTTTTTCCGGCAAGGGCTCGATCCATCCCAAACAAATCCCCATCCTGAACAGCGTCTTCACGCCCGACGAGGCGGCGGTGGCCCATGCCAAACGGATATTGCAGGCCTTCGCCGACGCCGATACGGGTTTGGTCGTGGTGGACGGCAAGCTGATCGAAAAACCGGTGCTGCGCGAGATGAGCCGCATCATCTCCATCGCCGAACGTGTGGCCATGGATTAGCCGCCGGGACGCTGATAAGGTTTGGCCATGACGGAGAGAACACAACGCAGGCTGGCGGCGATCGTTTCCGCCGATGTGGTCGGCTACTCCAAGCTTATGGGCGTGGACGAGGCCGCCACCCTGGCCAGCCTGCGGGCCCACCGGGCGGAATTGATCGATGCCTTGATCGCCGGACATGGCGGCCGCATCGTCAAGACCATGGGCGATGGCCTGTTGCTGGAATTTCCCTCCGTGGTGGAGGCCACCCAATGCGTCATTGACCTCCAGCGGGGCATGCGTGAACGCAATGCCAGCGTTGCCGAGGACCGACGCATTACCTTCCGCATCGGCGTCAACCTGGGCGATATTATTGTCGAGGGCGAAGACATCCTGGGCGACGGCGTCAACATCGCCGCCCGGCTGCAGGAAATCGCGGAACCCGGCGGCGTGGCTATTTCGGCTAGGGTGCATGAGGATGTACGCGACCGCCTCGATACCGCCTTCACGGACGGCGGGGAGCAGACGTTGAAGAACATCGCCCGGCCCCAGCAGGTTTGGCGCTGGTCCCCCGCCGATGCGGCGCCAAGAGATGTCATGGAGCCCGCCACGCCTGACAAACCCTCCATCGCCGTGCTGTCGTTCGACAACATGTCGTCTGACCCCGACCACGAGTATTTCGCCGACGGCATGGCGGAAGACATCATCACGGCATTGTCAAAAATATCCCGCATGCGGGTGATCGCCCGTAATTCCACTTTCGCCTACAAGGGCCACGCATTGGATGTGCGGAAAGTGGCGTCCGAACTGGGCGTCCGTTACGTGTTGGAAGGCAGCATCCGCAGCGGCGGCAAGCGCCTGCGCATCACCGCCCAGTTGATCGACGCCACCGACGGCAGCCACGTCTGGGCCGAACGCTACGACCG
>JAYGEB010000302.1:0-2406 GCA_046582595.1 Alphaproteobacteria bacterium | reverse complement strand
GCGCGAGGCGGCGATCCGCGCCTGGTACGGCGAGGACCTGAACGAAACCACGGTGATTTCACTGCTTCCCAAATAGGGACAAGGGCCGGGATATTCCGGGCCTCGAACGTGGCATGCCGGACATAATTGCGTTGCACGAGGGGCCACCCCAAAATGACATCACTGCCAGCCATATTCGTCTCCCACGGTGGACCGGCCATGGCGGTTCAGGATTCGCCGGCCCGCGATTTTCTGCAAACCCTTGCCGGCCAACACCCAGCCCCCCAGGGCATCCTGATGATATCAGCCCATTGGGAAACACCGGGTCCGGCGGTTGGCGCCACGGAGCAGCTTGAGACCATCCATGACTATTATGGCTTTCCCGAGGAATTTTACCGCTTCCGTTATCCCGCGCATGGCGATCCGGTGCTGGCCCGGCGCGCCGCCTCGCTGATCACGGCGGCGGGATTGGGCGCTGTGGCGTCATCCCCGCGCGGCCTGGATCATGGCGCCTGGCTGCCCCTGATGCTGGCCTATCCGGACGCCGCCATCCCGGTCACGCAGCTATCGTTATGTTCCGGCGCCGGGCCTGAAGGGCATTTTCAATTGGGCGCCGCGCTGCGCCCGCTTCGCGATGAAGGCGTGCTGATCTTGTGCTCCGGCGCCCTGACCCATAATCTGCGCGAAATCGACCGCGAAGCGCCGCCCGGCGCGGCCGCCGGCTGGGCGGAGGAATTCAGCGAGTGGATGACCCGTCGGGTGACCGCGGGAGGCACCGGCGATCTCATCCGCTATCGCGAGCTGGCGCCAAATGCCGCGCGCAACCACCCGAGCGAGGAGCATATTTTACCGCTGTTCGTGGCCCTGGGCGCGGCGAGCCCTGGGGCCGCCGGCCGCCATTTGCACCACAGCATCAACTACCGCGTTCTGGCCATGGATGCCTATGCCTGGGATTAAGATTTGACCGCCTCCCCTCAACGAAAGGAAACAGCCCCGTGACACGATCCGCCGCATATGTTCTGGCGGCCTCGCTGGAGGCCCATGGCGTCGATACCGCCTATTGCGTGCCAGGCGAAAGCTACCTGCCGCTGACCGACGCGCTTATCGACTTTCCCAAGATCAAGCTCGTGGTTTGCCGCCATGAAGGCGGCGCCGGCTTCATGGCGCTGGCCCATG
Source organism: Alphaproteobacteria bacterium (assembly GCA_046582595.1). Lineage (GTDB taxonomy): Bacteria > Pseudomonadota > Alphaproteobacteria. Next base: position 1,251 of record JAYGEB010000302.1, on the reverse strand, counting down.
CCCGGCTGCGCAACGAACCGGGTATCTGCATCATCAGCCGGGGCCCCGGCGCCATGAACGCGGCCATCGCCCTGCATGTGGCCTATCACGACGCCGAGCCGCTGATATTCCTGGTCGGGCAGGCCGACCGGGATGAGCTGGGCCGGATGACCCTGCAGGAAATGAACTATGGCCGGACCTTCGCCGATACCACGAAGATGGTCATCGAAGTGATCGAGCCGGACACTATCAGCGAGGCCATCGCGCGGGCCTTTCATATTGCCCAATCGGGCACGCCGGGCCCGGTCGTGGTCGTGCTGCCGGAAGATCTGCTTTACGGCCCCTGCGAGGCGGAGGTTCTTGGCCCCCGCAAAAGGGCCATCACGGCGCCGACACCGGAAGACGCGGCGGCGGCGCTGGCGATGCTGCGGAATTCCGAACGGCCCTTGGTCATCGCCGGCGGCCGCCTGCATGGCCCGATAGCACTTGCCGATCTGACCACCTTCGCCGAGCGCTTCATGCTGCCGGTGGCGACGCCGCAACGGCGTTTTCATTGTTTCGACAGCCGGCACCCGAACAGCGCCGGGCGTCTGATCAACCGGGCGCCGGCCGAATTGCTGGATATTATGCGGGAGTGCGATCTTTTGCTGGTTCTGGGCGAGAGGATCGGGCCGTCCATGAGCCAGGGTTTCGCCTTTCCCCGCGCGCCGGTGCCGGAACAACCCATGATCCATGTCTGGCCCGATCCGGAGGAGGTCGGCCGGGTGTTCGAGCCGGCCCTGGGCCTGGGCTGCGATCCCCATGAATTCATCAAGGCCATGCTGGCGGCGGGTCCGGACGGGAAATCCCCGGCCCGCTTGGCTTGGGTCGAGCGGTTGAATACGGCGCATCGTTCCGTGATGACCTGGAAGCCGGTTTCGGCCAACGACGGCGTGGTCTTCGGCCATGTGGTCGCCGCCATCAACCGGCATCTGGCGCCGGATGCGGTGGTGACCACGGACGCCGGTAATTTTTCCTCTTGGCCGGCGCGCTATCTGCACCTTGGACAAGAGAACATGTTTATCGGCGCCACGGTCGGCGCCATGGGCCCCGGCGTGCCGTCGGGGGTTGCCGCGGGACTGTCGACGCCAGGGCGTCAAATCGTGGTCTTCGTCGGCGATGGCGGCGCCATGATGACGGGCAATGAACTGGCGACGGCGGTGCAATATGGCGTGCCGATCAAGATTTTTGTCGCCAACAACAGCGCCTATGGCACCATCCGCATGCATCAGG
>JAYGEB010000220.1:0-9654 GCA_046582595.1 Alphaproteobacteria bacterium | reverse complement strand
GCGGTAGTCGATGCCGCCCAGTGTCAGCAAGGACGAGGTGCCTTGGGAGCAGGCCATGACGCGCTCGGGCAGGAACGAATAGAGCGCGCCGAACAGCATGTCGGCGACCCGGTGAGACATCTCGTGGTTGGCGTAGACCACCGGCGCCGGGAAGGCGGCGTTGACCACCGAGGCCTCGGGCGCGGTCACCGTGATGGCCCGCCAGCAGCCCGAATTGGGCGGGATCATGCCGTTCGGATCGACCACCATCTTCACCGCCGTGTAGATGCCCGAGGCGGTCACCGACAGGGGCGCGTTCATGGGCCCGGCGACCTGTGGATCGGAGCCGGTGAAATCCACCGACAAGGTATCGCCACTTTTTATCGCCCGCATGCGGATGGTGAAGGTTTCGTCTTCCTCCTGGCCGGGTTCGAGAACCCCGTCACCATCGCAAAAATCCTCGAACGCGCCCTCGCCGTCGGGTAATTCCAAGAGGAACTTGCGCATCATGATCTCGGAATAATCCATCACTTCGACCATGATCCGGCGCAAGGTATCGACGCCGTATTTCTCCGCCAATGCCGACAGCCGCGCGCTGCCGCGCCGGTTGGCGGCGATCTGGGCGTTCATGTCGCCCCGGCGTTCGTGCGGCGTGCGCACGTTGGTGAAGATGATCGCATCGACGCCCTGGTTCAAAACGCCGGCTTCGTACAAGCGCACGGGAGGCAGGCGCAAGCCTTCGCCGAAGATCTCCGTGACGGCGCCATAGCTGCCGGGCGTGGCGCTGCCGATATCGGGCCAATGGGCCCGCACGCAGGCGAAACCCAAAAGCTCGCCCTTGTGAAATGAAGGTGAGACGATGTTGACGTCGGGCAGGTGGGAGCCGCCAAAATAGGGATCGTTGTGGATGAAGACATCACCCTCCTGGAAGTCGCCGAAGGCCTGGATCACCGCCTTCACCGCATCGGGCATGGAGCCGAGATGGATCGGCAGATCGGGCCCCTGGGCGATCATTTCGCCGTCCGCGTCAAACAACCCGCAGGAATAATCCCCCGCCACCTTCAACAGCGGCGAATAGGCCGTCTTGGCCAGCACGATCTTCATTTCCTCGGCCGCCGCGTACAGCGCGTTCTTGACCACTTCGAAAGTTGCCGCGTCCGTCCTTATGGCGGTGCTAGTGGTCATGGGCATGCTCCATAAGTATGTGGCCGGCCTCGTTCAGGCGGGCCCGCCAGCCGGGCGGGATGACGATGGTGGCATCCACCGCCTCGATCACCGCCGGTCCGGTAATCTCCGCGCCCACCGAAAGCCGGGCGCTGTCGAAAATGTCGCATTTCACGCGTCCGCCCTGGCGGAACCAGACCGAACGGCCGCCCTTGCGGGCATCGCCGCCGGCGCCGGGCGCATGGCTCAGCTTAATAGGATCGAACTTGCCGATCGCGGTCAGGCGCAGATTGACAAGCTGGATGCTTTCATCGGGGTTGTCGTGGCCGTAGGTCAGGCGGTGCTTTTCGTGAAAGCGGCGGCCCAGTTCGTCCTTGGTTGCGTCCGTGATCGCGCCGGCCGGGGCGGGGATGGTCAATTCATAGGCCTGGCGGCCATAACGCAGGTCGGCGGCCCGTTCCATGACCCAGTCTTTTTCGGGGATCTTCGCCACCCCCAGCATGGCGATGGCGGCGGCCTCCATCTCGCCGAAGGCGTCCGCGATGGCGCCGGGGTCGGCTTCGGCCAGGGGCGTGAAATGGGTTTTTACATAGTCCCGTTTCAGATCCGTGGCGACCAGGCCCAGGGCCGAAAAGCCGCCCGGAATAGGCGGGACGATGATCTCCCGGATACCCAATTCGGCCGCCAATTCGGCCGCATGCATGGGCCCCGCGCCGCCGAAGGCGACCAGGCTGAATTCGCGGGCATCGTGGCCCCGCTCCACCGAGACGATGCGCAAGGCTTCCGCCATGGAGGCATTGACCACGTTCAGGACGCCGGCGGCCGCCTCGTCCACGCCGATGCCCAGGGGGCCGGCCAGATGTTCCTCGATCGCCGCCACGGCCTTGTCGGCGCGGATGGCCAGGCGTCCCGCCAATAGAGCGTTTGAATCCAGATAGCCCAGCGCCAGATTGCAGTCGGTGACGGTTGGCCTGGTGCCGCCCGTGTCGTAGCAGACCGGTCCCGGCTCCGCGCCGGCGCTTTGCGGACCCACTTTCAGGGCGCCGCCGGGATCGATCCAGGCGATGGAACCGCCGCCCGCGCTGACTTCCGCCAAATCAATCACCGGTACGCGGATCGGGTGCCCGGTGCCGTTCATCCAGCGGTTGGCGTTGCCGCCGCCGCCCACTTCATATTCAGACGTGGTCTCGACCACGCCGTCCTTGATCAGGCTGGCCTTGGCCGTGGTGCCGCCCATGTCGAAGGACAACAGGTTTGGCTTGTCCAGTTGCCGGCCGATCATGGCGGCGGCGATGACGCCCGCGGCGGGCCCCGATTCTATGGCCATGGCCGGCATCTTCAAGCCTTCGGAAACATCGAACACACCGCCCGAGGAACCCATGACATAAAGGCCCGGCAGACCCATCTCGGCCGTGGCACTTTCCAGGCGGCGGAGGTAGGATTCCAAGATGGGTCCCACATAGGCGCAGACGGCGGTGGTTGAGGCGCGTTCGAATTCGCGGATTTCCGGCAGCACTTCCGATGACAGAAAGACCGGAACATGGGGCAGGGCGGCACGCAATATTTCACCGATGGCGCGTTCATGGACATCGTTCAAAAACGAAAACATCAACGACACCGCGATCGCCTCGATTTCGTTCTTCCGGGCGAAGGCGATGATGGCGTCGATGCCGCCATGATCGAGGGGCCGGACCACTTCGCCGGCGGCATCCAGCCGCTCATCGACCTCCAGCCGGCAATAGCGCGGGATCAGCAGGCCGGGGGCGTCCTGGAACATATCGTACAGGGAGGAGCGGGACGAGCGGCGCAACTCGAGGATGTCGCGGAAGCCCTTGGTGGAGACCAGCATGGCCTTGGCGCCCTTGCCCTCCAATATGGCGTTGGTAACCACCGTCGTGGCGTGCGACAGCAGGGAAACATTGCTGGCGGCGATGTCATGTTCGGCGAGCGCGATGGCCAGGGCCTGGACCACCCCCTGGCCGAAATCACGCGGCGTGGTGGGCACCTTGGCAATGCCGATCCGGCCCGTGTCCTCGTCCACCAGGGCGACGTCGGTAAAGGTGCCGCCAATATCCACGCCCACGCGCCAACTCATCAAACCGCCTCCCTGGGAATTCCTCGCCGGCAACTCTAGCCCGTGCCCGGCATGGCGGCAACGTATCGCACACAGGATTGTTTGGCGAAAGGCCCGGGCCGGTCTGTTTGACGGCCCCGGACTTACGGAAAGTTTTCTATCCGACTTGAGAAATTGCTCATAAAGGCCGATATTCAACCCAACAGCGTCGATTTTTCACTTTCATTGGGACAATGACGGCGGAGACGGGAAGGGCTCGCGAAAATATGTTGCAGCGTGAGATGGCCCAACAGGGCGGTTTCTTGTTTCGTTGGCGGGGCTATTTGCCGCTGATCCCGGCGCCACTGGTGATATTCGCGATGTTCCAGTCCGGCGCTTTGGAGGCCGCCTTGGGCAACGTGGTTGAAGCGGCATGGATGGCGCTGTCGGCGGCGGTTTCACTGCTCGGGCTGGCGGTCAGGGCCGTGACCATCGGCTGCGCTCCGGCTGGCACATCGGGCAGAAACGCGCGCGAGCAGCGGGCCGAGCAATTGAATACAACAGGCATTTACAGCGTTGTCAGAAACCCATTGTACCTGGGGAATTATCTGATGTTGTTGGGCGTGTCCCTGGCCACCATGGTCTGGTGGCTGCCGGTGATCGTGACACTGTCGTTTATCCTCTATTACGAGCGGATTATCTTCGCCGAGGAGAAATTCCTGGCCGAAAAATTTGGTTCGAATTACCAGGATTGGACCGCGCGGACCCCTTTGTTCGTGCCCCGCCTTGGGCAGTGGCGCCGGCCAGACCTGAAGTTTTCCCCGCGCAATGTTTTACGCCGGGAATATAACGGTCTCTATGCGCTCGTGGTCAGTTTTACCCTGGTGGAGTTGGGCACGGACCTGCTGGGCGAGGGTATGTCGTTCGCCGAATGGCTGGACGGAGACTTTTATTGGGTCTGGATTTTCGTTGCCGGGAGCTTGATATTTCTCACTCTGCGCACCTTGAAACGGCATACCGGCGTCTTGACGGTGAGCGGGCGGTAGAGCGGAATAATCCGCCGGCCGGGGCGTGGGATTCGTCTCTATTCAGGTCTGGATATTTCTGCCAATGTCCCGTGACAACCGCTGTCTGATTTCATGGGGGAGTTATCCATGACCACGTCCGATCAACCAAAAGGCCTGATGGAACGGCTGGCCGAGGGGCCGGTTATTTGCGCCGAGGGGTATCTGTTCGAGCTGGAGCGCAGGGGCTATTTGCAGGCTGGCGCCTTCGTGCCCGAAGCGGTGTTGGATCACCCCGAGGAGGTGCGGCAGTTGCACCGGGAATTCGTCCATGCGGGCTCCGACGTGGTCGAGGCCTTCACTTATTATGGCCATCGGGAAAAGCTGCGCATTATCGGCAAGGAGCATTTGCTGGAAGATCTCAACCGGCAGGCGCTTAAGATCGCCGGCGGGGTGGCGTCGGAAAGCGGCACCTTGCTGGCCGGCAATATTTGCAACACCAATCTGTTCGAGCCGGGCGACAACGAAAGCCTTCGGCAGGTTCGTGCCATGTTCGAGGAGCAGGTCGCCTGGGCGGTCGAGGAAGGGGCCGATTTCATCATCGGCGAAACTTTTTCGTATACGGCGGAAGCCTTGATCGCCCTGGATGTGATCAAACAGAGCAAGCTTCCCGCCGTCATCACCATGGCCTTTCATCGCGCCGATACCACGCGGGAGGGCCATGCGCCGGGTGAATGCTGCAAGCAAATTGCCGAGGCCGGCGCCGACGTCGTGGGCCTGAATTGCTGCCGGGGTCCATGGACCATGCTGCCGCTGCTCGAAGACGTCTGCGCCAGCGTCGATTGCCATGTGGCCGCCCTGCCGGTGCCCTACCGCACTCATAAGGACGAGCCGACCTTCCAATCCCTGCGCGATCCGGGCTGCGATTGCCTGCCGGGCGAGATGCCGTTCCCCACCGCGCTGGACCCCTTCACTTGCAACCGCTTCGAAATCGCCGATTTCACCAAAAAGGCCCAGGCGCTGGGGGTCGGCTATTTCGGAGTTTGCTGTGGCGGCGCGCCACACCACGTGCGCGCCATCGCCGAGGCCCTGGGCCGCACCCCGCCGGCCTCCCGTTATTCGCCCGATATGTCCAAACACGCCTTTTTCGGCACCAACGCCATGTTGCAGGCCCACAACACCGAGGCCAGCGACCAGATTTAGCCTCGCATGCGTTCGCCCTTGGGGTCGAACAAGGGCTCCGTGATCAGGGTGGCGGGGCGCATATCGCCGAGGATTTCGATCTCGAATTCGGCGCCGGGGGCGATCATGGGGACGGGTACGAAGCCCAAAGCCACGCTTCTGCCCGCGAAATGGGCATAACCGCCCGAGGTTACGAAGCCAACCACCTCGCCGTCCCGCCAGATCGGCTCGTCGGCCCAGACATCGGCATCGCCGGCTTCCACGACCAGGGTGATCAGGCGCCGGGCGGGAGGGCTTTCCCGCGCCGCCAGGGCGGCCTCGCGTCCGATGAAATCGCCTTTGTCGAAATTTACGAAACGGTCCAGGCCGGTTTCGGCCGGGCTGTAGTCGGGCTTGTACTCCCGCAGCCAGGAGCCGAAGCTTTTTTCCAGTCGTAGGGACATTATGGCCCGCATGCCGAACGGCCGCAGACCGAATTCGCCGCCGGCGTCGTTCAGGATTTCATAAAGCGCCGCCTGGTCGTCCCTGGCCACATAGATTTCGTAGCCCAGATCGCCGGTGTAGGAGATGCGGTTGACGATGGCGCCTAAATCGCCGACCGCCATTTCGCGCACGCCGAGGAAGGGGAAGCTCTCCGTGGACAGATCCTGGTTGGTGATCCGGCCCAGCAGGTCGCGCGCCATGGGGCCCGCGATCTGGAAGCCGATGCGGCCGTCGGAGACATTTTCGATTGTCACGCCGGGGCTTGGCAAATAGCGCTGAAACCAGCGCATGTGATAGGCCTGGGCGGCATAGGAGCCGACGATCTGAAAGCGGTCCCGGCTGATATGCGAGACCGTCAAATCTCCGATCAGATTGCCGTTGGGGTTCAACATGGGGCTCAAGGTAATGCGGCCCGGTTTTGGCATGCGGTTGGCCAGGATGCGGTTCAGCCAGGCCTCCGCGCCGGGCCCGGAAACTTCGAATTTCGAGAAATTGTGGATTTCATTCAAGCCGACGGCGGTCCGCACGGCGCGGCATTCTTCCCCGACCGTCTCGAATGCATTGGAGCGGCGGAAGCTTGGTGTTTCGTACGGTTTTTCGCCTTGCCGCGCGAAATAATTGACCACTTCCATGCCGTAAGACGCGCCGAACACGGCGTTTTGCGCCTTCCAGATGTCATGGGCCGGCGTGGTATGCAGGGGCCGGGCGGCGGGCAACTCTTCGTTGGGGTAGGTGATGGCAAAGCGGCGTTGGTAATTTTCCATCACTTTCAGGCGGGTGTAGTCCTTGTTGGTGTAATCTCCGAAACGGGCCACGTCCATGGCGAAAACATCCGAGGACGGCTCCCCCTCGATCATCCATTCCGCCACCGTGCGGCCGACGCCGCCGCCCTGGCTGAAGCCGGCCATGACGGCGCAGGCGCTCCAATAACCCGGCAGCCCCGGCACCGGCCCGACCAGGGGGTTGCCGTCGGGGGCAAATGTAAAGGGGCCGTTGATGATCCGCTTGATGCCGGCGGTGGCCAGACAGGGATAGCGGCGGTAGGCCTCGGCCAGGGGCGCCTCGATCCGGTCCAGCTTGTCGGGCAGCAGTTCGGCGCCGAAATCCCAGGACGTGCCGTCCACCGCCCAGGGCTCGCAGGCTTGCTCATAAATGCCAATCACCAGGCCGCGGCCCTCCTGGCGGAAATAGGTCTCGCCCGCCGGGTCCATGATGTGGGGTAGTTCGCTCTCCCGCTCATAGACCTCCCTGATATCGTCGGTTACCAGGTATTGGTGCTCCATGGGATGCAGGGGCAGATAAACCCCGGCCATGGCGCCCACTTCGCGGGCCCACAATCCGGCGGCGTTGACCACGAATTCGCAGTTAATGGTGCCCTGTTCGGTGACCACGTCCCAACTGTCATCGGGTTTGCGGAGCAGTTCCACGACCCGGTTGCGCAGGGATATCTGGGCCCCGCCTTGGCGCGCCGCCATGGCATAGGCTTGCGTGGTGCCGGCGGGGTCCAGGTGGCCGTCCAGGGGATCGTACAGGCCGCCGACAATGTCATCGATATTCAGGACGGGGCAAAGTTCCTTGATCTCGCAAGGCGTCACCAGTTCCGTTTCCAGGTCCATATGGCGGTGCTTGGCGCGCTCGGCCTTGAGGAAATCCATGCGGTCGGGATCGGTCGCGATGGTGACGCCGCCCACGTGGTGCAGGCCGCATGATTGCCCGGTCAACGCTTCCAGCTCCCGGTACAGGCGGATGGTATAGCCTTGCAGGGCGGCGATATTCGGGTCGGCGTTCAGGGTGTGAAAGCCCCCCGCCGCATGCCAGGTGGAGCCCGAGGTCAATTCCGCCCGTTCCACCAGGATGACGTCATCCCAGCCGAATTTGGTCAGGTGATAGAGTACGCTGCAACCAACGACGCCGCCGCCGATCACCACGACACGAGTATGGCTTTTCATTGCTAATCCACTCTCCCACGAATACGGACCGCCACCGCGTTTCCATTATCCCTCAATTGCGTTAGAAGAAAACCATGTTGGTCAATGGAGCAGCTTTGGTGGCGCATCATTCGGGAGCCCTGTTCTGGCCGGAGCAGTCCCTGTTGATGGTCGCCGATCTGCATCTGGAAAAAAGCTCCGCCAGGGCCGCCACGGGCCATTTTCTGCCGCCCCATGATACGGCGGCCACCTTGCGCCGGCTGGCCGGCGCGATCAGTGCCTTCGATCCCGCCACCGTGGCCTGTCTGGGCGATAGTTTTCATGATTTCGATGCCGAGCGCCGTCTTGGCCCCGCCGATGGCGCGGCCATCCGGGAAATGACGGGTTCGCGGGAGTGGCTTTGGATTTGCGGCAATCACGATCCGCGCCCGCCCGGGCGTCTGGGCGGCCTCGGCCTGGTGGAATTGCGGCGGGCCGGGTTGACCCTGCGCCATATGGCGGACGGTCGCCTGGCCGGCGAGGTGGCGGGGCATCTGCATCCCAAGGCCAGCGTGCGCCTGCGTGGCCGGCGTCTGACCCGGCGCTGCTTCGTCACCGATGGCGTGCGTTTGATCTTGCCCGCGTTTGGCGCCTATGCGGGTGGCCTGAATGTGGGCGATAGCGCCTTCGGGAAGCTATTTCGGGGGCCGTTCCAGGTCCATTTGCTGGGCCGGGACAAGGTCCATGCCTTCCCCTCCCGCCGCCTCGCGGCCACCGCGCCGGAATATCAGCCCCCGCACCGGCTCGCGCCGACCGCTAAAAAAACTTAAAATTGCCGCCGGGGGTGGCGAAGGGGCGGTTTCTTGAATTGGCCAAGGCCAGAAATTCTACTCGCGGAACAGGCGCGATAACAGTCCGCGGCGGGGTTCATCGTCGTCCGGAACTGTCTGACGTTGTTCCATTTGCTGGGACAGGCGCATGACCTTGCGCTCCAGGGGCGCGAGGCTCAGGTTGACCCGTTCCGCCTTGGCCTCCGCCTCCCGCACACGGTCCTGCATTGGGCCTTCCTGGTCACCCATTTCCAGGGCCGCGAACTTGGCTTCGACGGCCTCCTCCAGCAGCCGGACACTTTCCAGCACCGGGGCCAGGGTCTCCTCCACGTCGGCCAGATCCAAGCCGCCGCGCGTGGTCATCCGATCGCCTTGTATTTGGATGCGTTCGCCCAGACTATCGAACCTGGTGCCGACATTACCCTGTAGCCGCCGGACGCTATCGAGCATCGGGGCCAGGGTCTTTTCCATCTCGGCCCGGTCCATGCCGGCGCGTTTACCGGTGATCTCGCCCTGCTTTTGAATATCCCTGCCCAGGGCGGAGAACTTGGCCTCCACATTCTCTTCCAGCCGCCGAACGCTTCTGACCATCGGCGCGATCGACTCCTCCATGTCGGCCCGGCCCAGGCCGGTATTTTTCTCCGACCGCTCGCCCTGCTTTTGAATATATCCGCCCAAGGCTTCGATCGCCTTGGCCAATTCGCTCAAGGGCAAGGCCGGCAACTGATGGCTGACCGGGGTATTTTCGGTGCCCTGGACCGAATGTTTGGCGGCGTCCATGATGGCCCGGTTCAGCCATTCGCCAATGGTCAGTCCCGCCCGCCTGGCCGCCACTTTGGCGGCCAGGCGGCATTCCGGGCGAACCCCTTTGACACTCCATGGAGACTTCTGCGCCATTCAATTCAGACTCTTTAACCACGAGATAGCCGATAGTGCCACTGAAACTACCCCTAAATTCGCCGCAACGCAATGGTCTGATTAAAGTGCAATTAATTAACTGAAATCAACAGGTTAGGGAACTGTCTTGCGGTAGTGCCCTAAGACATACCGTC
>JAYGEB010000187.1:0-4463 GCA_046582595.1 Alphaproteobacteria bacterium | reverse complement strand
CATTTTAGAAACTGTGTGAATTCTGAATCTCAACAGGCCCTAGAGCATGTTCTTTTTAAACATGCTCGGACTCTTAAGAAAAGAGCAATTGAACCAATCACTTGAGTCGCGAAAGCGACTCCGATTAATTGAAAATTGCTCTATCCCACCGCCGTGGCCGATCTGTACGACGACGGGGCGGTGCATGGCGCCTATGAAGCTGAATTGGTCGTTTTGCTGAAGACCGCCCTGGGCGCCGACCATGTGGTGGTCTTCGACTACACCCGCCGTTCCGACGGCGCGGAGGGGGCGGATAATCCCGACGGCCCGCGTGGCCCCGCCGTTCGGGTGCATGTGGATTATACGCCTAAATCGGGCCCGCAACGGGCCAAGGATGCCCTCGGCGGGGGGGAGGTGGAGCGGATTTTGCGCTCCGGCGGGCGGATCTCGCAAATCAATGTCTGGCGTCCCATCAACGGCCCGGTGCGCCGCTCGCCCCTGGCCCTGGCGGATGCGGACAACATCGCCCCCGGCGAACTGGTGGCCACGGATCAGCGCTTCCCCGGCCGGGTCGGCGAAATATACCAATTGGCCCATGGCCCTGGCCAACGCTGGCATTGGGTGCCCGAGATGACCGGGGACGAGGTGCTGTTGATCAAGGGCTGGGACAGCCTGGACGACGGCAGGGCCCGGTTTACCCCCCATGGCGCCTTCAAATTGCCTGCGCAGGACAGCGATTCTGGCAATGGCCCCCCACCGCGGGAAAGTATCGAGGCGCGCTGCTACCTGATCTACGAAGCCACGCCATAGACCATTTCCGAGATTGACTTGCCCGCCCGCTCCCCCTCCTGGCCTGAATTGTTGAAATATCCGCCGGGGCGGAGCGGACGGCTATACCGGCCAGGCCGCCAAAACGCGCGCCAGGCCTTTAGGGACGGGCAAAAACGCTTGATCGCGGCGGCGAAAAACGGCGGCGGAGAATGTCATGGATACAGTCTTTCGCGCTCCGCCGACGGCCGCCGTTGTCAGGACGTCTGCTCCATGGGCACCGATGTAGAAATCTGGCAGAGGCGATGACCGCGCGCCGCCGATACCCATATTGACATCGATGTCAACGGGATCCGGCCTCATGATTCGCCGATCAAGGCCATGGTTTCATCCGTAGTCGTATCGATGTTGCTGGTTCCACGCAAATGCCGGATGACGTCATGGCCGCGGCCAAGATTGTCCTTCGATGGGATGCGGTATATGCGGACCGTGTCGCCATTGTATTCGAAGGTGACCTCCGTATTGGGCCGTGCCCTGGCGCTTTTCCGGGTCCGGGCCGGAATGGCGACCCGACCTTTCGAAGTGACGCGCTTTTTTGATTTCCCGGATTTCAATTTCTTGCAGGTGAAAATGAGAAAATTTGCCGCAAATTTCAACCTATCCAACAGTTTAGTCGTGTCGCCGGTTCAAAATGTCTTGCATTACAGCCCCGCGCGCCCTACCAAAGCGGCGTGATTGGTTGGGATGTGGGCGTGCTTACGAATTGTACGGTCCCAAGAGCACCCGAAGAGGTGTCTTCACGAAATCTTGGGTGTGATGCCGAAGCGAGATAATCGGCACCGATGGGACGGACGACATATTGCAACAGTCTGAGTTTGAGGCAGGCCCGACCACGTCAGTTGAGTGGTTGCGGCTGTTGACGCCATATCGCCAGCCGAATCAATTGCGCAGTTTTGGCGAATTGATTTTGACCGGCGCGGTTTTTGCCGCACTTTGGGTCGGGGCATGGCTGGCTTATTCCGTCAGTTAATGGCTGACTTTGGCCATCAGCGTTTTTGCCGCCGGTCTGTTGGTTCGTTTGTTCATGATCCAGCACGATTGCGGACACGGCGCATTTTTCCGGCGCCGTTACCTCAATGACTGGGTCGGCCGGGTGATCGGGGTTGTGACGCTGACACCCTATGCCGACTGGCGGCTTGCCCATTCGACCCACCATGCGACCTCAAGCAATCTGGACAAACGCGGCATCGGCGACATCGACACCCTCACGGTGCGCGAATATCAGGCCCTGTCCCGGTTCAGGCGCCTTGCCTATCGGTTTTACCGCAGTCCGCTGATTATCTTTGGCATCGGGCCGGCTTTCCAGTTCCTGCTGCGAAACCGCTTTCCCCAGGGCCTCCGGCGCCGGGGTTGGGCCAACTGGGCCTCGGCCATGGGAACCAATTGCACCATTGTGCTCGTTGCCGGCGCCTTGATTTATGCCATCGGCGCGGGCCCGTTCCTGTTGATACATTTGCCGATCACCCTGCTGGCATCGTCGATCGGTGTTTGGCTGTTCTATGTCCAGCACCAATTTGAAGATACCTATTGGAGCGGGGATCAGTCCTGGAGCTTGCAGGATGCGGCGTTCCGGGGCAGCTCACATTATGCCTTGCCCTGGCCGTTGCGCTGGTTGACCGCCAACATCGGCGTCCATCACGCCCACCATCTCAGCAGCCGTATTCCCTATTACCGCCTGTCGCAGGTCTTGCGCGATTATCCCGAACTTGCCGACGTCCGGCGCCTGACATTGATGCAAAGCTTCGCCTGCGCCCGTCTGCGTCTGTGGGATGAGGGCCGGCATAAATTGGTCACCTTCGCCAAGGCGCGCGAGCAACGGCCGACTGAATAAGCCCGTTATTGCCCGCTTACCGTGACCACGAAACTGGCTTCGGATACGGCGGCATCGGGTAGTCTCTGAAAAATGGGCGACAATTTCAGGTCCATGCCGTGGGGCAGGGGGGCCAGGCTGTTGCCCCGCAGGAGCTTGGGCAGTTCCGCCGTGACATCGCGGGAGACGGCGAAGCATTTGACGAGTTCCTGGCCGCCGGGTGGCGAAATTGTGAATTCGAAGCCGAACCGTTCCGCATCCGGCACTTTGTAAAGCACCCCGGCCTTGAATACGGGCTGCTGAAAATTGCTCCAGAAATGGGGATTGGGCAGTATCTGGATGATGCCGCCCGACGCCTCGCGATAGAAGCAGTAAAGCCATGCCTCGCGGTCCAGCCGGATCAGAAGCTGTAATTTGTCGCCGATCCGGTAAGCCGCGTTCAGGCCCCGGTTGGAGGTCAATTGAAAGGCGAAGGGTCCCATCCCGTCGTTGTCCCGCAAGGCTCCGAAATGACCCTTCGGGCGCAGCCGGCGCCCGGCATGGTCTTGGCGCCTGATCCAGCCGGTCCAGGCGGCCAACGTCCCCTTCGCGCCTTGCAACTCAAGGCGCAGTTCGATTGCGTCCGGCAACTCCCAATAAGTGCCGCTCAGGATAAGCGCCGCCTTGTCGCCGGCCAGATGCCGGTCACGCAAATCCTGGCCCCCGACCGCCTCACCGCTTTTCAGGCCGGCGGGGGCCCGCAAGGCGCCGATCCGGAGTTTCCCGCCCGTAATGGCGTTTTCGTACACCTCCCGCAGCGCGTCCGCCAGACGGCCCTGCACATAGCGGCCAAAGGGCGGTTGGGCTCCGGTATCTTCGAATCTGATGCCGCCCAGGAGCAGGTGTTCCAGGCCCGGCGCCCTGTCGGCAAGCCGGCGTGCCGCCAGCATGATGGCCCGCTCCAGAGAGACCGTGTCGCGGGTAATTTTGGCCTCATCCGGGCTTAATTTTAACCGCTGCGGGCGGGTTTGCGCCACCACCCGGCCGTCCATGGTAACCGCGCCGTAACGCAGTATCGCCCATTGCCCATCCAGGCGGATTTGTCCCCGGATCAATACATCCACCTTGCCGGCGTTCGCCAACAGGGCGTTGATCGGGTTGCCGCCCGCCGTCTACCAAGCGCCGGTCTGCCGCATATCCTCGATCAGCCCCTTAAGGTGCGACCGCGCCACCAGTTCGTGGCGCCCGCCGCCAACTTGCAGAAGGGCGGCGAACAGCGAGGCATTGAATTCATCCGCCACCGCCTTGGCGATCTTGATATCGTCCTGCTCGAACGGCGCCACGGCGATGCGTAGGCGCTTGGAGGGAACATAGTCGTACTCTCGGCGCAGAAAGCCCAGCGCCTGGGCCGAGGGGCGGTTGCCCTCGATGCCGGAGACGATCTCCCGCGCCATCGCCAGGAAGGCGCCGGCGCGTCCCTGGCTGGGTTTTCCGGCGGCCGTCGCCGGCCCGGTCAAGCCCAGGCAAAGAACGGCAATAATTGCCCTTGCCGCAAGGCCGCCCCGCGACCCAGGTCTGATCGGCGTCGTCATCGGTAATCTTGCGGGGATTTGTAGGCGCGGCATGTTGTTTTCATTCCATGCACCCATGCTTCCCCCGTCCGTTCGGCCACCGTGCCCTATTTCCGTGTCAGCATCATTGGGCAATTGTCGAAATTGCCCATGATTCTTCTATTTTTTGTGTCGAATTCCAGCATCAATTTGCCAGCCACGATGGACAAATTCCGCTCCACCACAAAATTGGCGGGAATAATCGAGGAGAATTGATCCAGGAAATTCGAAGAAAAATCCGAAACGGCGGATGCGGT
>JAYGEB010000001.1:0-1786 GCA_046582595.1 Alphaproteobacteria bacterium | reverse complement strand
TTTAACGGTGTTTTCAGGCGTTTTTTGTGTCCCTCTGGATCCCCGCTTTCGCGAGGATGACGATTTGCCGGGCTTCCAGTTTCGACTATCGTTGAAATGTTTCAGCGGTGGGCGCCGGGGGCGCCGAGGCGGCCGGAAGTGGAAAGGGCGATCCTGGCGGCCGCGCCCCGGCTGTTGGCATGCAGGCCGCCATATGGTCCCCGTTTGACAAAGGCGCCGTCGCCCGGCTTGCCCAGGTAATTACCCTTGTCGATGATCACCCGGCCGCGCGAGAGCACGGTTTCGGTAAAGCCCCGCACCTTCATGCCCTCATAGGCGTTGTAGTCGATGTTCATGTGATGGGTGTGGGGGTTATGCAGGGAAATCGTCTCCTCCCGGTCGGGGTCGAAGATCACGATATCGGCGTCGCTGCCCACCGCGATGGTGCCCTTCTTTGGGAACAGGCCGAATATTTTCGCCGGCGAGGTGGAGGTCAATTCGACAAAGCGGTTCACGGATATATTGCCGCCATTGACGCCCCGGTGGTAGATCAGGCTCATGCGGTTTTCCACGCCGGGGCCGCCGTTGGGGATCTGGCTGAAATCATCGCGGCCCAGTTCCTTTTGATCGCGCATGCAGAACGGGCAATGATCGGTGGAAATCACGTCCAGGGCGGAATTGCGCAGACCGCCCCATAGCTCGTCCTGGTTCCATTTTTCCCGCAGCGGCGGGGTCAGCACATATTTTGCGCCGTCGAAGCCCGGCTCGTCGTAGCAATCCATGTCCAGCAACAAATACTGCGGACAGGTTTCCGCATGCGCCATGACGCCCCTGGCTTGCGCCATGCGCAATTGTTCCAGGGCATCGAAGCAACTGAGATGCACCAGATAAACCGGTGCTTGCGCTACTTCGGCAATGGCCAGGGCCCGGTGCGCACCCTCCGCCTCCAGGCGGGTGGGCCGGGTCAGGGCATGATATTTGGGTTCGATATGGCCTTCCCTGAGGGCAATCTTGACCAGTTCGTCGATCACGATACCGTTTTCCGCATGCATGCAGATCAGGGTGCCGTCCTCGCCCGCCTTGCGCATGGCGCGGAAGATGGTGCCGTCGTCGGACAACAGAACGCCGGGATAGGCCATGAACAACTTGTAGGAGGTCACGCCCTCTTCCGACAGGCGGCGCATTTCCGGCAGCCGTTCCTCCGGCATGTCGGTGATGACCATGTGAAAGCCATAGTCGATGGCGGTGCGTCCCGCCGCCTTGTCATGCCAGGCGTCCAGGGCTTCCAGGGTCGAGGCGCCCTTGGTCTGAATGGCGAAATCGACAATGGTCGTGGTGCCGCCGTAGGCCGCCGCCCGAGTGCCGGTTTCGAAGGTATCCGAGGTGGTGGTGCCGCCAAAGGGCATCTCAAGATGGGTATGGGGGTCAACGCCCCCCGGTATCACCAGCTTGCCGGCGGCATCGATGACATGGTCGGCATCGATCTCCAGATCGCGGCCGATCAGGGATACGGTATCGCCACCGATAAAAATATCGGCGAAATAGTCGTCCACCGCCGTCACGATGCGGCCATTCTTGATCAGGATTGTCACGCCCGTCTCCACCTATCTTGGTTCCTGGCCATAATCAACTTACCTTGAGTTTGGCCGTTTAGAGCGTTAATGTATCATCAATCTGGTTTTGCGCCAGACAGATCAGGCATGGATTTTCTGCTGAAAAGCATGCCAAGATCGCAGGCCAGGAAATTGCAATAATGGGAGACAAGAAATGACTGAAAAAGTGGGAAAATCACCAAACGGCGCGCTGT
>JAYGEB010000516.1:0-3889 GCA_046582595.1 Alphaproteobacteria bacterium | reverse complement strand
CTCACGACAAACGTCTTCGTGCCCGCATACGACACGCGTAGCGACAACCCTCTCTCTTTGCTGTCAAAGTAATCTACTAGGCCAAGCTGGCGTTTCTCCTTCGGCGGACGGTCGGGTACGGGCAACGCTCTAAGAGGCCTATCAGCGAAATTAAAGGTTCTAGATTCGAATTTCCGTGCCATTGCGTAAACCCCATGGGCGCTTGTAGGTGCGCTGTAGGTGTAAAATTACGCTGGATATGCCTATTCGTCAATGGACCTGATTAGACAATGAAATTCCGTCTAATCAATTGATAAATATGGAAAATATAGCCATAACTGCCAAATTTCCTTGTATCATCAGGTGGTTAGAAATTCAGATGGCAATGGCTATCGACCAGCAGGCTCAAGCCTCCTCCTCCGGCCCCGCATAGCGCGGGAAGACGCCGTGCGGTTTCGGCAGCGGCGTGCCGGGCCGCAACATGCCCTCGTCTGTCAGGGCGGCGAAGCCGCGTTGATCCTCCGCCACCGCCAATTGATCCAGCATCCGCGCGGCGGCATCGGGCACCACCGGCTGGGCCAAAATCGCCAAATGCCGGATCACCTCCGCCAGCACGTACAGCACCGTGGCCATGCGCTCCGGGTCGGTCTTTTTCAAGGCCCAGGGCGCCTGGGCATCCACATAACGGTTGGCATCGCCGACGACGGCCCAAAGTGCCGCCAGGGCCTGGTGGATAAGCTGTTTGTCCATCGCGGCGCGCATGCCCGGTAATGCCTCGCGGGCGCCGCGCAGCAGCCCGGCGTCATCGATGGTCAGTGTACCGGGACTCGGCACCGCCGCCGCGCAGTTCTTGTTGACCATGGACAGCACCCGCTGGGCCAGATTGCCAAAATCATTGGCCAATTCGCTGTTCATGCGGTTGACCATGGCCCGGTGGGAGAAATTGCCGTCATTGCCGAACGGCAGCTCGCGCATCATGAAATAGCGCGCCTGGTCCAGGCCGTATCTCTCGACGATCTCATCGGGCGGGATAAAGTTGCCCAGGGATTTCGACATCTTCTTGCCTTCCACGGTCCACCAGCCATGGGCGAAGATGCGTTTCGGCGGCTCCAGCCCGGCGGACATCAGAAAGGCCGGCCAATAGACGGCGTGAAAGCGCAGGATATCCTTGCCCACCATATGCACATCGGCGGGCCAAAAGGTCTTGAAGCTATCGGCGTCGGTATCCGGATAGCCGACGGCGGTCAGGTAATTGGTCAGGGCATCGACCCAGACATACATGATGTGGTCGTCGTCGCCCGGCACCGGCACGCCCCATTTGAACGAGGTGCGGGAAATCGACAAATCCCGCAAACCGCTTTTGACGAAGCTGATGACCTCGTTGCGCCGGCTCAACGGCAGGACCCGGTCCGGATCCGCCTCGTAATAGGCCAGCAGACGGTCCTGCCATTGGGAGAGGCGGAAGAAATAGCTCGGCTCCTCGACCCATTCCACCGGCGCGCCAAAGGGTGACAGTTTTTCGCCGCCGGGGCCGTCCGCCAATTCATCCTCGGCGTAATAGGCCTCGTCCCGCACGGAATACCAGCCGGCGTAACTGTCCAGATAGATATCGCCGCTCGCCGCCATGGCCCGCCAGATCGCCTGGCAGGATTCGGTATGGCGGTCTTCCGTGGTGCGGATGAAGCCATCGTTGGAGAAATTCAGCAAGGGCGACAGATCGCGGAAATTCTGGCTGACCCGGTCGCAAAATGCCTGCGGGTCGGTGCCGTCGGCCTGCGCGGATTTCTCAACCTTCTGGCCATGCTCGTCCGTGCCGGTCATGAACATCACGTTTCGGCCGTCCAGGCGCATGAAGCGGGAGATCACGTCACAGGCCAGCGTGGTGTAGGCATGGCCGATATGGGGCTTGTCGTTGACGTAATAAATCGGCGTCGTGATGTAATAGGCTTTGGCCTCGGCCATCGCGGTAATCCTAACCTAAACTTGCAATTTCGGGTTTTACTGGCGCGCGGTGCTTTGCAGCGCCATGAAGGCGTTGATCACCACCTGCTTGCGATCCAGATTGACCCACTCGGCCCGCATGGCCAAGCCGCCGATCTTTTCCCATAGCTCGACCCAGCGATCAAGGCCCACCGCGTCCGTCAGACGCCGGGCCAGGGCCGCCTCGCCGGCGACGGCGTCGCTCATCGCCCCGGCGGCGGCGTCGCTCATCCCGCCTGCGGCGGCGGCGCGGGTCAGGCGCGACAGCCACAAGCGGAGCAGGTCGATCCAGACCCGGTAGGCGCCTTCATTATTGGCGCGGTTCAATTTGTCACCCAGGGCGTGGACGGCGGCGAAATCAAGCTCCGGCAGATCCCGGACCATGGCCAGCAGTTCGCCGTAGACTTCCAGGCCGCCCGCGTCCGCCATGGCCATGGCGCGGCCGGGGCTGCCTTCCGCCAGGCGAACCAGGCTCAGGCGTTCATCCTCGTTCAGTTCCGGGCTCCGCCGGGCCAGCACCGATATGGCGTCGGCCTCTTGCAAGGGGCGCAGCACCAGATGCCGGCAGCGCGAGCGGACGGTCGGCAGCAGGCGGCCCGGCGCATGGCTGACCAGCAGCAACAGGCTGTTCGCGGGCGGCTCTTCCAACAACTTCAACAGGGCGTTGGCGGCATTCGGGTTCATCTCCTCCGCCCCATCGATAAGGGCGATGCGCCAGCCGCCCATGGCGGAGGTCATGGTGAAAAAGCGGCCCAGAGCGCGGATCTGATCGACCACGATATCGCCGCGCAGTTTTTTGGTCTTTTCATTCACCACCCGTTCAATGAGCCGTAGATCGCCATGACTGCCCGCCAGGACGCGGCGGAAGACGGCGTCCTCGGGGGCCGTGAACAGGCTGTCGGGCCGGCCCAACAGGCCGCCGTTATCCAGCCGCGATAGCTGGAAACGGGCGATCCGGTAGGCCAGGGTCATCTTGCCGATGCCCCTGGGTCCGGATATCAGCCAGGCATGGGGCATTCGTTGCACCGCCGCCGTGTCCAGAAAGGCCCGTTCGGCGGCCTCGTGGCCGATCAGCTCGGCCGTGGCGATGGGGCCGGCCGGCTGTTCAGGTTGCTCCGCCATGACGCCCGGCTAATCCGAAATACCGCCGAACAGCAGATGTTCCAACGCCGTGCCCAGGCGGCCGACAAAACCCTTGCGGCGAACATCCGCGCCGGCGATCAGGGGCCGCTCGATAGCCGCCATGTTCGGCGCTTCGATGCGCAGGGTCGCGACCGCCTGGCCCTTGGCGATGGGCGCCGGCAAGGGCCCTAGGTAATTGACGCTGACCTTCATGGCGCGGCGCGCCTTGCGGGAGATGATGATGGTCAAGGGTTCCTCGATCAGCAAAGGCACGCTGCCCTCGTCGCCCAGCCAGACGGCGGCGTCGGCGACCCGCTCGCCGGCCTTGAACAGGGCATAATTGCCGAATTCGCGGAAGCCCCAGGCCAGCAGCCGCTGGGATTCACGGCTTCGCTGATTGACGCTGGTCAGGCCATTGAGCACCAGATGCAGGCGCCGCCCGTTTTTCTTGGCGGAGGCGACCAGGCCGTAACCGGCGGCTTCCGTATGCCCGGTCTTCAGGCCGTCCGCGCCGATATTCTTGTATAGCAGGGGGTTGCGGTTGCCCTGGCGGATTTTCGAATAAGTAAAGCTGAGTTCCGCGAAGATGGGATAATATTGTGGAAAGTCGTCCACCAAACGGCCCGCCAGGATCGACAGATCCTTGGCGGTGGTCACATGTTCGGGATGCGGCCAGCCGGAGGCATTGATGAAATGGCTGTCGAACATACCAAGTTTCCGCGCCGTTTCGTTCATCAGGTTGGCGAAGGAGGCTTCATCGCCGGCGATCCCCTCCGCCACGACGATGCAGGCATCGTTGCCCGATTGA
>JAYGEB010000506.1:0-1865 GCA_046582595.1 Alphaproteobacteria bacterium | reverse complement strand
GTGCCGGCGAGGGCAGCATCAGGATCACCGCCAGCGCCAGAAATGCGGTGCTGGCCGAGAGCGCGATGGGCAGGTCATAGGCCTGGGTAAAATCAAAGGCGAAACCGGCGGCAACGGGGCCAACCAGATTACCCACCGCCGTACCTGAATATTGCACGCCGATGATGCCGCTGACGTTCCTGGCGCCGAAGTAATCCGCCGCCAGGGCCGGGGCCAGGGCAACAAAACCGCCATAAAACAGCCCGAAACAAACGGCATAGACCGCTAGGGCCCAAAATGAGGTCGAGAAATACCACCAGGCCTGCACCAGCGCCATGCCAAGAAACATGGCGACGGTCGCACGGTGGCGGCCAAACCGGTCGGCCAGCCCGCCCAAGATCAGTCGGCCGGACATGGAACCGACGCCGATCAGAGAGATCAACAATATGGCCCGGCCTGCTTCATGGCCGTGATCCGCGGAAAATTTGACCAGATGCACGAACGGCACGAACAGGCCAAGGGAGACAATCGCCGAAGCGGCAAACAACAGCCAGAAGGGAGCCGTTGACAGGGCCGCCCGCAGGGACATCCCCGACAGGGAGGCCCCCTCCCCCGCCGTCGCATCGCCATCGGGGTACAGGCCGCGCGCGGCGGGGTTCGAAACCAACAGCGCCGCCGCCAACAGCCCCACCACCAGGATCACCCCAGCCAACACCTGAAATGTCCCGCGCCAGCCCAAGGCTTCAACCAATGCGCCGCTAACGGGCGGCGCCACCAAGGTACCGACGCCAATCCCGGCCACCGCCAACCCCGTGGCCAAGCCGCGGCGGCGGACAAACCAGCGTTGCAGAACGCCGACCGAAGGCACATAGGCAAAGCCGATACCCACGCCCACCGCCGCCCCGTAGCTCAAATATATCTGCCATAAATTTTGTGCGAAGCTGGAGGCGAGCAGGCCAATGGCGATCAAGACGATGCCGAAGGCCACCACGGGGCGGGCGCCGATGCGGTCGCTCAAGGGACCGCTTATGGCGCCGAGAGAAAAATACAGGAAGCCGGCGATGGAGAAAATCAGCGAGACATCGCCGCGCGAGGCCTGGAAATCCGCTTCCAGACCATCAAAGAACGAGGCGAAGGAATAGGCGACGCCAAAACCCAGCAACAGAACCGTAAACGTCGCGGCAACCACGAACCAGCCGAAAAAGATTCCCCGGCCCATGGATGCCCTCGTCATGAATAAAATGCTGAACTCAGTGTAGAGCAAAAGGGAGCTATTGGGTTCAAATTTAGGCGGGGATTTCCTTCAGGCGATCGATCAGTTGGGTCACATTGCCGCCGTTGGTCTTGATGATGGCGACGAATTCCTGACGCTTGGTCAAGGCCAGGCTAATGCCCTCGGCAACCACGTCGATGACCCGGAATTGGCCATTGCGCCGACGCATGCGCCAAACCAGTTTCAGCACCTGGCCGTTGCGCCGGGTAATGCGGCTTTGCACCATGACGTCCCGTTTGCCGGCCCTTCGCGCCGATTTCACGTCAAAGGCGGCGATCTTGCCGCCGGCGATCTTCGAGGCATAGTGATGCAGCATGAAGGCGGAAAACGCCTCGATATAGGCCGAGCGCTGCTTCACATCGGCGCGTTTCCAATGCCGCCCCAGGGCGAAGCGCGCCATTAGGGGGATATCAAAATCACGCAACATCAGGCTATGGAATTTGGCGGTGCGGCGGGACTGATCCAGTTGTGTGTCCTTGAGAACGCTGATCGCATCGCGGCCTAATTTGCGCAAGGCCAGAATGGCGTCGTCGGGATCGACGGTTTCAGGCCCCGCGGCCGGCGCAATGGCCGCCAACCGCGCCACGGCCTCTCCACTCAGCGCGCCATCGAC
>JAYGEB010000125.1:0-12112 GCA_046582595.1 Alphaproteobacteria bacterium | reverse complement strand
CGGCGGCATCGCCGCGACCCTGGACGCCTTCGACCTTGAACTGCTGGGCCACGAGAACGTCTCCGTCTGCGACGCCTCGCTGTCGGAGTGGGCGGCGGACCATAGCCTGCCAATGGAAACCGGCTGAGACCGCATGAATACGGGGACACGTAACAAGTACATGTCCCCGCATTCACCCCCGCCATTTGCGCGGACGGAGTATTGTGGGGACATGTACTTGTTACGTGTCCCCACAATACGGCCAGGCACACGAACAACGGGACAAACGAAGCGCGATGCAAAACGGCGATGATCATGACTGGCTGCGGCAAGGCGGCACATCGAGCGCGGACGTCGCCAAAAGCTACGACGACTGGGCCGTTACCTACAATGAAACCCTGGCGGAATGGGACTATCGCGCGCCGGGGGACGCCGCGCGGCTGTTGCGAACCACCGCGCCATCCGATGCCGTCATTCTGGATGCCGGCTGCGGCACCGGCCTGACGGGCGCCGCCTTGCGGGCGGCGGGATTTAGGGGACCGATCGATGGCCTTGATCTATCGCCCGCCTCGCTGGAGGAAGCCGAAAAACAGGGTGTCTACCGCGATCTGCGACAGGCGAACTTCCAAAGCCTACCACTTGCCTTGGCCGGGAATTCCTACGATGCATTGATCTGTGTCGGTGTTCTTACCTATGTACCCGACAGCGCGGGAATTTTGGCGGAGTTTGCCCGCCTTGTGCGCCCCGGCGGGACGGTCCTGGCGACGCAACGGGATGACCTGTTCACCGAACGCCGCTTTGGCGAAACCTTGGCATCCCTGGCAAGCTCCGGCTTGATCGCCAACCTGACAATCACCGAACCGCAACCTTATCTGCCCGCCAATCCGGATTTCGGCGACGCAATCAAGGTGATCCACGCCACGATGTCCGTGGTTTGAGGCCCCATGGGGCCGTTGTTATCTAAATCTCCTTGGCCGCCGCCAGGACCGCTTCGGCATGGCCCTTGACCCTGACCTTGCGCCAGACCTTGGCGACCTTGCCCTTGGCATCGATCAGAAAGGTGGACCGTTCGATGCCCATATAGGTGCGGCCGTAATTCTTCTTTTCCACCCAGACGCCGTATTTTTCGCATACCGCGCCATCCTCGTCCGAGGCAAGGGTAATGCGCAGGTCATATTTTTCCGTGAACTTGTCGTGTTTGGCCACGCTGTCCTTGGAAACGCCCACGATCGCAATGCCGTTGGCGGAAAACTTGCGCTTTAGCTCCGTAAAGTCCTTCGCCTCGGTCGTACAGCCCGGCGTGTCGTCCTTGGGATAGAAATACAGAACGACCTTTTTGCCCTTGAGGTCCTGCATGGAAATCTTGCCGCCGCCGCCCGCCGGTGCGGTGAACGACGGCGCCCGGTCTCCCGCATCAACCATTGTCTTGCTCCCATGTTTCAGCCCGTCGCCGTGCCGTTGCCGTGCCGTCCACGGCGCCCTTGTCGTCCAGCACGACGCCGTAAAGTTCCAGCGCGGCGGTGGCCGAGACCATGCCGTCGCGCACGTCCACGGCGACCCGTTCCGGATCGCGCTTCCTGGGGTCGCCGTAGCCGCCGCCGCCGGGCATTTCCAAATGCAGGCGGTCGCCGCGCGGGATCGATTGCGTGCCCTTGTTGCGCAACACGGTGCCGGAGGTAAGTTCGACCTTGCCAGTGAAGCCGTCCGCGCCCCCTTCCCGGCCCCGCGGCGCGTGATGCACCCGGTCGAAGGTGGCGGCAATGGCGAAGGGCGCGTTCTCGGAGGAGGCGATTTCCATGATCTGGCCGGTGCCGCCGCGGTATTCTCCCGCCCCGCCGGAATCGATCCGGTATTCCTTGTGCCAGATCACGATGGGGGCGATGGATTCGTTGATTTCCACCGGCGTATTGCGCACGCCCGAGGGGAAGGCGGTGGCCGACAGGCCATCCTTAAGGGGCCGGGCGCCGGTCCCGCCGGTATGGAACAGACCGACCGCGAACGGCGTGGCATCGCCAAAATCCTCGTCCGGCACCAAGCCGTGGCCGCCCATGAGAGCGGGATTCCAAAGACACGAAGTGCCTTCCGCCGGCGCCTTGCCCGCCACCGCCTTGTGCAAAGCCCCCATGACCACGTCGGGCAGCATCTGGCCGGTGACATGGCGCGCCGACACGGCGCAGGGATGGGGGGCGTTCAGGATCGAACCCTCGGGCGCCGTCACCTTCACCGCCGCGAGAGAGCCGGCGTTGTTGGGCACGAAGGGACCGACCAGGCAGCGCACCCCGAACGAGGCATAGGCCTGAGTGTAGGTGATGGGGACGTTGATGCCCTTGTTGGAAACGCCGGAGGTGCCGTCAAAATCGACATGGATGCCATCATCGGCGATGGTCAGCGCGGCGACCAGATCGATGGGAGTGTCAAAGCCGTCAATCCGCATTTCGTTATGATAAGTGCCCTTGGGCAGTTTGGCGATTTCGTCCAGCATGGCCCGATGGGAATGTTCGATCATGTATTCGCCCAGGGCGTCGAGCGTCTCCAGGGCGAATTCGTCCATCATTTCGACCAGGCGGCGGCAACCGATTTCGTTGCAGGCCATCAGGGAATAAAGATCGCCCTCAACCTGGATCGGTTCGCGCACATTGGCGCGGACAATTTCCAGTATCGCCTCGTCCATCACGCCTTGCCGCGCCAGGGCCAGGATCGGCAGACACAGCCCTTCGTCATAGACTTGGCGGCCATCGGCGCCGAAACCGATCCCGCCGATATCGACCACATGGGTGGTCGAGGCGAACAGGCCGATGACCTTGCCTTGGAAAAAGGCCGGCGTGACCATGGTGAAATCATGCAGATGCCCGGTGCCCAGCCAAGGGTCGTTGGTGACATAGACATCGCCGGGCCGCATGGCGTGAGCCGGAAATTTTTCCAGGAAAAACCCGACCGAGGCGGCCATGGCGTTGACGTGCCCCGGCGTGCCGGTGACCGCCTGGGCCAGCATGCGCCCTTGGGTGTCGAAGACGCCGGCGGAAAGATCGCCGGCTTCCCGCGCCGAGGTGGAAAAGGCGGTGCGGATCAGGGTTTGCGCCTGTTCCTCGACAATGGCGATCAGGCGGTTCCACATGATCTGGTTCTGGATTTCCTCCAGGGCGGAATTCCTGCTCATGCCGCATCTCCCCTCTGGCGCCGCAATTCGATATGTCCGGCGCCATTTACCATGGCCGAGAAATGACCGGTCACCACCGTCGTCGTCTGTTCTTCCATGATCAGGGCCGGGCCGGACAAGGTCATGCCGGGAACAAGATCCTCCCGTTGGTAGACCGAGGCGGTAACAAAATCCGCCAGATCCGCATCGAACAGCTCGCGCCGGCCGCTGGCGACCGCCGCCGGCCCCGCCGCGATATCTTCCCGGATCGCAACAGGCGGCTGCACGGTGGCGATCGAAAGCGCCCAGGTGAGAATTTCCACCTCCATGGACGGAATAACCCGGCCGAACAGCGCCTCATAAGCCAGATCAAAAGCCGCCTTCAAGCCCGCCCCGTCCCCCTCCGTCAACTCGCGCACGGGGACTTCAACGACAATTTCGTGGCCCTGGCCGATATATCGCATGTAGGCGATGCGCCTTTCCTC
The DNA here is from genome assembly GCA_046582595.1 of Alphaproteobacteria bacterium. GTDB lineage: Bacteria > Pseudomonadota > Alphaproteobacteria. Next base: position 8,512 of record JAYGEB010000125.1, on the reverse strand, counting down.
CACCGCGGCGCCCGGCGCGCCGGCGGCGACGATGGCCTGGGCCTCGGCATGCATTTCGGCAAACATCCGGCTGAGACCCGCCGCCTCGAATTCAGCCAGCTTGGTATAGCGGCTGCGGACCACTTCATAGGACACGGGCGCCGCAAGGAAGCCAATGGCCGAGCCCACGCCGGCGCCCTGGGGGATGATGACCCGGTCCATGTTCAGCTTCTCGGCCATGCGGCAGGCATGCAGCGGCGCCGCCCCGCCAAAGGCGATCAGGGTGCGGGCGGCCAACTCCTTGCCCTGTTCCACCGCATGGACACGGGCGGCGTTGGACATATTCTCCTCCACCATCTCGGAGACCGCGAAGGCCGCCAGGGGACCGTCCAGATTGAGTTTTTTGGCGATGGCGGCATCCAGGGCGGTTGTCGCCAGTTCCGGCGACAATGCGACCGTGCCGCCGGCGAAACCTTCCGGCGCGATCCGGCCCAGGGCCACGTCCGCATCCGTCACAGTGGCGCCATGGCCGCCCTGGCCATAACAGGCGGGGCCCGGTTCCGAACCGGCGCTTTCCGGGCCGACCTGAATGCGGCCCAGATTATCGATCCGGGCGATGGAGCCGCCGCCCGCCCCGATCTCCACCATCTCGATGACGGGAATACGCAAGGGCAAACCGCTGCCCTTGGTAAAGCGGTACTGCCGGTCCACCTCGAAGGTGCGGGAGGTCTGCGGCCGGCCATCGTCGATCAGGCAGATCTTGGCCGTGGTGCCGCCCATGTCATAGGACAGAACCTTGTCCAGGCCGCATTCAAGCGCGATGCGCCCGGCAAGGATGGCGCCGCCCGCGGGCCCGGATTCGACCAGGCGAATGGGATGCCGCCGAGCGGTTTCGACCGTCGTCAGGCCGCCGCCCGAGGTCATCATATAGAGCGGGCAGCGCGTGCCCTCGGCCCGCAGGCGGTCATCCAGGTCGGCCAGATAAGAGGCCATGAGCGGCTGCACATAGGCGTTGGCGGAGGCCGTGGACATGCGTTCGTATTCGCGGATCTCCGGGCAGACCTCGCTCGACAGGGTGAGCCACAGATCGGGCAGGGCGGCGCGTAGAATGTCGGCCACCCGGCGCTCATGATCCGGGTTGGCATAGGCATGCAACAGGACGATGGCGGCGCTTTCCACGGCATTCTCCCGCAGCACGGGGATCAGATCGCGGATGGTGCCTTCGTCCAGTTCCAACAGCACCTCGCCCCGGGCATCGCAGCGTTCGCGCACGGGCAGACGCAGATAACGCGGCACCAGGGGGACCGGCTTGTCGATATTGATGTCGTATTGGTCGAAGCGATGCTCGTAACCCATCTCGACCGCGTCGCGAAAACCTTGCGTGACGATCAGGGCGGTGTGGGCGCCCTTGCGCTCAATAATCGTATTGGTGGCCAAGGTGGTGCCATGGACGATAAATGCCAAGTCCTTGGCGGCGATACCGGCCTCGGGCAGCACCGCGCGCACCCCGGCCATGACGCCTTCCTCGGGCGCCTGGGTCGTGGTCAAGACCTTGCGGGTGAACAGACGGCCGCCCAGATCCAGCGCCACGTCGGTAAAGGTGCCGCCGATATCGACGGCCAAACGAGCGGTTTCGGACATTCAGGGGTAACTCTCAACTCTCTAGCGGGGAAAATTTTCAGGCGTGAAGGCTTCAAGGGTCCGGTACACCGCCTCCCGGTCGTCACTCATGGGCGCGATAATATGGGTATGAATGCCGGTTTCGCCAGCCCAGCGAATCCGTTCCCGGCATTCCTCGGCCGAGCCGATCACGGCAATTTCATTGGCCAGTTCAGGGGACAAGGCGCCCATGGTCTTCTCGCGGTCCCTCTCGGCCCAACCCTCCGCAATGGTCGCCGCCACATCCTCGTAGCCGGCCCAGGCGAGAAATTTGTTGTAGACCGGGGTGGCGTAATAGGGCGCCATGCGGACCCGGAAGGCTTCCACCGCCGCCTCGCGGTCGTCCGTGACCAGGACCAGATAACGGTTGACGATCTCGACCTCAGCGGGGTCCTTGCCGGCCCGCGCGGCGCCGGCATGTACATGTTCGATCATTTTGGGCAGGGCGTTTTTCGGCCACATGTTCAAGATCACGCCGTCGCCGACTTCCGCCGCCATTTCGATCATCTTGGGCCGCAGGGCGGCCAGATACAGGGGCACCGGCGGTTCCAGGGGCGGCTGACGATAGCCGTGGGAATGCAGGGTGGAAAGATCAAAATCCGACTTATTTCCGGCCAACATGGAGCGGACCATGATGGTGGTCTCCCGCACCCTGGTCAGCGGCTTTTCCAAAGGCACGCCGTGCCATTGATCCATGATGGTGTGGGACGAGGCGCCCAGACCCAGAATGACCCGGCCCGGCAGCAATTGGCCCAGGGCATTGGCCGTCGCCGCCAATACCGCGGGCGTCCGGGAATAGACCGGCACCACGGCGATGCCCAGGCGCAGGGTCGGGGCATGGGCGGCCAGCGCCGCCATCAGCGTCAGGCCATCGGGCGGTCCCGCATCCGCCATCCAGCCGTCCTCATAGCCATTGTCCTCGGCCCATTTCACCCGTTCGATGGTGTCGGCCACGGATGTTCCAGCAGGCAGGGTGACGGCGATACGTTGACGTGGTGGCATGCAATTTCCCCAAATGAACCAAACGGCTGCGGCTTCGCGAATTAGCCGCCGTTCCGCGACGGCCACACCATAGCGCGCGCGCCCGGACCATGCCATGGTAGAGGCGATCAAGGGGAGGTAATCCATGAGTGAACTACGAGAAATCGCATCCGGCCTGCAATTCCCCGAAGGCCCCATCGCCATGCCCGACGGCGATGTCGTTCTGGTGGAGATTGCCCGCGGCACCCTGAGCCGGGTGAAACCGGACGGCGCCATCGAGGTCGTGGCGGAAACCGGCGGCGGCCCCAATGGCGCCGCGATCGGCCCCGACGGCGCCTGCTATATTTGCAACAACGGCGGCTTCCGCTGGCACATCAAGGACGGCAAGCATTTCCCCGGCTATCAGGACGACAGCTATTCCGGCGGACGCATTGAGCGCGTGGACATGGAAACCGGCACGGTCGAGGTGCTGTACACCGAATGCGGCGGCCATCCGCTGCGCGGCCCGAACGACATCGTGTTCGACCAGACGGGCGGGTTTTGGTTCACCGACCATGGCAAGATCCGCCATCGGGACCAAGACCGCACCGGAGTCTATTACGCCAAGGCCGACGGCTCCTTCATCACCGAGGCAATCTTTCCAGTCAACGGACCCAACGGCATCGGCCTTTCGGCGGATGAAAAGACCCTATACGTGGCCGAAACCCACGCGGGCCGCTGCTGGGCCTACGAAATCGAGGAACCCGGCAAAATCGTCCGCGGCCAGGGCGAGGCGCCGTGGGAACCGGGCAAGTTGTTGCTGGGCGTGTCCGACTTCCGCTTTTTCGACAGCCTGGCCCTGGATAGCGCCGGCAACATCTGCATCGGCACCATCGTCAGGGGCGGCATCACCGTCGTGTCGCCCAGGGGCGGCGAGGTGGAACACATCCCCACGCCGGGCGACCTCTACGCCACCAACATCTGTTTCGGCGGCCCCGACCTGCGGACCGCCTATATCACGCTATCGTCGACCGGCAAGCTGGTTGCGATGGAATGGCCAAGGCCGGGGCTGCCGCTGAATTTCCTCAACAAATAGGGCCGCCGTCACCTCGAACCGATGCCGTTCGCCACCTGCAGTTCGCGGACATAGCCTATGATCGCCTTTATATCGTCGGCGCCGACGTGGCGCTGGGGCGGCATGTTGCCATATTGCCAATGATGCCGCCTTACACCCCGCCGCACGGCAAGCATGAAGGCGCCATCGGCGTGATGTCCGGGCGTGTAAATCTTGTGAACAAGGGGCGGCCCCCCCGCCCCCCCGGCGGCATTCTCGCCATGGCAGGCCGCGCAATTCTCGGCAAAAGCCTCTTCACCTTTCCGGCCGAGCGCCGAAAGTGCCGGCACCTTGACATCAACCGCCGCCGAACCGCCGTCGTTCATTGATTGACTGATCATCACCCAGGCGCCGCCGCCCACCACGGCCAGCACCGCCAAAGCCGGCAATTGCCCCTTTAGGCGCTCCGCAACGCTTCGGCGCTCCGCAATGCTTTTTGTCTTTGCCGTTCTCTTGTTCATGATGCGCGGCTCCAGCGCCTCAGGCCAATGGGTACAGGGTGTCTGGCGACAATATCGATATTACCGTCCCAGGATAGGAAAAACCGCGCGGCGGGGCGCCAGGGGCCGGCGTGCCCGGCGCTAGCAATCCTGTCATTGGCCGTCTGATTATGGCAATATTGAGAGTTGATGGGAGGTTTCATGCAAGGTCTGCTCGTCGCCCACCTAACCGTGTTGCTCACCGTCGTCCTCTTTTCAAAGGGATACGCCGAGGATGCATCGGCGCTTGGCCCGCCGCCGCCATCTTGCTGCGCCCAAGGCCCCGTTGCCTTCATGCGCGCGGCAAACAAGATTTCCCTAGAGCTGGTCAAACGCGAGACGGATGACCGGAATTTCGCCTATTTTGTCGATACCAGCGCAAGTCTTGAAAATATTGGCGTGGAGCTCCAGACGAGGATCGGAAAAAAGCTCAAGTCTTCGTCCTTTTTTCACGAGCATAACGTGCCCCTCGTCCTGTCGGCTCATCGGCGGGCCAATGGCTGGCCATCGGCGAACCACATCGATATCAAGGACCATGCAATCCGCAGCGTGTGCATTTTATCTCCGCTTTCGCATGAAAGAACCGCCGTTGAATTCGCCTCGCGGCTGATGGGAACGCCCCTCCTGCCCGTCGCCCACGGGACCGATGAATACGCCATTCGCCTTCTGTCCGCATTTCACGAAAGTTTCCACTGTATTGCCGCCCACCGCAGTAACCTGGATCATCGGGAAAAACCGCGCTGGAAACGATTGCCGACTTGGGGGCCGTGAACGAGGCGCTTAAATTGGGGATGGACCGCGCGCATTTGATCGCCTTGGCGGATTGGCGGTCGCTGCGCTATGCCTCCGGCATCGCCGACGTCGTTGCTGGGCGCGTGAGCGGGACAGGTCTGTATTTTCGCGCATCCCCCTCGCACATGACTACGGTTGCCATCAACAGGCTGCTCTCCGAGGGGCCCGTTGACGGCTATGAACAAATTGAGACACTGGCGCTTTCTTCAACGCCGGAAGGTCTGTTTGGAGAGCGGAAGACGGCACAGAAATTTCTGACGCGAACCATGCTTCTGTTCAAAAATTCCGCGGTGAAACAGCGTTTCCCGAATGCCTCGATCCAGGATGCCGACGACATCCTGTCGATGATCGGCGCGCCCGAGAAAATCATAGAAGCGGTGAAGCAGTCGGTCGCGAGGTACCTCTCCAAGCTTGCATGCAGGCGCGCCGCCATCCGGCCGCGCCTAAACCGGGCGAGCGGACTGGTCTGCCGGCAAAGCGACGGCAGTTACGCCTTCGCGGGCGGACCGATCCTTGGCATCAAAACTGCAAACGGCGTGACGATCGGAACGGACCTGGGCTTGGGCCTGGGCGCGAGCGACGGCAAACAGATCAAAGAAATCGCAAGACTGGTCTTTTCCAGGGGGAAGGAGATCATCATGGCGTCTCACGCCCAGCATCATTTCGATCAGGGACACTTGCTCAGAATTGCGCGCGAGTGAAATTTTAAGCCGCCCATCCCATCAATGCAGGCTCGGCCCATCTTCGGAGATATCCTGGCGCGCGCCCGATAGGCCGTCCATGATCGGGCAATCGGGGCGGTGATCGCCGGCACAATGTTCCACGAGATGGGATAGCGTATCCCGCAGGGCTTGCAGCTCGTCGATCTTCGCCTCGATCTCCTGGAGATGTTTTTGGGCGATGTTTTTCACTTCCGCGCTGGCCCGGTTCTGGTCTTCATAGAGCGACAAAAGCGCCCGGCAATTGTCGATCGAAAAGCCCAGACCGCGGGCTCTTTGTACGAACCGGAGTTTATGGATATGGGTGTCGGCGTAATTGCGGTAGCCGTTCGTCAACCGGTCCCCGACGACAAGATTTATGCTTTCGTAATAGCGAATGGTCTTGGGCGATAAGCTTGTGGCCTTGGCGGCATCGCCGATATTCATCATCAAACCTCCTATTGTTCATTTTGCTCATTGCGGCCGCGGCGGACCCGAGCGGCCGGGTCATGCCCGGACAATCTAGATCTTAGTGTAACGCAAGCGAAGCGCATTGCTGATCACCGAGACCGAACTCAGGCTCATGGCCGCCGCCGCGAGCATCGGGCTCAGCAGCAGGCCAAAGAACGGATACAGCACCCCCGCCGCCAAGGGCACGCCGAGGGCGTTATAGAAAAATGCGAAAAACAGGTTCTGGCGGATATTTCCCATGGTCGCGCGGCTGATCCGCCTGGCCCGCACGATGCCATAAAGATCGCCCTTGATCAGGGTCACCCCGGCGCTTTCGATCGCCACGTCGGTGCCCGTCCCCATGGCAATGCCAATATCGGCCTGGGCCAGGGCCGGCGCGTCGTTGACGCCGTCGCCGGCCATCGCCACGACATGGCCTGCATCCTGGAAGCGGCGTACCGCCGCGCTTTTCCCGTCCGGCAAAACATCGGCGACGACTTCGTCGATGCCGAGTTGACGCGCAACCGCCTCCGCCGTGGTGCGGTTGTCACCGGTCAGCATGACGATCCGCAACCCCTCCGCATGCAGCGCCTTGATGGCGCCGGGCGTGGTGTCCTTGATGGGATCGGCGACGGCGATCAACCCGGCGGCGGCGCCGTCGATGGAGGCAAACATGGCGGTGGCGCCTTGGCCACGCAATTCCTCGGCCGGCAGGGCGGAAATATCGGTTTCCTGGTCGGCCATCATGGCGGCGTTGCCAAAAGCGACGGCGCGCCCATTCACATCTCCCCTTACGCCCTTGCCGACGGTCGCCTGAAACCCGGTCGGCTCGACCAGTTCGAGATCCCGCGCCCGAGCGCCGGAGACGACGGCCGCCGCCAGCGGATGTTCACTGGCGCGTTCCAGGCTGGCGACCAGCGCCAGAATTTCATCTTCTGCGAATCCGGGCGCCGCGATCACCTTCGTCAGGGCCGGTTTTCCAAGGGTCAAGGTGCCGGTCTTGTCCACGATGAGTGTATCAACCTTTTCGAAACGCTCCAGCGCCTCCGCGCTTTTGATCAACACGCCGGCCTGGGCGCCGCGCCCGGCGCCCACCATGATCGACATGGGCGTCGCCAGACCCAGGGCGCAGGGGCAGGCAATGATCAGCACCGAAACAGCGGCCAACAGGGCATGGGCGAGGGCCGGCGCGGGGCCCCAGACGGCCCAGGCGATGAAAGCGGCCACGGCGCAGGCCACCACCACGGGGACGAAATATCCGGCCACCGTATCGGCAATGCGCTGAATGGGGGCGCGGCTGCGCTGCGCCTCCGCCACCATTTGCACGATGCGGGCCAGCATGGTTTCCGCGCCGACTTTGTCGGCCCGCATGATCAGGGCGCCGGTACCGTTGAGGGTGCCGCCGATCACCATATCGCCCGCCAGCTTTTCCACTGGCAGGGATTCACCGGTGATCATCGATTCATCGACCGCGCTGTGGCCGTCCAGGATCTCCCCATCAACGGGAACCCCCTCGCCGGGGCGAACCCGCAAGCGGTCGCCAATTTGGACCCTGGCCAGATCGATTTCCTCTTCCCCGCCATCCGCGCTCAGGCGCCGGGCCGTCTTTGGCGCCAGATCGAGCAGGGCCCGCAGGGCGCCCGTGGTGCGCTCGCGGGCGCGAAGCTCCAGAACCTGCCCCAGCAGCACCAAGGTAATGATGACCGCGGCCGCTTCCAGATAGATGGCGACCCGCCCGTCGCCATCGCGGAAGCCGTCGGGAAAGGCTTCGGGCAGAACCACGGCGATGACACTGTAGCCATAGGCCGCCCCCGTGCCGATCGCGATCAATGTGAACATGTTCAGCTTCATGGTCAAAAGCGACTTCCAACCGCGCTCAAAGAAGGGCCAACCCGCCCACAGCACCACCGGCGTACTGAGCGCGAGTTGCACCCAGGGATTCCAGGCGCCGCCGACAATAGGCGCCAGGGGGGGCAGCATTTCACCCATGGCCAGCACCAGCACCGGCAGGGACAGCGCCGCGCCGATCCAGAACCGCCGTGTCATATCGATCAGTTCGGGATTTGCTTCGGCCTCGACGGTGACCGTAACCGCCTCCAGCGCCATGCCGCAAATTGGGCAATCGCCCGGTATATCCTCGACTATCTCCGGGTGCATGGGACAGGTGTATTTGGTTTGCGTGGCGCCAATGACCATGTCGGCTTCCAGCGCCATGCCGCAGTCCGGGCAGATCGCCGGCGTGGCGCTCCATACGCCGGGGCACATGGGACAGATGTAGCCGCCCTTGCCGCCGGTCCGTTTCGCCGCTTCGGCTTTCGCGGCGGCCTGGGCGGTGCCGTCCAGGTAACCTTGGGGGTCCTTTTCGAACTTCGCGGCACAAC
>JAYGEB010000380.1:0-6213 GCA_046582595.1 Alphaproteobacteria bacterium | reverse complement strand
CTCGATGGGCACGGTGGTATCGACGCGGTGCTGGTAATAGAGGTCGATGACATCGATCCCGAGGCGTTGCAGGCTGGCCTCGCAGGCCTGCTGGACGTGTATGCGGGCCGCCCGTCAATGCCCGGCTTGCCCTCCGCCGTCCTCACGTTGCCGAATTTGGTCGCGATGATGTAATCATCCCGCCGCCCGGCGATGGCCCGGCCCAGCAGCTTTTCGTTCTCTCCCGCGCCATAGAGGTCCGAGCTGTCGAGGAAATTAACGCCGATCTCGGCCGCCCTGTGCAAGGTGGCGATGGCATTCTCATCGCTGCCCGGTCCGTAGAACCCCGGCAGGACCATGCAGCCAAATCCGATCACCGGCACTTCAAGTTCACTGTTGCCAAGCGGTTTGGTTTTCATTGCTTTGCCCTTCCATCGCCATGACCTATCGCCAGGATACACCATCGACCACCTTCGAGAGTCCACAATGGGGGGTCGAACTTGCCGTGACGCGGTCTTCCGGCAATGCTACCGCGCCCGGATATCGTTGTTGACCCTGCGGTCGCCGGACAGCCAGCGTTTTAGATCATCGTGCGGATTAGCCTGCTGCGTTTCCATGATCTGTTCGAGTTCCGGATGATCGACGGTAAATTCCAAGCGCAGGTTGTTGGGATCATTGACGTAAAGCGAGACGCAATAACCATGATCGGTGAGGCGGATGTCGTGACCGGCCGCCTCTAGGCGCTCTTTGATACCCTGCTGAGTTTCCCCATCGCATTCAAATGCCACATGGCCGGGGGATTCCAATTCGATGGGGTTTTCGTCCTGATCGGCCCATTGGAAAAAGGCCAGGGCGCTGCCGTCGCCGAATTCAAAAAACGTATGGCAATACTCCCGTCCCGTGGACGGCGCCTTCTCGGCCCAGGTCGCGGTCAGAGGGATGCCGATGATGTCTTCATAGAATTGCCGTGTCGCCTCCATATCCCGGGTCACCCAGGCGGCATGGTGTAACCGTCGTGGCCTAGTTGGGGTCGCTGACATGGTTTTCCCTTTCTGTGTTGGGACCGTTGTGAGAGTGTAGCGCCCGCGCCGAAAATGTCGAAACCCAAAGGAGCATGCCGTGAGCGAGCCATTGATACCCACAACCCTGGTCGGCAGTTATCCGCAACCTGATTGGCTGGTGCATAAGGATATTCTGCTGGGCAGCGGGCCGCCGCGGGTTCGCATGCGTGATGTTTGGCGCCCGCCCGAGGAATTGCTGGAGCAAGCCCAGGACGACGCCACCCTGGTGGCGCTGCATGACCAGGAGCGCGCCGGCATCGATATCGTCTCGGACGGCGAGGTTCGCCGCGAGAGCTATTTTAACCGCTTCGCCAATGCCCTGGACGGTATCGACGTGGACAATCCGGCGACCGTGCCGGGCCGCACGGGCAAGCCCACCTTGGTGCCCCGCGTGGTTGGCCCCATCCGCCGCACCGAAGCGGTGCAGGTCCGCGACGTGGCTTTTCTGCGCGCCCATACGGATAAGACCATAAAGATCACCATTCCCGGCGCCTTCACCATGGCGAAAATGGCGGCGGACGAGCATTACGGCGACCAGGAGGCCTTGACCATGGCCTACGCGGATGTTTTGAACCAGGAAGTGCGCGAGATGAAAGCGGCCGGCGCCGACGTCATCCAGATCGACGAGCCCCATATGCAGGCCCACCCGAAGGAGTCCGGCCGCTTCGGCCTGGCCGCGATCGACCGGGCGCTGGAAGGCATCGAGGGGACCACGGTTGTCCACCTTTGTTTCGGCTATGCCTATGTGGTCAGCGACAAGCCGTCGGGCTATTCCTTTTTGCCCGAATTGGACAAATGTTCCGCGACGGCCATTTCGATCGAGGCGGCGGAGCCCAATCTCGACCCCATAATTTTGGAAAAACTGCCCTCTAAGAAAGTCCTGTTTGGCGTCATCGACCTTGGCGATCATACGGTCGAGACACCCGAGTTGATCGCGGAGCGGTTACGCGGTGCGCTGCGTCATATCAGCCCCGACCGGCTGATCGCCGCACCCGATTGCGGCATGAAATATCTGCCCCGCGATGTCGCGTTCGGGAAATTACAGGCCATGGTGGCGGGGGCCGAGATTGTCCGCCGCGAGGTCAGTTGAAGTTTGTTCTAATCGATCAACCGGTACCCAAACGTATCACCCTTGGAGATGATGTGCCCCATGGTGGGCGAGGCGAAGTGGGCCGGGGCGATTAGGGTATCGGTATCGGCGTAACGCTCGATCAGCGCCCGGCGGGTCGCCGCCGATTGGACGGGGTCCTCGCAGGCCCGGCTAGACCATTCTGGCCGCACAAGCTGCAAGGGATGGTGCATGACATCGCCCGATAACACGGCATTGGCGCCGTTCGATCGCAGGTTCAACACCACGTTGCCGGGAGTATGACCGGGCGCCGGTTCGAACCATATGCCGTCGTCGATCTGATGGTCGCCATCGACCAGCACCGCCTGCCCCGCCTCCATCACCGGCAGGACGCTGTCATCGTAGACGTTGGGAACCTTGCCCTCGGTACCGTCCAAATGACGCTGCTCCCAAAAATCATATTCCGTGCGCGCGAAGATATATTTGGCATTCGGAAATGTCGGCACCCAGCGGCCATCGATCAGTTGCGTGTTCCAACCCACATGATCTACATGCAGATGGGTGCAGAGAACGAAATCGACCTCTTCGGGCCGCACGCCGGCGGCGGCCAGATCGGCCAGGTAGGGCAGCTTCAGTTGATCGAACATGGGCCGGCCGGGCCGGTGCTTGTCATTGCCGACGCAGGTATCGACCAGGATCGTATGGCGCGGCGTGCGCAGGATATATGACTGAATTGTCAGAATAATCTTGTTGGTTTCAGGCTCGATATAGCGCGGCATCAACCAATCGCGGTTGGCCTCGATAACCGCCTGCTCGGCGTCCGGAATGAAGTCCTGGACGCCGAGGAAAGGTCCCTCGCTCTCGACCACCCGGCTGATTTCGAATTGCCCGACATTCGTCATTTGTATTTACCTCGACATTTTCGTTTAGTCCCCGCCGAGATAGGCCTTGCGCACCCTCTCGTCGCTGGACAAGATTTCCGATCGTTCAGAGCCGGTCACGCGGCCATTTTCCAGCACATAGCCGCGGTCGGCAAGCGCCAGGCCCTGTTTTGCATTCTGCTCCACCAGCAGTATACCAATTTCCGCGCCTCGGATCATGGCAAGAGAGCGAAACAGTTCCCCACATAGCAGCGGCGACAGTCCCAGCGAGGGTTCGTCCAATAATAAAATTGCCGGCGCCGACATCATGGCGCGGCCGATGGCGACCATTTGCTGTTCGCCGCCACTCATGGTCCTTACTTTTTGGCCGCGCCGTTCCGCAAGTTTGGGAAAGAGGTCCAGCACGCGGGTAAGGTTTTCCGCCGCCTTTCGACGGGCCCGTTTGGGGTAGGCGCCTAGTTTCAGGTTTTCCCGTACCGTAAGGTCGGCGAAAATGGCCCGGTCCTCGGGCACCAGGGCGATGCCGGCCTCGACAAATTCATCCACCCGACAATGGCTGATTTCACGGCCGTCCATGCGTATGGAAGCGCCGGGCGCGGCCGGCAGCAGGCCGGCGGCGGCGCGCAGGACGCTGCTTTTCCCGGCCCCATTGGCGCCAAGCATGACCACGATCTCGCCCCGGGAAACCGTCATGGAGACATCTTCGACGGCCCGGTGCTGGCCGTAAAACACCGACAGGCCGCTAATCTCAAGCATCGTCGTCTCCAAGGTAGGCGCTGATCACGGCGCGATCGGATAGCACCACGTCTGGCGCGCCCTCGGCGATTTTGCGGCCGCCGTTCATGACCACGCATCGGTCGCATAGGCTGCGTATGGCGTCCATCACATGCTCGACGATGATGATCGCGCGTCCTTCGGCGCGCAAACCCCCAATCAGCGAGATGCCGGCCGCAAGCTCCGTGGGATTAAGGCCGGCCAGCCACTCGTCAAGCAGCAGAACCTCAGGGTCCGAGATCAGGGCGCGGGCCAGTTCCATGCGTTTTTGGTCGATATAGGTCAACGCCGTCGCCGGCGTGGCGGACAAATGACGGATGCCGACCCGATCGAGCACCTCCCCGGCGCGCTCTTCCAAGCCAGGGCCCCAATGCCGGGCATGGCCGAACACGCCGCCGACGGCAACATTTTCCAGCACCGTCATGGCGGGCAGAATACGTACGATTTGGAAGGTGCGGGCCAGGCCTTGGCGCGCGATGGCATGGGCGGGCAGTTTGCCAATCTCGCGGTCCCGCAGGTGTATCTGGCCCGCGTCGGCTTTCAGCTCTCCCGACAGCAGGTTCATGACGGTGGTCTTGCCCGAACCGTTCGGGCCGATCAGTCCCAGAATTTGCCCCGCCCCGAGTTCGAATGACAGCCCGTCAACGGCCACGAGACCGCTGAAGGATTTACCGACGCCGCGGATTTTCAAAACCACGGTTTTTGTCCCGGAACTAGCCATTGCCGGGTCTTCGCCGCTTCATATGGGTTTCAAGCAAGCCCACGACCCCGTTTGGGATGAGATAAACAATTGATAGGAAGGCCACGCCCAGCAACAGGGTGGTTTGATTTGGAAACTGCGCGGAAATCAGCTCCCACGCCAGCATGAACGGAATGACCCCGCAAAGCGGCCCCCACAGCCGATGCGAGCCGCCGAGCAGGGCCATGATGACGACCTGGAAGGATATCATCGGGCTGAAGGCGATGGTCGGCTCCACATAAGTCCAGCGCGGTGCCAGCAAGGCGCCCGTTACGGAGGCGACTGTTCCCGAGATGACGAACAGGATAACCTTGGCTTTGGCGGTATTTATGCCGACGTGGGCGGCGACGGTCTCGTCGTTGCCGATGACGCGCAAGGCCAGGCCCAGCCGCGAACGGTTGATCCGCCAGCCGACCAGATAGACCGCCGCAAGCAGCACCATTAACTGCCAATAGATCATGGATTCCGTAATTTCGGTGAGCACGTAAAGTCCGCTGCTCGACCCCATGGTGGTCTGCACCCAGGTCACGACCTGGCGGATCAATTCCGCCAGGCCCAGGGTGAAGATGACGAAGTACACGCCGGAAATCCGCATCGTCGTCAGACCGACCAGTAACGCCAGAACGGCGCCGGCGGCGGCGGCGATCAGCACCAGTACCGGGAACGGCAGCATTTCGATGCCGGCTCCCACCACATACATGCCAATGCCAAAGAAGGCGGCGGTGGCCAGGGAAATGTAATGGGTGGGACCCGAAAACAACGCCCATGACGTCGCCAGGACCGCATACATGGCGAGGGAAACGCCAAGGGCGAGCCAATATCCGGTATCGAACAGGGGCAGTAGCGCCGCGATGACGAAGGTCAGCGCGGCCAGGGCAAAATTGCGCTTGTCGGCGCCGTTCACGTCCGGCCCCCAAACAATCCTTGTGGGCGGACCAGCAGAATGACGACGAACAGCAGGTATGCGGCGGCCAGGGTCAGGCCCGGGTCGATCAGACTGGCGACGGCCGTCTCCGCCAGCCCGAGCATGAAGGCGGCGGCGATGGTCCCGCGGATCTCTCCCACGCCGCCCAGAATGACAATGATCAGCGCCTTCAGAGTGAAGATGACGCCGATGGAGGCATCAAACGTGAGGAACATGGAGAGCAGGGCGCCGCCGCTCGCCGTCACCGCGCCGCCGATGGCGAATGCGAGGGCCGAAGTCCGGGATACCTTGATGGCGACCAGGCTGGCCGCCGCCGGATTGACGGCGACCGCCCGCAGGGCCAACCCGGAACGGGTATGATTCAACCACAGAATCAGCACGATGCAAAGTGCGGCGGAGGCGCAGAACGCGGCAATCCGGTCCAGGCCATAGGGCTGTTCAAGGATGATGACGGCGCTTTCCAGATAGGCATAGCTGAAGTAATCACCGCCGAAGACGGCCAACATCAGACCGACAAGGATGAAACTCAAACCAAAGGTGGCGAGGATACTGTCGACTTCAAGCTGGCCGCGGCTTTTCGCCCGCCGCACCAATGGCGCCAGAAGGTAGCGGTAGATGCCCCAATTCAAAATGAACGCCAGCGGGATGATCACCATGATGGCCAGAAATGGATTGACCTGAAAGCCGCTGTAAAACCAAAAGGCGCCAAAGGCGCCGGCGACGAGAATTTCGCCGTTGGCCAGATTCATTATCCGCGCGACGCCGTACTGCAATTGCAAGCCCAG
>JAYGEB010000328.1:0-7575 GCA_046582595.1 Alphaproteobacteria bacterium | reverse complement strand
AGCCCGATGCGGCTGCGCAGTTCATCCAGGAAATGTTCCGGTATCGCCATGGTCGTCCGCTCGTCAGGTCTAAAGCATTATCATTGCAGTCCGAGCCACCCGCTCCCCCTGCCATCCAGACTCTTATGGCACCCACAGGGTACCATTAATGGGTGGACGGGCAGGGAGAGCGGGTGGCTCGGCGATTCTACGTATGTTGAAAATGCTCTAACCGCCCAGAAGACTTTTAACCTGTCCCGCCGCCTGGGCAAAATCCATGCGGCCGGCGTAGCGTTCCTTCAACACCCCCATGACCCCGCCCATGTCCTTCAGGGAGGTGGCGCGCATTTCCGCGACCACCGCCGCCACCGCCGTTTTCAGTTCATCCGCGCCGATCGGCTTGGGCAGAAATTCCTTGATGATGGCGATTTCTTCCTGTTCCTGCGCCGCCAATTCCATACGGCCGCCCTCTTCATACAGAATGGTCGATTCGCGGCGCTGCTTGACCATTTTTTGCAGGATCGCCAGGATTTCGTCATCGCCGACACCCTCCGACGGGCCATCCGTGCGGACGGCAATGTCCCGATCCTTTACCGCGGCCAGGATCAGGCGCACGGTGGCAACGCGGCGCTTTTCCCCGGCTTTCAGCGAGGTCGTCAGCATTTCCTTAAGACGGTCACGCACCTGTCCGCTCCCCGGTTTATTCGCAAGCCTGCTTGCGGCGCGGCAAGGATAAAGGATATTGGCCAGAATGGCAAACATCATCGCCTGAAGAAAAATTTCTTAATCTATTGATTTTATTGGGTTTTTAGAACGCCGCGAAGCCTGACGGAACCGCGGCGGGCGCTTGACGCAAGGTGTCCTTTTGCTTAAGGTCCGCGCCAATTCGCCCGCCAATGCCGGCGCGGCCGGAGCCGCATGCGCCATGAATATACCGGAAAACAGCCACGCCACGGGGGCCCAGGAGGCTCCCGGATGGGCCACCGCCGCCTTGGTCTTGGCCGGCGGCCAGGTCTTTTGGGGGCGCGGCATCGGGGCGCCCACCGAGGCCGTGGGAGAGGTTTGTTTCAACACCTCCCTGACCGGTTATCAGGAGATTTTGACCGACCCCAGCTACGCCGGCCAGATCATCACCTTCACCTTCCCCCATATCGGCAATGTCGGCGCCAATGACGAGGATATTGAAAGCCTGACCCCGGCGGCGCGGGGCCTGGTTTTACGGGCCGACATCACCCAGCCGTCCAGTCACCGCGCCCTGGAACATCTCGATGCCTGGCTGGTGAAACACAACCTGCCGGGCATTTGCGGTATCGACACACGCGCCCTCACCCGGCTGATCCGCGACGGCGGCGCGCCCACGGGCCTGGTGCGGCACGACCCCGAAGGCGTTTTTGAACTGCCGGCGATGCGCGCGGCCTGCACTGCCTGGCCGGGCCTGGAGGGCATGGATTTGGCGGCGGAGGTGAGCTGCCGGCAAAATTATACCTGGGACGAAACCCAATGGCGGCTCGGCCTTGGCCATGGCCGGCTCGAGGGCGCCAGGTATCATGTCGTGGCCATGGATTTCGGCATCAAGCGGAATATCCTGCGCTGTCTGGCCTCCGCCGGCTGCAAGGTCACCGTGGTCCCCGCGGCCACCGGCGCGGCAGACATCCTGGCCCTGAACCCGGACGGCATTTTCCTGTCCAACGGTCCCGGCGATCCGGCCGCCACGGGGGTTTATGCGGTGCCCGCCGTGCAAGGATTAATCCAATCCGGCAAGCCGATTTTCGGCAT
The DNA here is from genome assembly GCA_046582595.1 of Alphaproteobacteria bacterium. Taxonomy (GTDB): domain Bacteria; phylum Pseudomonadota; class Alphaproteobacteria. The sequence goes on along the minus strand of JAYGEB010000328.1, from coordinate 5,820 downwards.
CTGCCTGGGCCATCAGATCCTGGCCCTGGCCCTGGGCGCCAAAACGGAAAAGATGCATCGCGGCCATCGCGGCGCCAATCAACCGGTCAAGGACCTGGCCACGGGCAAGGTTGAGATCACCTCGCAGAACCATGGCTTCGTCGTCCAGCGCGACAGCCTGCCGGACGGAGTGGTGGAAACCCATACCTCCCTGTTCGATGGCTCCCTGGAAGGTATCCGGGTGAAAGGAAAACCGGTGTTCTCGGTGCAATACCACCCCGAAGCCTCCCCCGGCCCCCAGGACAGCCACTATTTGTTCCAGCGCTTCATCGATTTGATGGCGGCCTGAACCTTGGCGATACCCCGCGGGACGGTTAATCTGTCGCGGGGAAAACATTCGAGGAGATTTTCATGATTACCAAGGGCGTCAAGGAGCTCTGCGCGCATGCCGAGAGCATCATCGAGACCTGGAGCGTGGAACAGGCACGGGAGCATTACGGCGATGACGACGTGGTGTTCGTCGATATCCGCGATATCCGCGAACTCTGGCGCGAGGGGGCGATCCCCGGCGCCCTGCACGCGCCGCGCGGCATGCTGGAATTCTGGGTCGATCCCGACACCCCCTATGCCAGGGAGGTGTTTCAGTCCGGCAAACGTTTTTGTTTTTTCTGCGCCGGCGGTTTGCGTTCGGCCCTCGCCGCCCTAGCCGTGCACGAAATGGGCCTGGCCCCGGTTTGTCACATGGCGGGGGGCTACGGCGCCTGGAAGGAAGCGGGCGGGGCCACGGAAGAGAAAATACAGCGCCCGCCGAAGACCGCTTAAGTCCGCGTCTTGACCGACCGCAGCCGGACCTACACCTGGTCCGATCCAAGCCGCAATGCCGAAGCCGGCCTGGCCATGGCCGGCATCGACTTTCTGCGCGCCATGATGGACGGCAGCCTGCCCCTGCCCGCCTTTCAGGCCACGCTCGACTATGTCCTGATCGAAGTGGAAGAGGGCCGCGTGGTGTTCGAGGGCCGCCCGGCGGAATATCTGCTGAACCCCTTGGGCGCGGTGCATGGCGGCTACTACGCCGGCATGCTGGACAGCGCCCTGGGCTGCGCCATTCACAGCCGCCTCGCCGCCCACCAAGGCTACACCACCCTGGAATTCAAACTCAACCTGGTCCGCGCCCTGCCCATCGACGGCCGCGCCATTCGGGCGATCGGCCAGGTGGTGCATCCGGGCCGCAAGATCGCCACATCGGAGGCCCGCCTGGAGGATGAGAGCGGCAAACTATACGCCCATGCCACCTGTTCCTGCCTGATCTTCAGCACCCAGCCGGACGAATAAAACTTTCCGCGCCTTGACCGGCCGGGCGATGGCAATTCATCGGGCGCGACGGCGCGGTTTTCCAGGCTGGTCAGATAATTTTGCGCGCGCGGCGGCATCCCGCAACAGATCATTCATTTTTCATGCCCAGTTGCCGTTGGACGAATTTCGGGCGGGCTTGCCCAGCAGCCGCGAATTCACGCCCGGCATCCGATACGATCACAGGTTCAAGCTCGGCGGCGGCGCGCCTAACCGGTCTTTTTGATGAGAAACTTGTAGACGCCGTCGTCTTCCGTGGATTCTAGCAGGTCATTGCCGGTGACCCGGCAAAAAGCCTCGAAATCCTTTACCGCGCCGGGGTCCGTCGCTTCTATTTCAAGGATGGCGCCGGTATCCATGCCCTTGATCGCCTTTTTCGCGCGCAGGATTGGCAGGGGGCAACTCAAACCCTTGGCATCCAGTTGTTGATCGGCCATTTAATACTCCCATTTATTCAAGCTTCCACCACTGCCGCGGCATTGCCGGCGGCCCTGGGAAAAATGTATTGTCGCCCGAGAAAAAGGCGGGGCATGGTTAGATGAACAGGTTGATATCCGCCTCCAAGGCGTTCTCCACATAAGTGGTGGCGCCGGCGATTTCGATGTTATCGAGCAGGGTTTCCCGCTTGATTTCGAACAGGTCCAGGGTCATCTGGCAACCGATCAGGCGGACATCGCCTTCAATTGCCTCCGCCCGCAATTCCTCGATCGTGGCCACGCCTTTTTTCTTGATCATGTTCTTCATCATGCCGGTCGCCATGGCGCCGACGCCAGGCATGGCCGCGATCAAATTCGGCATGCCGATATGCATTCCCGCCATGGGCAATTTCATCGCCGGATTGCCCAGCGAGGTGACCTCCAGGTCCATCTCTTTTTGCAGCAGGCTCAAGCCATAGAAGGTAAAAAACATACTTACATCCAAACCCATGCTGGCCGCGGTCGTGGCCAGAATGAACGGCGGATAGGCCCAGTCCAAAGAGCCCTTGGTGACGATCAATGACATACTCTTGGCGTTACTCGTCTGTTCCTCTGACATCTTGATCTCCCTTTTTCATGGAAATTTTCCTGTTACGCGGCGGCGGCCTCGCAGCCGTCGAACTCATCGGCCCGCATCTTTGCCTCGTACGCGGCGGTTATCGCATCGCCAATGATAAGTCGCGGTTTGACGCCACCCCAATCCTCCGGCAGCACCTTCACCAACCAGCCGTCCGTGTAGGGAGCGTCGTTGGCAATTTCGGGCGCGGCGACCAGGGCCTCGTTGATCGCCAAAATTTCCCCGCCCGTCGCGAGTTTGGCCGGCCCGACCCATTTGCCGGACTCGATGGTGGCGCATGATTTTCCCATTTTGACCTTGCGCCCAACCTTTTTCGGCGTCACCGCCATGAGCTTCCCCGCCATGCCCATGGCGACGGCGGTCATGCCGACGGTCAGGGTACCATAGCCGTTCTCGCGGTACCAAATATTGTTTTCCACATCGTAGTACGGATCGTCCGGCAAATCGCAGCCACGAACCAAAGCCATATCAGGATTTCCTTACCTCACAAGCCTATGCCGTTGCCGTACGCAATGTTTGCGATGAACAACAATCATCACCCAGTTCCGGAACCTGCAATTTGCCGCTCACGAACAGACACAAATGCAGGGTCACGGCGCGGGCCATGGCCATGCGGGCGGCGATTTGCGGACGCTCCGGTTCCAGATGCAGCAAATTATAGTGGTATGCCAACTCCCGGCAGCTCTCCCGGCAGGCATTGAAGGACGGCTCGCCCTTGCAGCCCTGGCGATGGAGGGCCAACAAGCGGAAGCCTTCCACCTTCGCCTCGGTCGGAACAACCTCCCCGTGGGCCAGCCAATGGCATAGGGCCTGTTCGCCAATTTCCAGCAATTCATCGGCCATGGCTGCCGGCGGAGACACAGAATGCGCTCCCATGGCCTGCAACCGGGCCTCCATGTCGGCGAGGGTTTTCATGCCAGCCCCTTTGCTTTCAACAACCCGCGGGCATCGGACACATTCTCGTGGATACCAAGTTTGCGGCTGCTCACGCCCAGCGCCAAGCCCAGCAATTGCGTGAAATAGAGCATCTTCACGGTGGTCTTGATGCCGTATTCCGTTTCGGCCCGGATCTGATGCATCTCCAGCCCGGAATGGCAGGTCGGGCATTCCGTGGCGATCACGTCGGCGCCGCAGGCTTCCGCCGTTTGCAAAAGGTTCACCACCAGCTTGGTCGAAATATCGGAATCCGCCAAGGTACCCGAACCTTGACTTCCGGCGAAACCTCGGTCAATTCAGTAGCTGGCAAACGGGGCGAAACGGATCGCCGTCACTTTCGATGGTTTCGAATACTGGGAAAAATCGTGGATTCAACTGAACTGGCGGAAATCGCGCTCGACGTGAGCAAATTTCTTAAGGCCATTGCCAATCCCGACCGGCTGCAAATTCTCTGCTTGCTGGTACAGGAGGAAATGAACGTGACCGCGTTGGAACATGCGACCGGCATCGCCCAGCCGCGACTGTCGCAGCATTTGGCCCGCCTGCGCAAGGAAGGCCTGGTCCACGACCGGCGCCTGGCCAAGGAAAAACTCTATTCCCTGTCCAGCGATGAAACCCAGGAAGTCATCACCTTGCTGCACCGGCTGTTTTGCGCGCCAAAACCGTCTTGACCGTGAAACGGCTCCGGAGCATGTTCCTATAAAACGTGCTCGGACACTTAAGCTCGGACACTGAAGAAAGAGCGGTCGAACCCGGCGGAAGAATTGTTCCGTCCGCCCCAGGGAAAGGTTTCAAAAAATGAGTAGTTCTATCTTGGACTTGGTCGCGGCGGCCAAGGCGGTTGTCCCGGAAATTGGCGTGGCCGAAGCCCGTGAATTGGCTGGACGGGAAAACCTCCTCTTTGTCGATGTGAGGGAAGATGGCGAAGTTGCCGCGACCGGCAGGATCGCCGGCGCGCTGCATGCCTCGCGCGGGATGCTTGAATTTCGGGCGGACGCGGCCATGCCCACGCATGATCCGGCCTTTTCCAAGGATAAGACCATTATCCTGTACTGCGCCTCCGGCGGCCGCGCCGCATTGTGCGGCAAGGCGCTGCTTGAACTTGGCAATACCGATGTCCGGAATTTAGGCGGCTTCAAGGCCTGGGTCGATGCCGGGGGCGAGGTGGAGGCCTAGAGCCATCTGAAACTCGGCGGCGCATTTGTCCGGTTCGGATCGTAACGGCGCGGGACACCGGGCATCCACGCGCGATCGTTTCGCGGATGCCCCGGCTCCAAACCTGCCATTGCGTCGGCTCAAGGCCTGACGATGGTCCAGCCCTCTTCGTTCCGCTCAAGGATCCGTACGATGCCGGCGGGAATGATTTCGGCGAATTTCATAATTTCAGGCATCTTGCCTTCCTTCTTGGCCATCCCCTTCATGGTGTTGCCACAGGCAAGGAATTTAACGTTGGTCATGCTCTGGGCGAAGTTGGAAATGCGTTTCTTCACCGGCGAGGTATCGCCGCGCAGCATGTGCAGACCCTTGTTGAAGGCGACGACTTCAATTTCGATTTCTTCGCCCTTGGCCGCATAGTAGCGGGATACGTTTGCCGCCACATTCAACACGGTGTTCATCTTCTGGGCGTTGTCATCACTGATTTGCAAGACCAGACGGTGAATTTTCTCGGCGGCCAGCACGGGACTGGCGGCCAGGAAGCAGACTGTCAGAAGGCTCAAGAATACACGTCGGAACATTTCGAATTTCTCCCTATGTTTGGTTTTGTCATGGTCGGAACATGGTCGTGGTTCGGCCGGTTTAAAACTCCAGCTTCTCTATTATGCTTTCTATGCCGTCGCGGGCGCAGGTGTCGTCGGCCTTGCCGCCGGGCGCGCCGGAAACGCCGATGCCGGCGACAATTGTTCCCGCCGCCCGGACCGGCACGCCGCCACCGACCACCAGCACCCCAGGCACCTGGCGTACACCGGATTGTGGTTGTCCGGCCTGGGTCAATTCGGACATGGTTTCGGTGTCGGTCTTGAAACTAACGGCGGTCCAGGCCTTGCGGCGCGCTGTCTCGACGGTGTGCTGACCGGCCAATTGATCGCGCAGCGCCACTTGCACGATGCCGAACCTGTTGACCACGACGACGGCGACCTGGTAGCCGCTGGCCCGGCAGCTTTGCAACGCGCCTTGGGCCAACTCCAACGCCACTTCCGGAGTCAGAAACTTAAAGGACACCATTGCCTTTTCTTCCGCCCTGGCGCCCTGGGCGAACACCAGCACAAAGCCGGCGGCAACCAAAAATTTTGTCAACATATTGACCTCATATCTCGCTGCGTTAGGATTGCTCCTGGGCCAGGGCCAGCTTCCCCATCAGTTCCTCCAAAAAGGCCCAAAAGAAATCCTCGCCAGGGTAACCAAGGATGCGTCCGATTTCCTTGCCGCGATGCATCAGCACGAAGGTCGGCGTATAAATGACCGATTTGATCCCGGCGAGGTCAGATCGGAAGAGCACACGAG
>JAYGEB010000282.1:0-14884 GCA_046582595.1 Alphaproteobacteria bacterium | reverse complement strand
TTCGAACCAAACCCGGCCACTTCGCCCGTTTCCGCTCATTCGCCCTCAACATCCTCCGCGCCAACGGTACCGTCAACGTAAGCAGGGAACTCTATATCAATGCCCTAAACCCAGATCATGCCATGGCATATACGGTGACTCGAGGAGAACTGAACAGCCCTGAGTGGGGGATGCTGCAGATTATTTCACTGTAACTTCACCATACCTTAATTCCAAAGATCTTGGTTCTGTTGCTCGACATATATTGAATAAGAAAGAAAATCGGAAAGTAAGACCAGAAATCTTGGCCTTCATTGAGAGAAATAGAACATCATGAATATGATATACTCAATGAGTTGGCTGTAGAGAAGCGGCTCTGAGCGCAAATGACGGCATAATAAGTTTCGGTGAAGTTTCTAATAGTTTCGGTGACAGTTTACTAATTACTCCGTATCTGCCATAATGCGCGATGGCTCGACTGGCACGCATCGTTGTTCCCGGCATTCCGCATCATGTCACCCAGCGCGGCAATCGCCGTGAGGAGGTGTTTTTCGGGGCGGAGGATTATCAGGCCTATATCGATCTACTCGCCGAAGCCGCCGCGAAGGCCGGGACGGAGGTCTGGGCCTATTGTCTGATGCCCAACCACGTGCATCTGATCCTGGTTCCCAGCCATGCGGACGGCCTGCGCGCCACCTTGGGCGATGCCCACCGCCGCTATACCCTGCGGATCAACCGCCGCAACGGATGGACCGGGCATCTGTGGCGGGGGCGCTTCGGCTCCGTCGCAATGGATGAGGGCTACCTGGCCAACGCGGTGCGCTATGTCTCGTTGAACCCGGTGCGGGCGCGGCTGGCCGGGCGGGCCGCGGATTGGCCCTGGTCCAGCGTCGGGGCGCATCTGGCGGGCGAGGACGATGATCTCGTCACGGCACGCCCGGTGCTGGAGCGGATGCCGGATTTTGCCCAGGCGCTGGCCAGCGGCGAGGATGAGGCGGCGAGCGCGGCCCTGCGCCGGGCGGAAACCATCGGCCGCCCCCTGGGCACGGACGACTGGCTGGCGGCACTGGAAAGCCGTTATGGCCAGCGGCTGCGGCGCCAACGGCGCGGCCCGAAACCGGGCGCAATGACCGCGAAACAAACAGTAAAATAAACTGTCACCGAATTACAAGCGGCGGCGGATCGAAACGATTTGTTAACTTGTCTTTATTACCCTAGGCCATGTTAATCGGCCTCGCCTTGCGCGGGGCGCGTACCACGACAATGGCAAACCGCCGGTAACGGCGGGACGCAAAGCTTCCGGTCCAAGCAGCCAGAATGGCCAGCGGATAGCGGGGTTACCGAAAAGGAAAACGCAATGCATCAGGCAGGATTTCGTCGCCGCCCTTGTTACCGAAAAACCGACAACACTGCCGTTCCGATATCCAGCCCCGCCGCCGGGACCGGGATGCGGCGGGTGCTAATTATCTGCGTGGCCGTGCTTGGCTACAGCCTTGGTTTTGGTCATCCGGCGTTCGCGAAGATGGATTTCGATGTCATCGCCTACCTCGACCGGGACAAGCTGGCGGCCGGCAGCCGGGTCGCCTTGGTCCGCGCCCGCGCCGAACGGGGCAACCTGGACGCCCAGCACGAGCTTGGCGCCCTGTTGGCGACCGGCCGGGGCGCGGACCGGAACCACGCCGAAGCGGCGCAATGGCTGATACGGGCCGCCGTCCGCGGCCATGACAGCGCGCAATACTGGCTGGGAAATCTGTATATGCGGGGCGCGGGCCTGCCGCGGGACTTCAACCGCATGGCCATGTGGTGGCGCAAGGCGGCCAGTCAAGGCAACGTCAGTGCGCGGTACGCTCTTGCCGTGGCCTACCGTGATGGACGCACCTTGAACCGGAACCCCGCCCTGTCCCACGCATGGTTCGCCATGGCCGCCAATAAGACGGTGGCCGCCGGCCTTCACCGCGGTGGGGCGGTGGCGAAAAAGCGCATGAAAATCCGCCGGCTGACGGCGGCGCAAGTGGCCAGGGAAGAAGCCAAGGCCCGCCGCTTCGCGCGCGATTTCAAGGGTAACGGTCAGGGCGGGCGGTAATGGTGGGGGAGCATTTTAAGATTGCACGAATCGGGCCTGGCTCTCTTCGCTCACGCTTGTGCGCAAGAGCGCGCCGCTCCGCGCCGGCGGCGCATAAGCGCCGGGCCACCGCCGCGGCCTTGATCGACCATTTCAATCCCGAAATTGGTCTAAAACCGCATCGAACCGGCCGGATTTAACCCACCGCGGCGCGCAGTTTGTATTCGCCGGCCGTGGCGTGGGCGGCGATGCGTTCCTCGGCCAAGTGGTCGGCGACCTCGTTGGTCGGCCGCCCCTCGCGGCCGGCGCGTTGGAAGATCTCCGACAGGGTGCCGTGGATGCGGGCGCAATGGGCCATGGCCCGCTCCATGTCATAGGCGTGGCCTTCGTGTGAAATATTGATGATGCCGCCGGCGTTGATGACATAATCGGGGGCATACAGGATGCCGCGTTCCGCTAGCGCCCGGCCGTGGCGGTCCTCGGCCAATTGATTGTTCGCCGCGCCGGCCACGGCGCGGACGGTCAGGCGCGGGATGGTGTCATCGTTCAGGACGGCGCCCATGGCGCAGGGGGCCAGGATATCCGCCCCTACGTCGTAAATTTTCTCCACCTCGACGATTTCGGCGCCCAGGTTGGCCTTGGCCCATGTCAGGCGGGAGGGATCCAGGTCGGCCACAGTCAAGACGGCGCCGGCCTCGGCCAGATGCTCGGCCAGATAGCCGCCCACATGGCCCAAACCCTGCACGGCCACCCGCACCCCGTGCAGGTCGTCACGGTACATCGTGGCCGCCACCGCCGCCTTCAAGCCATGAAACACTCCCCACGCCGTGGCCGGCGAGGGATCTCCGTCGCCCGCGCCGCCATCGGCGATGCCGGCGACATACGGGGTCACGCCATGCACGATTTCCATATCACGGGGCGAAGTGCCCACATCTTCCGCCGTGACATAGCGCCCGCCCAGGCTGTTCACGAAGCGACCGAAGGCCTGCAACAGCGCGGCGGATTTATTGCCGTCCCGGGGCGCCATGATGACGGCCTTGCCGCCGCCAAAGGCCAGGTTCGCCAGGGCGGCCTTATAGGTCATGCCGCGGGAGAGCCGCAGGACATCGTCCAGAGCGGCCCCATCGTCGTCATACCGCCAATAGCGGCAGCCGCCCAAGGCCGGCCCCAATGTGGTGTCATGAATGGCGATGATGGCCTGAAGTCCGCTGGCCGGGTCCCGGTGGAACACGACCTGTTGGTGATTACGGAAACTCTTGGCGGAAAATACCGGCATCTTGAAAATTTCCCCATGGCTCGGGATGGCTCGGGATACAATCCGTATTTCACAGGAATTTCGTTAAAATTCAATGAGTTGAAGACGCGAACTCAACATTCGCCAGATTGTGTCGCGGCCCCGCCGGAGGCGGGGCTAATGTTGCGTCCCATAATGATTATGTGAAATAAACCGCCGCCTGGATTATTACGCGATAGCGGGAGGCGGCGAAATGTTCCACGAAGGCGTTGCCATCAGAACCGGTATCCAAGCATGAGCGAGCCGGCGACAAATGCGTCCGTCTCGGTGATGGGACTGTCGGCGGCTTGTTGCATCAACATCGTCGCGCGGAATTCAGTCGCCACATAAAAGGCTTGGTTGAAATCGTAGATAATCTGGACATAGCCGTTGACGTCGCGTAAGCCACCCGCGGCGGCGTAGGCGCGCCGGGTGCCGGTGGCATTCGCGGCGGCGATTGAGAAATAACTCTCCGCATAGGTATCATCCATATAGGTGGCGCGCAGCCCCAGGATCAGGGACGTATTCTTGGTCCACCGGTTGCCCCATGCGGCTTCGCCATTCAACAGCAGGCCCGCATGTCCGCCGCCGATCTCCTTGCGGATATCGCCCTTGAAACGCCAGGCGGCGACAAAGCTTTCCAGAAACAGGCCGACCTCGGTGCCGATATTGATGTCGGGCAGGCCGGCCAGGCTGGGCGCATCCGCCGCCAGGCGGCCAAAATCAAAGGTAATGCGCGGGCCGGCCCGCAAGGTACGCTTGCGCCAGGCGTTCCAGCCAATGCCTTGCTGGCTCGATAGGAACAGGCGGCCTTTGTAATTCACATCCAGCAATGGCAATGGTTTCGTGGCAATGGTGTCGGAGCCGAGGAATTCCGGCGCCGCCACGGCGCCCAGTGCCGCATTGATACGGAACGGCGACGGCTGCCCGCGTTTGGCCGGCAAGACCGCATTGGCGGACGAAGACCACAATTCCCAATCGTTGTACCGGCTCTCCGACCCGGCTTTCGCCGCGGGCAGGGCGAGGGCGAATATCAAGGCCAACGGAAACAGCAGGCTGTTGCGCAAAAATCTTGGCGAGACATTTTTCGAGAAATTTTCCATTGCCATTCCCTGTTCCAACCTTGCGCAAACTATCGCATGGCCCATGAAGGCCGCAAGCGGTACCAGCGGGTGCCGGCCGGGCTTGGCCTTAATCCGACAGCAGCGTCCCGACGTGCTCGGCAATGGCCAGGGAGGCGGTCAGCCCCGGTGATTCTATGCCATAGAGGTTGACCAGTCCCGCCACGCCGTGACTGTCCGGGCCCTGGATCAGAAAATCCTCCATGCCGCACCCTGGCCGCCGCAGCTTGGGCCGCAGGCCGCTGTAGGCCGGTTGCAGTGAATCATCGGGCAAGGCGGGGTAATAGCGCCGCACCGCATCGTAAAACACCGCCGCGCGGGCCGGCTCGACGCGGTAGTCCAGCGGCGCCTCCAGCGCCACGATCTCGCCGTCCAGCCATTCCTGATCCGGGCCAAAACGCGCCTGGCCGGCCAAATCGATGGTCAGGTGGACGCCCAGGCTGGCGGAGGCGGGGACCGGATAGATCAGCCGGGAAAAGGGTTGCTTGCCGGGCAGTGAAAAATAATTGCCCTTGCAATAATACAGCGGCGGCACGGTATCGCCATCCAGCCCCTCGATGCGCCGGGCCAGGGGCTGGGCATGCAACCCGGCCGCATTCACCAGGCGCCGGCAGGCCAGGGTCATTTCCCCGCCCTGGCCATCGGCCACCTGCAAGGCCAGCCCGCCGGGCACCACCCGTCCGCCCATGGCCCGGCTGCGGAATGCGATCATGGCGCCATGGTCCTCGGCCTCGCCTTGATAGGCCAGCATCAGGCCATGACTGTCGATAATACCGGTGGAAGGAGAGACCAGGGCGCCCAAGCATGACAACGCCGGCTCTTGGGCCATGGCCTCGGCGGCGCTGATTTCATACAGATCATCAACGCCGTTGGCCGCCGCCTTGGCCTTGATACCGTCCAGTATTGCCAATTCATCGGCTGAGGTCGCGACGATCAATTTGCCGCAATTGCGGTGCGCCACGCCGCGGCTGAGGCAATATTCATAAAGTTTGGCCTTGCCTGCGACGCAGAACCGGGCTTTCAGGCTGTCCTTGGCATAGTAAATACCGGCATGGATAACCTCGCTGTTGCGCGACGAAGTCTCGCTGCCGATCAGCTCGGCGGCTTCCACGACAATGACCTCGTCACCGGCCATGGCCAATTGCCGGGCGATGGCCAGGCCGACCACGCCGGCGCCGACGACAATACTATCCACGCGTTCGATCATGGCGGGGAACTTGGCCCGCGCCGCCGCCAGGGTCAAGCAGCCGTGATTTGCACGCGGCCCCGGTAATGACGACGATGGGGGCAACCATGGGACCGTGAATATGGAGGTACCCTCATGCGAACCTTTCCGACCATCGCGGCATTGATCGCCGTCATCGGGTTATTGCTGTCCGGACAGCCGCTGGCCGGCCCCCAGCAATGGCGAAGCGAGTGGCCAAACACGGATTTCACCAAACATAGTGTTCCTTTCGACGAAATCATGTCGGGCGGGGTGCGCAAGGATCAGATACCTTCGATCGACGTGCCCAAGTACGTGAGCGTGGAAAATGCCGAGGGCCTGGCGCCGACCGAACCGGTGATTGGCTTGACGGTGAATGGAAAAAGCCGCGCCTATCCGCTATCGATCCTGATCTGGCATGAAATCGTCAACGATGTGCTGGCCGGGGTGCCCGTGGCCGTGACCTTCTGCCCCTTGTGCAATGCGGCGCTGGTGTTTGACCGCCGCGTGGACGGCAGGACTTTGGAATTCGGCACCACGGGAAAGCTACGCCATTCCGACCTGGTGATGTACGACCGGCAAAGCGAAAGTTGGTGGCAGCAGTTCACGGGCGAGGCCATCATTGGCGAAATGACCGGCACGGAACTGCGTTTTTTGCCGGCCCGCCTGGAATCGTTTGCCAAGTTCAAGGCCCGCGCGCCAAAGGGCGATGTTCTGACGCCGACCAACCCCTACATGCGGCGTTATGGCACGAACCCCTATGCGCGCTACGATTCAGCCGACAAACCGTTCCTCTATCGCGGCGAAATGCCCGGCGTGGTGGCGCCCCTGGCCCGGGTGGTGGCGGTGGACAACCGTGCCTGGTCGGTGGATTTTCTGCAGATCAAACGGCGGATCGAGACCAAGGACGGCCTGATCCTGACCTGGGAAAAAGGCCAGAATTCAGCCCTGGACGACAGCGTCATCGCCGAGGGCCGGGATGTGGGCAACGTATTGGTGCAACGGCGCGATGAAAATGGCAATTTGGTCGATGTCATGTACCGGGTGGACTTCGCCTTCGCCTTTCACGCCTTCTATCCCAGCGCCAAGATCATCGTTGAATAACAACGCCGACACTGGACAAGATGGGTCCGGATACAATGTAATACGGTGATGGCTCCGAAAAAACGCGACATATCGACCAAGACCGGCAATGCGGGGGTTCAGGATTTCCTGAACAAGCTCGCCACGACACCCAGCGTACATGCCGCCAAGTCCCGCGGCCGGCTGCTGTTCGCCATGGATGCCACCGCCAGCCGCGAGCCGACCTGGGATACGGCCTGCCAAATTCAGGGCGATATGTTCGCCCAGACATCGACCTTGGGTGGTCTCGACGTGCAATTGGCCTATTACCGGGGTTACAAGGATTTCCGCGCCACGCCCTGGATTTCAACCTCCGCCGACCTGATCCCCTACATGACCAAGGTCCGCTGTATGGGCGGGCAGACCCAGGTGGAGCGTTTGCTGCGTTATGCGGTCCGCGAAACCACGAAACAGAAGATCAACGCCCTTGTGTTCGTCGGCGATTGCCTGGAGGAGGATGTTGACCAGGTTTGCACGGTGGCGGGCGAGTTGGGCATGCTGGGCGTGCCTTGTTTTATATTCCAGGAAGGCGCCGAGCCGACGGCCAGCCGCGCCTTCAGGCAAATCGCTACACTGACCCGGGGCGCCTATTGCCACTTCGATGCCTCCTCCGCCGCGCAACTGCGCGATCTGCTGGCCGCGGTGGCGGTCTATGCCGCCGGCGGGCGCAAGGCTTTATCGGATTATTCCAAGGGTAAGACCGACCCCATCCTGCGCATTGCCCATCAGGTCGGCGCCAAAACGCCATGATCGGCTATTTTATTCTGGGGGTTTGCCTGCTGGGCGCGCTGGGCTTGGCGAGCAGACTGCTACTGACCGCCGATCCCAAGTTTCTGGCCAACATACTACGCTATTCCGGGTTTGGTATTTGCGCCTCGATGGCGGTATTCCTGCTGCTGACCGGCCGCTTTTTCTTGGGCATGCCCCTGGCGTTCTTGGCGGTCGGGTTCCTGCGCCGCTGGGCCTTGCCCAGGTTGGGACCGCGCATGGGCCGGGCGCCGGGCGGATCGGCGGGCGGCAGCTCGAACGTGGAAACCGGCTATCTGCGCATGACCCTGGAGCATGACAGCGGGGCCATGCGGGGCGAGGTGCTGCAAGGCGCCTTCGCGGGCCGGGATCTGGGTGATTTGGACCTGGACCAGTTGATCGATCTTTTGGCCGAATGCCGCCGTAATGATCCCGAAGCGGCACAGTTGCTGGAAGCCTTTCTGGACCGTAGCCAGGGCGCCGACTGGCGGCGGGAGAAAGCGGGCTACGGCGCCAGCGATCATCGCGCCAACGGCGGCGGCACGGGGAACATGACCCTGGACGAAGCGCGCGAGGTATTGGGTCTGGATATCAACCCCTCGCCCGGTGAAATCCGCGAGGCGCACAAGCGCCTGATGTTGAAAAATCATCCCGACAAGGGCGGCTCTTCCTATTTGGCGGCGAAAATAAATCAGGCCAAGGATTTGTTGTTGGGTGTGTGACGGCGCACCTTGCGCCCGGACCGCCGTCATGGCAGAAGCTGACCCCATTAGAGCATTTTCAGTTTGACTGGAACCGCCAAGCCGCCCGCTCCTCCACCGGGCCACCCACGGGATCATCCTAAATGGGTGGCCGGGTGGGGGAGCGGGCGGCTTGGGACAATCTTGAAATGCTCTAGGTCAACCGTGGCATCAATATAGGCTGGATCGACATGCAGGTTCGCAAGGCGGTTTTCCCCGTGGGCGGGATGGGCACGCGGTTTCTACCGGCAACCAAGGCGTTGCCGAAGGAAATGCTGCCCATCGTGGATAAACCCCTGATCCAATATGCGGTGGAAGAAGCCGCCGCGGCGGGGGTGGAGGAGTTCATTTTCGTCACCGGCCGGGGCAAAGCGGCGATCGAGGATCATTTCGACCATTCCTATGAATTGGAAGATCTGCTCTCCGCGCGGGGCAAAACGCAGGAATTGGCGGCATTGCGGGCCGCCATTCCCGCCGCCGGGCAAATCGCCTACACCCGGCAGCAGGAACCCCTTGGTCTGGGACACGCGGTCTGGTGTGCCCGCAATCTGGTCGGCGACGAACCGTTCGCGGTTTTACTGGCGGACGATTTGATCATGAGCAAGACGCCCTGCCTGAAGCAAATGACCGATGCCGCCTCCAAAACGGGGGGCAATATCGTTGCCGTCATGGATGTGCCGCGCGCGCACACATCCCGCTACGGCATCCTTGACGTGGGCGAGGACGATGGTCATTTGGCCGAGGTCCGGGGCCTGGTGGAAAAGCCGGACCCGGCGGAAGCGCCGTCGACCCTATCGGTGATCGGGCGCTACATCCTGATGCCCGAGGTATTCGACTATCTGGACAAAAAGGAACGGGGCGCGGGCGGCGAAATCCAATTGACCGACGCCATGGCCAAGATGATCGGGCGGAAACCCTTCCATGGCCTGCGCTTCGAAGGTACTAGGTTTGATTGCGGCGACAAGCTGGGCTTCCTACAGGCGACGGTCGCCTTTGGTCTGGCCCGCGACGACCTGCGGGAAGGCCTGGGAAGCTATTTGTCGTCTATTGTCAAAGACCTTTAAGACCAACATCAAGGCGAGTTGAGAGCATGCATGTCACCATGATCGGCACCGGCTATGTGGGACTGGTATCGGGCACCTGTTTTTCCGAATTTGGGCACAATGTTACCTGCGTTGATAAGGATACCGCCAAGATCAAGGCCTTGCAGGCGGGCAAGATACCGATTTTCGAGCCTGGCCTGGAAAATTTGGTGGCAAGCAACGTGGCGGCGGGGCGGCTGTCATTCACGACGGACCTGAACCAGCCCGTGGCGGACGCCGAAGCGGTGTTTATCGCCGTCGGCACGCCGTCGCGCCGGGGCGATGGCCATGCGGATCTGAGCTATGTCTTCGAGGCCGCGCGGGAAGTCGCGGCGGCCTTGGACGGTTACACCGTTATCGTCACCAAATCCACCGTGCCGGTGGGTACCGGGGCGCGGGTTGCCGAGGTGATTGGTGAAACCCGGCCCGATGCGGACTACGATGTTGCCTCGAACCCCGAGTTTTTGCGCGAGGGCGCCGCGATCAGCGATTTCATGCGACCCGACCGCGTGGTCGTGGGGACGGAAAGCGAGAGGGCCCGCGCGGTCATGCGGGAATTGTACCGCTCTTTGTTCCTGAACGAAACGCCCGTCATGTTCACTGCCCGGCAGACGGCGGAATTGATTAAATATGCCGCGAACGCGTTCCTGGCGACCAAAATTACATTTATCAACGAGATCGCCAATCTGTGCGAACAGGTGGACGCCAACGTGCAGGACGTGGCCCGTGGCATGGGCCTGGACGGCCGCATCGGCGGTAAATTCCTGCACGCGGGGCCGGGTTATGGCGGCTCATGCTTTCCCAAGGATACCCTGGCCCTGCTGCGCACGGCGGAGGATCTGGGCCTGCCGATGGAGATCGTCAAGGCCACCGTCGCCGTCAACGATCAGCGCAAGAAAGACATGGCGCAAAAGGTGGTCGATGCCTGCGGCGGCTCGCTGCGGGGCAAGACCGTCGCCGTTCTGGGCCTGACCTTCAAGCCGAATACGGATGACATGCGGGAGTCTCCCAGCCTGGACATCATTCCCGCGCTGCTGGCGGCGGGCGCGACGGTCCGCGCCCATGACCCGGAGGGCATGGACGAGGCGCGCAAGCTGCTGGACGACGTCGAATTTTGCCAGGACGCCTATGACACCCTGCCCGGTGCCGATGCCCTGGCCATCATCACCGAATGGAATGCCTTCCGGGCGCTGGACATGCCGCGGGTCAAGGATCTGATGAAGGCGCCGGTGCTGGTGGATATGCGCAATATTTACGACCCCGAGACCATGCGCGGCCTGGGCTTCACCTATGTCTCGATTGGCCGTCCGGCGGTCCAGCCCTGAACTCAGGCAAGGCGGAACTATGCAAAGTCACGAATTTCATCCCTCCGTGCTGCGCGAATATGACGTGCGCGGCGTCGTTGGCGATACCTTGTCGACGGCGGACGCCTACGCGGTGGGCCGCTCTTTCGGCTCCATCGTCGCACGCGGCGGCGGCGCCCGGGTCGCCGTTGGTTACGATGGCCGCCTGTCCTCGGTGGAAATGGCCGAAAATGTCGCCCGCGGTTTGAACGATGCCGGCATCGAGGCCTTGCGCATAGGCCGGGGCCCCACGCCGATGCTTTATTTCTCGGTCTATCACCTCAAGGCGGACGCGGGCGTCATGATCACCGGCTCGCACAATCCGCCGGACTACAACGGCTTCAAGATGATGTTGGGGAGCAAGCCTTTCTTCGGCGATCAAATACAGGAACTGGGCCGACTGGCCCAAGCCGGCAATTGGGCCCAGGGCCGGGGCGGGCTGGAAGATCACGATGTCCGCCCGGCCTATCTGGAAGAACTGGTCGCCGCCTACACCACGGACACGCCATTGTCCGTGGCCTGGGATTGCGGCAATGGCGTGGCCGGCGATATTTTGCCTGCTTTGATCGCCAGGCTGCCCGGACGCCACGTGCCCTTGAACGAAGTCGTGGACGGCACATTCCCAGCCCATCATCCCGATCCGACGGTGGCCGAAAATCTGGTGCAGCTACAGGCCGCGGTGCGGGACGGCAAGCTGGATCTGGGCATTGGATTTGACGGCGATGCCGACCGCATCGGCGTGGTTGACGGCCAGGAGCGCATTTTGTGGGGCGATCAGTTGTTGGCGCTTTTGTCCCGTGATGTCCTTGCCGAAAATCCCGGCGCCACCATTATCGCCGATGTGAAGGCCTCGCAGGTGTTTTTTGACGAGGTCGCCCGCCTGGGCGGCCGGCCCCTGATGTACAAAACCGGGCACTCCCTGATCAAAAGCAAAATGGCGGAAACCAATTCGCCCCTGGCCGGAGAGATGAGTGGGCATATATTCTTTGCCGACAAATATTACGGCTTCGACGATGCCTTGTACGTGGCCGTGCGATTCCTGGACGCCGTTGCCAAATCGGGGCAAAGCGTCGCCGAACTGCGCGACAGCCTGCCGCAAATGGTCAACACCCCGGAAGTTCGTTTCGATTGCGACGATACCCGGAAATTCCAGGTCGTGGACGAGGTCGTCGCCGCCCTGCGGGCGCGGGGCGTGGATTTCTCCGACATCGACGGGGCCCGGGTCTCCACGCCGGACGGTTGGTGGCTGCTGCGCGCCTCCAATACCCAGCCGGTGCTGGTGGTCCGCTGCGAAGCGTCCGATCAGGCCGGCCTGGATCGCCTGAAAGCCGCCGTCACGGCGGCCCTGGCCCCCTGCGGCATCGTCCCGCCGGAAGACTTCTAACCGAATTTTGTCAGAAACCTGACGATCGCGCGGGTGCGGTCGGTGAACAGCTTGGGCAGGAAAAAGCTTCCCGCCGCGCGGTGGCCGACTTCGCCAAACGTCGGGTAGGGCCAAATAACGCCGGCCATGGCGCCGATTTTCAGGCCGTGGTTTACCGCCATGACCCAGGGTTGCAGCAGATCGCCCGCATGGGGCCCGACCATGGAAACACCCAGGACGCGGCCATTCTTGGCGGTGATGATTTTGATCATTCCGGCCGTATCGCGCTCCGTCTGGGCCCGGTCATTCTCGGCGAAGGGGAAGC
Organism: Alphaproteobacteria bacterium; assembly: GCA_046582595.1. Taxonomy (GTDB): domain Bacteria; phylum Pseudomonadota; class Alphaproteobacteria. Next base: position 2,523 of record JAYGEB010000282.1, on the reverse strand, counting down.
GCAGGATATTGATGGCCCCCGCCTGCGCCCTGGCCGCCTCTTCCCGCAGGCCCACATGGGCCAATTCCGGGTCCGAATAGGTTACCCAGGGAATTTTTTCCGCCACTTTGGCCTTGGCCGGCAGGCGAAAAAGCGCATTACGGATCACGACGCCCGCATGATGGCCGGCCACATGGGTAAATTGCAGGCCGCCGGTGACGTCGCCAATGGCGTAAACTTTTTTATTCGAGGTCCGCAGGCCGCTGTCCACGGCAATGCCCTTGGCGGAATATTCCACGCCCGCGGCTTCCAGGTTCAAGGCCTCCACATTCGCCTTTCGTCCCGCCGCCAACAGCAAATGACTGCCCCTGATCACCTCGCCGTTGTCCAGGGTCACGGCGATCTCGTCATCCGCTCCGGCGATGCTTTCGGCCTTCACGCCGGTCCGGATATCAATCCCTTCCCCGGCCAGGCAATCTTGCACCACCGTGGTCAACTCCACGTCGTCATTGGGCAGCAGACGGTCCAATTCGATGATCGTCACGGCGGCGCCGAGCCGGCGGTGGGCCTGGGCCAATTCAACCCCGATGGGCCCGCCGCCAATAACGATCAGGTGCGCCATGGCCTGGTCATGCTCGAAGATGGTCTCGTTGGTCAGGTAGGGCACATCGTCCAGGCCCGGTATGGGCGGCACCAGGGGCGATGAGCCGGTGGCGATGACAAAGCGGCGCGCCGTGATGGTTTGTCCGCCGACGTCGATTTCCCGGCGCCCGGTAAAGCGGGCCTCGCCTTGGATGACATCGACCCCAAGGGCCCGAAACCGGGCCACGGAATCGTGCGGCGCGATGGAGGCGATGACACCGCGCACATGTTGGCGCACGGCCGCCGCATCGATCTTGACTCCTCCGCTGGAAATACCGAAGCGGCCGGCGTTTTCGATGCCGTGGGCCGCCTTGCCCGCCGCCAATAGGGCTTTTGACGGCACGCAACCGAAATTGAGACAATCTCCGCCCATCAGGTGGCGTTCCACCAGGGCCACGGGCACGCCAAGCTGGCTGGCCCCCGCCGCCACGCTCAACCCGCCGGAGCCCGCGCCGATAACGCAGATATCAACCTTGATGGGCGCCGTCACCCGGCCTTGCCTCCCCTCTTGTCGGCGTTCTTGTCGGCGTTCTGGCGGGCCTGATAATATTTGTAGGCCAACGGCAAAGCGGACAGCATCGCCAAGCCGATCAGCGCCAGCAACACATCGCCGCTCAAAATCGTCCCAACGGATAATTCTTCGCCGCTTTCGAGAATGCTATCCAGTCCCGTGCCAACCTGGGCAAAGACGACGGTGCCCGGAATAATGCCGAAAAACGTGGCCGATACATAAACCCTCAGGCTGACGCCGAGGAACGCCGGCACCAAATTTACCAAGAAAAAGGGGAACAGCGGGACCAGACGCAAAATCAATAGATAACTCAAGGCATTTTCTTGAAATCCAGCTTCCATCTTTTGCAGCGCCGGCCCGGCCCGGGCCCGCAAGGGATCGCCCAGGGCTGTCTTGGCAATCAAAAAAACCGCCGTCGCGCCCACCGTGGCGCCGACAACGACCAAGCCGCCGGCAACGGCCGTGCCAAACAGAAACCCGCCCGTCATGGTCATGACGGCGCCGCCAGGTACTGAAAACGCCACCATCACCGCGTAGACCAACATGAAACAAAGCGCCGTCAGCACCGCGTAATGAGCAACATAATTGGCCAGATCATCACGGTGGACACGCAGGCTGTCCAAGGTGAAATACTTCGCTCCATCCAGGGCCAGGAAAACGGCCAGACCGGCAATGAGGACAAAGCCCGGCCACAACCGGCGCATTGAAAACAACGGCGGCGTGGTCCGCGGCGCGGATGGGTCCACGTGCCCGCCGGCGATGTCGTTTTCCGCCTCCCGATCCTCGCCAACCATGGCCGCGCCCCTGAAAATTTCGCCGGATAACTATAGCGCAAAGATATCCCACGCGAGGATAGTTATATTGTGATCGCCGGGTCCGCGTATTTGCATGGGCGGCGTTGACTTCGGGCAATCGAAACCGTATACAGCGCGCTTGTTTTTGGCCCCGCCGGGGCTTTCAATAATGAGCGCATATTTGATGGAGGTTGACGGGTGAAACGCACCTTCCAACCAAGTAGACTGGTCCGCAAACGCCGGCATGGCTTTCGCCACCGCATGGCAACCGTTGGCGGCCGCCGTCTTCTGGCAAAACGCCGGTCGAGAGGCCGCAAACTGCTTTCGGCATAGGATGGGGCCGGCCCTGAATGCCGGGCCCGGTGGATCTGTGTGCCGTCATATGGAGCACCGTGAATTGGCCCTGGTGCGTCTCAAAAGACGCGCGGATTTTTTGCGTGTGGCCAGGACCGGCCGGCGGTACGCCAGCCCGGGCCTTGTACTGCAAGTCGCGCACCGGCAGGCCGGCGCGGGCGATGGATCGGAGGCGGCGTTGGGTATTGGCTTCACGGCCAGCAAGAAAGTCGGCAACGCCGTGGCGCGCAACCGTGCGAAGCG
>JAYGEB010000149.1:0-16988 GCA_046582595.1 Alphaproteobacteria bacterium | reverse complement strand
TCCTACGGCCCGTTCCAACTGGGCGAATTGCCGCGCGGCGAGGTCGCCCCGGTGCCAAGGCGCATCTTGCGCGACCAATTGGGCCGTCATGCCGCCAATTTCGACCTGGGCGAGGCCGATGCCGGGGCCCGCAAGAGCAAGAAAAGGTAGCCGCCATGCGGATCGTTGGCGGCACCCATAGGGGCCGGCGGTTGGCCTCTCCCAAGGGATTGGACATACGGCCCACGTCCGACCGGGCGCGGGAAGCCCTGTTCAATATTCTGGCCCATGGAGACTACGGTGACCTGCCGGACGGCGGCGCCGTGCTGGACGTCTTTGCCGGCACCGGCGCATTGGGGCTGGAGGCCCTCTCGCGCGGCGCGGCGCGGGTCTGTTTCATCGAGCAAAACAAGGCCGCCGCCCGGCAAATCCTGGACACCGCCGCCACCCTGGGAGAAACCGAACAGATCCAGGTCCTGACCCGGGACGCGACCCGGCCCGGACCGGCGCCCGCCGGCTTCGATCTGGTCCTGATGGATGCGCCCTACCGGATGGGATTGTCGGAGCCCAGCTTGGCGGCCCTTGCGGATACAGGTTGGTTGGCGAAAAATTGCATCTGCTGCGTCGAATTGGCCAAAACGGAACGGTTTCAAGCCGGGGCCGATTTCACCTTGCTGGATGAACGGACCTATGGCGCGGCACGGATCGTGATCCTGCGCTGGCGGGGGCTCCATGAATAGGGGGACACCTAACAAGTACATTTCCCCCTATTCACCCCAATGACGCGCCCGGAACAGATTGAAATGGTCAATCAAGGCCGCGACGGCGGCCCGGCGCTTATGCGCCGCCCGAGGGGAGCGGTGCGCTCTTGCGCGCAAGCGAGAGCGAAGAGAGCCAGGCCCGAATCATTCAATTTCGAAATGGATCTACCGGCGCCCGAACAGGCTTTCAATATCGCTCAATTGCAATTCCACATAGGTGGGGCGGCCATGGCTGCATTGGCCCGAACGCGGCGTACGTTCCATCTCGCGGAGAAGCGCATTCATTTCCTCCACGCTGAGGCGGCGGCCGGCGCGGACGCTGCCGTGGCAAGCCATGGAAGCGCAGACCGCATCCAGCCGCTCGCGCAGGGCCAGGGCCTGATCCATCTCCGCCAGTTCGTCCGCTAGATCCTGGATCAAGCCCTGAATATCGCTTTCCCCCAGCAGAGCGGGATATTCCCGCACCACGATGGTGCCGCCGCCAAAGGCTTCGATGACCAGACCCAGTTCGGCCAATTCGCCGGCGCGTTCAACAAGGCGCTGGGCGCCGGCCTCGTCCAGTTCAACCACCTCGGGCAGCAGCAGCATTTGCCGGGCCACGCCGCTGGCCGCCAATTGCGCCCGCATGCGTTCCATGACCAGGCGCTCGTGGGCGGCATGCTGGTCCACGATGACGATGCCCCTCGCCGTCTGCGCCACGATATAGGTTTCGTGCAACTGGCCCCGGGCCACGCCCAGGGGATAGTCGCCCACTGGTACGGCGGCATCGTCTTCCGCCTCGACGCGGGCGGAGGGTTCGGCGGTGGCCGCGAAGGGCGCCTGAAAGGCCGCTGCGGCCTCCCGCAGGCCGGCCCCGCCGTGGCCGGCCGGCTGACGATAGGGCAGATTGAAGCCCCCTTCCCGCACCCGTCCCAGGGCGGCCGTGCTAATCGATGTGGCGCCGCGATGTCCGGCGCCCGCCATGGCATGGCGCAGAGCGGAGACCAGCAGACCGCGCACGATGGCGGCATCGCGAAAGCGCACCTCCGCCTTCATGGGGTGAACGTTGACATCGACCTCCGCCGCCGGCACGTCGAGAAATAGCGCCGCCATGGCATGACGGTCATGGGCCAGCACATCCATATAACCGGCCCGTAAAGCGCCGGCCAGAACCCGGTCCCGCACCGGACGGCCGTTGACGAACAGATATTGCATGCGGTTGTTGGCGCGGTTCAGGGTCGGCAGGCCGGCATAGCCGGTCAGGCGGATGCCCTCCCGCTCGGCATCGATGGCCAGGGCATTGTCCGCGAACTCCCGCCCCATGACGGCGCCCAGGCGGGCCAGGCGGGCATCGAACAGATCGCCGGCGCTGGCGCTCAGGTCGAGGCTGCGCCGTTCCCCATCCGACAGGGTAAAGGCGATATCGGGCCGCGCCATGGCCAGGCGCTTGACCGCATCGACGGCATGCTGGAATTCCGTGCGCGGGGTCTTGAGAAACTTCAAGCGCGCCGGCGTGGCATGGAACAGATCCCGCACCTCGACCCGCGTGCCCGTGGCCTGGGCCGCCGGCACGGGGGCGCCGACCTCGCCGCCGTTCACCTCGATTTGCCAGGCCTCCGGCGCGCCTAGGGCCCGCGAGGTGATCGTCAGGCGGGCCACGGCGCCGATGGCAGGCAGCGCCTCGCCGCGAAAGCCCAGCCATTGGATATGCAACAGATCCTCGTCGGGCAGCTTGGAGGTGGCGTGCCGCTCCACCGCCAGGGCCAAATCCTCCCGCGTCATGCCCCGGCCGTCATCGCTGACGGAGATCAACTCCCGCCCGCCGTCCAACAGGACGATATCGATCCGCCCGGCGCCGGCGTCGATGGCGTTTTCGACCAATTCCTTCAGGGCCGAGGCCGGCCGTTCCACCACCTCGCCGGCGGCAATGCGGTTGACGGTGATCTCCGGCAGGCGGCGCAGCCGGCTCATGAGAGGCTGTCCCGCAGATATTGCCGGGCCAGAACCTTGCTTTCCTCCACCGCCGGCTGGCCGAACGGATCAACGCCCATCAGATCGGCGGCAAACAGGGTTTCCAACATGAAATGCATGAACAGGGCGCCCAGGCTGAATTCATCGAGACGGGGCGTGTGAATACGCCGCACGGGCCGGCCATTCTTGACCAGGGTATCCGCCGTCGCCATCTGCATGGCCCCGACCAGATCGCCAATGCTGCGCCCGGCAAGATAGTCCTGGCCCAAGTCCTTGGCCAAATCAGCGGCGACCACCGGGCCGCGGCCGGCCTGATCCACCGTCAGCAATGTGAATTGTTTGTCGGCGGGGCCCTGGAGATAAAGCTGCAACTGGCTGTGCTGATCGACCGGACCCAGGGCGTCGATGGGCGTGGTCCCCTGGCCCATTTTGCCCAAACTCTCGGCCCAAATTTGGCGGTACCACAGATTAAACGGCCCGAACCCCTGGCCATAAGACAACAGCACCGACTGGCCCAGGCCACGGCGCTGCAAACCGACCTGGACGGCGGCGCCCAACGCGGGCGGGCCATCGGGCATCGAGAGGGCCTGCCGCAGCACCGCATCGGCGCCCGACCGCACGGCGTCCGCGTCCAGTCCCAGAATGAGGGCGGGCAGCATTCCGACCAGGGAAAGCACGGAAAACCGGCCGCCAATTTCAGGGTCATGATCCAGGACCGGCGCCCCGATGCGCCTGGCCAATCGCCGCAAGGGCCCATCGCCGGGTTCGCTGATGGCGAGAAAGTTCCTGCCCGCGGCATCCGCCCCCAAATGCGCCGTCACGGCGGCCACGGCCGTGAGGGCCTGGGCCAAGGTCTCCCCGGTACCGCCCGATTTGGAAACCACCAGGAACCCGGTGCCGGCGAGTTGGGCCGGATCCAGGACCGAGGTCATTACATCCGGGTCCAGATTATCCGGGATACAAAGTTCCGGTCCCTCTGCCGATGCCAGCGCGGCCAGGGCGCGGGCGCCGAGGGAGGAGCCGCCGACGCCAAAAAGCACCACCCGGCGAAAGCGGCGCCGCCAGTCCCCAGCGATGTCCTTCAGGGTGGCCAGATCGTCGGTGCCTTGGGCAATGGACAGCGGCGGCAATCGACCCGCCGCCAGTTCGCCCGCCAGACGGCGGCGCGCGGCTTCGCATTGTTGCAATAGCGGCTGCAGGTCTTTTTCAGCCAATCCGACCGAGGGGAGAAAGCAGCCACCGATGTCTTGTTTTAAGGGGTTCTCCATCGCCGCAAGCTAGCAGAGCCTCGCGGCCTCCGAAAGCGGCGCCATGGCGCTATTCACTGCTGCTCAGACCGACCGGTTTGCCCACCACGACGATCAACAGTTTTTCGGGCCGCAACAGCCGTTTTGCCACCCGGTCGATATCTTCCAGGGTTACCGCATTGATCAGATCGGCGCGGCGGTCCAGATAGTCGATGCCCAGGTTTTCCCGCTGAATGACCAACAGCAACCGGGCGATTCGCCCCGACGAGGTCAGACGCAAGGGGAACGAGCCGTTCAAAAAGGTCTTGGCATTCGCCAGTTCCCCGGCCGTGAGCCCTTGGTCCCGGAGCCGGGCGATCTGTTCCTTGATCACCGCCAGGGTCTCCACCACGCTCTCGTTCTTGGTGCCGACGCCACCCATGAGGATGGCGGCATGATCCAGGGGGTAGAGATAGCTGTAGACCGAATAGGCCAGGCCGCGTTTTTCCCGCACTTCCTCATACAGGCGCGAGGCGAAGCCGCCGCCGCCCAGAACATAATTCAGCACATAGCCCGCATACCAGTCCGGGTCGTCCCGCTTCAGGCCCGGCCCGCCAAAGATCACCCGGCTTTGCGGAATGGCCTTTTCCACCACCTTCAACACCCCGGCGCCCTTCAGCGTGGCCTCGGGGAGCGGCGTGAAAGCCGTGCTGGCCGGCAGGGCGCCAAAGGTTTTGTCCAGTAACGGGCCCAGATCGGCGGCTGAAATATCGCCGACCACGCCGATGGTCAAACGGTCCTTGGCCAGGGCCTTGGCCAGAAAGGCCCGCAGATCGTCCGCCGTGATGGCCTTGACGCTGGCAATACCGCCCTTGCTGGAGGCGCCATAGGGGTGGTTTGGAAACGCGGTCTTGAACCACAGGCGGCCGCCGATGGCGCCGGGATCTTCCTGGTCCTCGATCAGGCCGGTAATAATCTGCCGGCGGATACGGGCGACGGCCTCGGCCTCGAAATGCGGCCCGTTCAAGGCCAGCCGCAGCAATTCGAAGGCGGCATCGCGGTTCCGGGCGAGTGTCCGCAGGCTGCCAGAAAAGCTGTCCCGTCCGGCGCTAAAATTCATCCGGACGGCCAATTCCTCCAGCTTGGTTTGAAAAGCCAGGGAGTCATGCGGCCCGGCCCCTTCATCCAGCAGGCCGGAAACCATGTTGCCCGTGCCCTTGCGGGATGGCTCGTCCAGGACGGCGCCCCCCTTGAAGGAAAAACTGAGGCTTAACAAGGGAATGGTAGGTTCCCGGACCAGCCAGGCCGTGATGCCGCCGGGACTGCGCACGGTCTGAATTTCAGTGGCGCCGGCCGATTGCGGCGCCAAAATGACCCAGGTCAAAATGACGGCCAGCGTTATGGGCGGTATGGAAAAGCGCTTCATTTGCCCTTTCCCCCCGCGGGCAGCAAAAGGCCCGTGACCGATCGGCGCCGGTCCAAAATGGCGCGGCCCGCCGCCATCACCTGTGCCATGGTCACGGCACGGACTTCGTCGGGCCAGCCCTCCACCTGTTCGACGGTCAGACCCGATGTCAGCGCGTCGCCAAAGATGCGCGGCGACGTAAACAGGCTGTCGCGGGCATAGACCGCCGCCGCCAATAGACCGGTCCGCGTGCGTTCCAGATCCTTGGCCTTGAAGCCGTCTTTCAGGGCCGCCGCCAGGGCCTTGTCCATGGCGGCCTCCAAGGTCTCCAGACCGACGCCGGGCGAAGGCGTGGCGTACAGCATGAAGCGGCCGGAATCGAGACCCGTGGCGCTGTAATGGGCGCCCGCGTTGGCCGCCAGCTTGTCCGCCACGACCAGGGAACGGTACAGCATCGAGGTCGTGCCGCCGCCCAACAGATCAGCGAAGATGGACAAGGGAATGGCATGCCGGCTATCGCCCGAAGACCGGGTGGGGGCCAGGTAGCCGCGCCGCCAATCCGCCTGGCTGACCCGCGCATCCTTGAATATGACCCGCCGTTCGGCCAGTTGGGGCGGCTCCATCGGGCGTCGGCGCGGCGGTGTGTCCGCGCGCGCCAAGGAGCCAAAATTCTTCTCCGCCAGGGCGAAGACGGCGGCCGCCTCGACATCCCCCGCGACTACCAGAATGGCATTGTTGGGAGCATAAAAGCGGCGATAAAATGCCAGGGCGTCGGCCAGATTTAGTTGTTCTATTTCGTGTTTCCAGCCGATCACCGGAATGCCGTAGGGATGCGCCAGATACTGCGCCGCGTTCATGGCCTCGCGCAGTTGCGCGGAAGGATTATTATCGGTGCGGGAGCGGCGTTCTTCCAAAATGACCGCCCGCTCGGTCACGACATCTTTCTCGGTCAGCACCAGATTGGTCATGCGATCGGCTTCCAGGCCCATGACCAAGTCCAGTTTGTCCTTGGCGACGTTCTGGTAGTAGCCCGTATAGTCATAAGAGGTGAAGGCATTGTCCCGGCCGCCATTGCGGGCGACGATCTTGGAAAATTCGCCGGAGGGCACCTTCGGCGTGCCCTTGAACATCAGATGTTCCAGAAAATGCGCGATACCGGACTTCCCCGGCGGCTCGTCCGCGGCGCCCACCTTGTACCAGACCATGTGGGAGACCACCGGGGCCCGGTGATCCTCGATCACCACCACCTGCATGCCGTTGGCCAAGGTGTGGGTTTTCGGATAAAATAGCCCTGCCCGCGCCGATGGGCCGAGCAGGACGGCGGCCAGTACAAAAATCGCAAGTGCGGAAAAAAGACGGATCATGAAATTAGCGCGGCCTCCCGAAAATATCTGTCCAGATATGGCCATTGGTGACGCTAACACAAGACTTCAATCGGCCATCGCGCTCAAGCTTCGTGAGGACGGCTTGCAACAACACCGCCATGATATCTAAAAAATACCTTCCAGCCAGCCGCGCTTGCGCCGTTTGATGATAGGCGTTTTACCTATATCGGCGGCATCGCCCGCGGCGGCGGCCTCGCGCAGGCGTTTGGCCTCCGCGCCCGCATCAACCGTGGCGCCAAAGGGCTGCTTCTCCTGCCAGAATATCAGGCGGTCGGCAAATGAGGAATCCTTCTCCGCCAGCACGGTAGTTTCCCGATTGACAATTTGCCGGATCGAGGAGTCGGCGCCCGCCGCGCCGGCCTTTTGCAGCAATTGTAATTCCGCGCCCGTCGGCTTGCTGGCCGCCATCTTGCCGGCCGCGCCCGCCAATGTGTTGCGGCCCGATTGCCGGGCTAGTTCGGCGGTCGACCGGCGGCCCTTGCCCCCCGACAACAGCGCGGCGCGCGCCTGCTCCCGCGGTTGCAACTCGCCGGGTCCCTTGGCGCCCGGCCGTGGCGGCCGCAAGGAGAAATCCGGCGGCATGACCAGGGGCGCCTTGGTTATGACGGTAAATTCGTCCGGCGCCTTTTTGGTCAGCCCGACCTGTTCCTTGAAGGAATCGCAGGCAGCCAGACTCAGCATCAGAACCGCCGCGGCCGCCAATCTAGATTTCAATCCCGCCATAAACCTAATCGTCCCTCGCGCCACCTTCCGCTCCACCGGGTTCAACCATCGACCCGCCGGAGCGAAAACTATCGTACAATAACACGACAACGCCAATGGTAATCGCACTGTCGGCGATATTAAAGGCCGGCCAATGGTAGCCCAGCAAGTGGAAATCGAAAAAATCCGCCACCGCCCCGCGCCAGATGCGGTCGATGATATTGCCCAGCGCGCCGCCAATCACCGCGCCCAGGGCCAGGCTGGGCAAAACCCTGGTTTGCCGCCATAGCCAGAGGCCAAGGCCAAGGCTGACAAAGGTGGAAAGGATCACCAGCAGCCAACGCCCGGTCTCGCCTGATTGGAACATGCCGAAGCTGATGCCCCTGTTCCAGACCGTGACCAGATTGAAAAATCCGGTCATTTGCCGCCAGCCGCCCTTCTCCGCCAGCCAGACCAGCAGCCAGGCCTTGCTGAGCTGGTCCAGGAGCAAGATCACCCCGGCAACGGGCAGGCCAACGGCCAGGGGCGGGCGCATGGGCTGCATCGGTCCCGTACTATGCCGCTTGATGCGCCGCCACGGCCGCGGCGCAACGTTGGCAAACGCCATCCTCGCCGCCGCCGTCTTCGTCCGTCCGTACCTCGGGCAGGACACGCCAGCAGCGGACGCATTTTCCACCCTCCGCCAATGCCACGACGACGCCGACGCCGGCAACCCCTTCGACCATGAACGCACCCGCCGGGGCGGCGCCCTCGGTCAGGGAGATGCCCGAGGTAATGCAGATTTCCGCCGCATCCAGACCTTCCAAGGCCGACAGGTATTCCCCAGGGGCGTAAACCGCCGGATGACCCTGTAGACTGGCGCCGATCCGCTTTTCCTTGCGCTCTACTTCCAAGGCGCCGGTCACGACCCGGCGCAAGGCGCGGATCGTAGACCAGCGCCCGGCAATCGCATCATTGCGCCAGAGCTTGGGAATTTCGGGAAATTGCCGCAAATGCACGCTGTCGTCTTCGGGGAAGCGGGTGCGCCAGGCTTCCTCCGCCGTGAAGCAGAGGATGGGCGCCAGCCAGGCGGTCAGACAGGAAAACACCTGATCCAACACCGTGCGGGCGGCGCGCCGGCGGATCGAGGCCGCTTCATCGCAATATAAGGCATCCTTGCGGATATCGAGGTAAAAGGCGGAAAGGTCGTTGGTGCAGAAATTTCCCAGCGCCACATAGAGGCGGTGAAAATCGAAATCGGCGCAGGCTTGACGGGTCAATGCGTCCAGTTCCGAAAGGCGGTGCAAGACCCACCGCTCCAACTCCGGCATGTCCTCGACCGCCAAACGTTCACCTTCGTCGAAGCCAGCGAGATTGCCCAACAGGAAACGCAGAGTGTTGCGCAGCCGCCGGTAGGCATCCGCCTGGGCCTTGATGATTTCTGTGCCGATGCGCTGGTCCGCCGCATAATCCGAACTGACCACCCACAGGCGCAGGATATCGGCCCCGAATTGGTCGCAGATTTCCTGCGGCGCGGTCCCGGTACCCATGGACTTGGACATCTTCCGCCCCTTGTCGTCCTGGGTGAAGCCATGGGTCAGCACCACTTCATAGGGCGGCCGGCCGCGGGTGCCGCAGGCCTCCAGCAGAGAGGAATGAAACCAGCCGCGATGCTGGTCGGAACCTTCCAGATATAACGACGCCGGCCATTGCAGCTCTGGCCGTTGTTCCAGCACATAGCTGTGGGTCGAGCCGGAATCGAACCAGACATCCAGGATGTCATCGATCTTCTCGAAATTCTCCGCCTCATGGTCCGGACCCAAAAGCGCGCCCGGATCGGCGTTGAACCAGGCATCCGCGCCCTCTTTCTTGACGGCGGCGATGATCCGTTCGTTGACCGCCTCGTCCCGCAACGGCTGGCCCGTCCGCTTGTCCACGAACAAGGTGATCGGCACGCCCCAGGCCCGCTGGCGCGAAAGCACCCAGTCGGGCCGGTCGGCGATCATGGCGTGGATACGGTTGCGGCCCGAGGGGGGCACCCAGCGCACATCGTCGATCCCCTTCAACGCCGCCTCGCGCAGGCCCGTGGCCGACATGGAAATGAACCATTGCGGTGTATTGCGGAAAATCAAGGGCGCCTTGGAACGCCAGGAATGGGGATAGCTGTGCACCAGCTTACCATGACACAGCAGAGCATCGACGGCCGTCAATTCCTCCACCACCTTGGCATCGGCCTTGAAGACATGCTGGCCCGCGAACAGGGGCACATGGTCGAAAAACAGGCCATCGCCGTCCACGGTCTGGGGCACCTCCAGGCCATGGGCCATGCCGATCTCAAAATCCTCGGCGCCATGGCCGGGCGCGGTATGGACAAAGCCGGTCCCGGTATCGTCGGTGACATGATCGCCTGGGAACAGGCGCACATCGAAGTCATAGCCCTGGCCCCGCCAGGGGTGGGCGCAGACCACATCGGCCAGGACCGCATGGCCGACCGCGCCCAGCACCGTATGGCCGGTGATCCCGGCCTCGCGGCAGATATCCTCTACCAGGCTGTCGGCCACCACCAGCTTTTCGCCCTTCCGCGCCAGGGCACCGTCGGCCACCGCGTCAACCTCGATCAGGCAATAGGCCAGTTTCGGGCCATAGCAGATCGCCCGGTTGCCCGGCATGGTCCACGGCGTCGTCGTCCAGATCATCACCGATGCCCCCGCCAGGCGGGTATCGGGGCTGGCGACAATGGGAAACCGCACATGGATGGTGGTCGAGGTATGGTCGTGATACTCGACCTCCGCCTCGGCCAGGGCGGTCTTCTCGACCACCGACCACATCACCGGTTTGGAGCCGCGGTACAGCGCTCCGTTCATCAGGAACTTCAGGCATTCGGCGACGATCTGCGCCTCCGCCGAATACGCCATGGTGGTGTAGGGGTTCTTCCAATCCCCGATCACGCCGAGACGCTTGAATTCCTCCGTCTGCACGGCGATCCACTTTTCGGCGGAGGCGCGGCATTCCTTGCGGAATTCAACGATGGGGATGTCATCCTTGTTCTTGCCCGCCTTGCGGTAGCGCTCCTCAATCTGCCATTCGATGGGTAGTCCGTGACAATCCCAACCCGGAACATAATTGGCATCCTTGCCCTGCATCTGCTGGCTGCGGTTGATGATATCCTTGAGGATCTTGTTCAGGGCGTGGCCGATATGGATGTTGCCGTTGGCGTAGGGCGGGCCGTCGTGCAGGATAAATTTCTCCCGCCCCTTGGCATCCGCCCGCTGGCGTTCAAACAGATCGATCCGGTCCCAATGCGCCAGCAGCTCGGGTTCCAGTTTCGGCAGGCCGCCGCGCATGGGAAAATCGGTTTGCGGCAGAAATAACGTGGCTTTGTAGTCGGTGGTCATTTTATTCACCATGGGAAATTCATCCCTGATTTTAGCAGCAGGAAATCGATGATACGCCTAATGGGATTCACGGATATAATGCGCGGCTAAAGAGGCGGACGAACAGGCACCCGGCCCTAGAATGGGGCCGGGCCGGTAATTCGCATTATGGGCCCTGCCAGAGGACTTTGGCGCGCGATGATCAACATGGCCGCTATGTAGCAGCGGGCCGGCTGGCTGTCCATAGATGCGGTTCGCCGGCGCCAAGCGCCTAGGCGCCCAGTTCCCGGCCGCGTTTTTCCGCCGCCCGCACGGCCGCCGTCAGCAAGGGTTGCAGGCCGCCCTCGCCCATCAGAACCTCCAAGGCCGCTTGCGTGGTGCCGCCGGGGGAGGTGACGTTGATGCGCAATTGCGCCGCGTCGTCCTCCGAGGTCCGGGCCAATTCGCCGGAGCCCGCAACCGTCTGCAAGGCCAGGCGGGCGGCCAGATCGGGCGCCAGACCCACATCGACGGCCGCCTGCGCCAGGCATTCGATCAAATGGAAGACATAGGCCGGGCCGCTGCCGCTGACGGCGGTCACCGCGTCCATCAAGCCTTCGTCCCCCAACCAAGCCGTATCGCCCACCGCCGCCATCAAATCGGTGCACAGATCCCGTTGCACTTGGGTGGCATGGCCGTTGGCGCACAAGACCGACATGCCCCGGCGCACGGCGGCCGGGGTGTTCGGCATGACCCGCACCACCGCCGCCGCGGCGGCCAAGGCGTCCTCGAAGAAGCGGATCGGCGTGCCGGCGGCAATGGAAAGAAACACCGCCCCCAACCCTACGTAATGGCGGTAGGCCGGCACAACGTCTCCCATGACCTGCGGCTTGACGGCGAAGATCACCACGGCCGGCGCGAAATCCGCCGGAATGCCGCCCGCATCGCCCAAGACCGTAACGCCTCCCGGCCCGCCGCCCGGGCCCGCGTCAAGGGCCGGTTCCACCACCAGAACCCGGTCGGCGGCCATGCCCTGGTCCAGCCAGCCGCCCAACAGGGCGCCGCCCATCTTGCCGCACCCCACCAGCAGCAGAGGGCCGTTCACGGCGGTCATTTTGGACATTGTTTAGGCCTCTCCCACGGTCTCCAGCATGGCGGCGGCAATGGCCTCCGCCGGAGACTTCCCGCCCCATATAACAAATTGGAAGGCGGGATAGAAGCGTTCGCACTCGGTTATGGCAATTTCGATCAACTCTTCCATTTGGCTGGCGGCCAGGCCGCCGCCGCCGCGGGTCAGGACGGCGTGGCGGAACATCGGCACGCCGTCCTCGATCCATAGATCGAAATGGCCCAGCCACATGCGTTCGTTGACCATGGCGAGCAGGGCATGGACGTCATCCTGGCGTTTGCCCGGCACCCGCATGTCGTAGGCGGAGGCCAGTTGCAGGCCGCCCTGGGCCGAGTTGAAGGAGAAGCCAAGATGATAATCGCACCAAGTGCCGGCGACGGTGACGGACAATTCCTCGTCGCAGTTCCGCTCGAACGGCCACTGATGGGCGGCAACGATATCCTCGACCAGATCCAGGGGATTGTCCGCCGTCGAAACGACATCATCCGCGACCATGCTCATCACTCCGAAGCCCTATATATTGTGGCGTCAAGGCATCAATACACCATGCAGGGTAATCTTGCAGAAGGGTCTGACGGGTGCAAGGAGACTTTGGACGGGCCGGAACCGGGCCGGGACCTTTCCGGAACACGTTCTATTTTTTGGCTGTTTTAGGCGGTTTTTTTGCCGTTTTGGTGGCTTTACCCAGGCCTTTGACCGCCGCCTTGCCCGGGCGGGTGCACGCCGCGCGGGGCGCGCGCTTGGCATTGCCGGCCTGAATCGCCGTTTCCAACGCCGTCAGGCGCGCCGCCAAAACCTCGTTCTCCGTCCGGGCTTTCGCCGCCATGGCCTTGACCGCATCGAATTCCTCGCGGGTGACCAAATCCATACGGTCCAGCAGACGTTCCAGGCGCTGGCGCAACAGGCTTTCGGCCTCGCGGCCCGCGCCCTGAACCAGTCCGGCGGCGGAAGTGGCAAGCTTGGCGACATCATCCAGAATACGGCGGTTTGCCGACATGGGGGCATCCTCTTTGGTGCGGCGACACTATGGCCGGGGCCGGGGCCGCTGGCAAGCCGCCCCGCGCCGCGCCTTGCGGGAGGCACCCACCCCGGTTATATCGGGGCCATGATCACCTTGACACCCTTGGCCAGTTTGGCGTTTCCACAAATCGACCCGGTCCTGCTGCAACTGGGGCCATTTGCCATCCGCTGGTATGCCCTGGCCTACATCGCGGGGTTATTATTGGGTTGGCGGTATATGCTGCGGCTGAATGCCCGGCGGGCCGAATTGACCACGACGGAGGTGATCGACGACCTGCTGGTCTGGGCCATTGTGGGGGTCATCCTCGGCGGGCGACTGGGCTACGTTCTATTCTACAATCTGCCCTATTACAGCGCCAATCCCCTACAGGCGCTGGCCGTTTGGCAGGGCGGCATGTCTTTCCATGGCGGCCTGCTGGGGGTCACGGTGGCGATGATCTGGTTCGCCAGGCGGCGGCGGCTTGAACTGTTGCGGCTCAGCGATCTGGTCTCCTGCGCCGCGCCGTTGGGTTTGTTTTTCGGCCGCATCGCCAATTTCATCAATGGCGAGCTGTATGGCCGGGTTTCGGACCTGCCCTGGGCCTTCGTTTTTCCCCATGCCGGTCATTTGCCCCGCCACCCCAGTCAGCTTTATGAAGCGGCGCTGGAAGGTTTGCTGTTGTTTCTGGTTTTGGCCTGGCTGGCCTGGCGCGGCAAGGCTCTACAAAAGCCGGGCCTGCTGACCGGGGTCTTTTTGTGCGGCTACGCCCTGGCCCGCGCCCTGGTCGAACTGGCGCGCCAGCCCGATGCCCAGATCGGTCTGCTGCCCTTGGGCACGACCATGGGACAATGGCTGTCCCTGCCCATGCTGCTGGGCGGGATATATTTGATCTGGCGCGTCCGGCGATGAACCAATTGGGGCGTCATCTGGCCGAACGCATCCGGCTGCATGGCCCGCTGTCGATCGCGGATTACATGGCTGCGGCCCTGGGCCACCCGGAATGGGGCTATTACATCAGCCGCGATCCGTTCGGCGGGCAGGGCGATTTCATCACCGCGCCGGAAGTCAGCCAGATGTTTGGCGAGTTGATCGGCCTTTGGTGCGCCGAACGCTGGCGGGCCATGGGCGCGCCGGAACGCTTCATTTTGGCGGAGCTAGGTCCCGGCCGGGGCACGCTGATGGCGGATGCCTTGCGCGCCGGCGCCGCCGTGGCGGGATTTGCCGAGGCCGCCGAGGTACACCTGGTGGAAACCAGCCCGGTGCTCAGATCGGCACAAAAAGAGGCGTTGAGCTCGATATCCCTCACTTGGCATGACCGCATTACCGACCTGCCGCCCGGCCCCATGCTGGCCATTGCCAACGAATTCTTCGATGCCCTGCCCATACGACAGTTCCAGCACCAGGGAGACGGCTGGCACGAACGCATGGTCGGTCTGCGGGATGGCGGTCTGTGCCTTGCGCTCAACCCGTCCGCCACGCCGGGCAGAGTGATCGCGGGCGCGAGCCCTGGCGCCATCGCCGAAATCTCGCCCGCCCGCGCGGCGGTCGTGGCTGAATTAACCCAACACATCACGACGGACGGCGGCGCGGCGCTGATTATCGATTACGGGTATCTTGAAAGTACGTCGGGCGACACCTTGCAGGCCATGCGGGACCATGACTACGCCGGTGTATTTGATGCGCCCGGCGAGGTTGACCTGACGGCGCATGTGGATTTTCAAGCCTTGGCGGCGGCGGCCCATGAGCAGGGCGGCGGTGTTTCCGGGCCTGTAAGCCAGGCCGAATTTCTCAATCGTTTGGGCATCGCCACGCGCGCGGACCACCTGCTGCGATCGGCGACGGAAGCCCAGGGGCATGACATCGCCGCGGCCGTGCATCGGCTGACGGGCCGGGATCGAATGGGTGAATTGTTCAAGGTCATGGCCGTCGGCCCGGCGCCCGGCGGCCCTCCACCCCCTGGATTTGAGGATTTGGAATGACGCCCGACCCGATTATTCACCCCCAGCTTGAAGTTGCCCATGGTTTCTTCACCCGGCGGGGCGGTGTTTCGAAAGGCATTCATGAAGGTCTGAACTGCGGCTATGGCTCCCGTGACGATGGCGAGGCGGTGCGCATCAATCGGGGCCGGGTGGCGGAAACCCTGGCGGTGCCGGAAGCCGCCTTGATCACGGTGCATCAAATTCACGGCGCCGACGTGGTTCTGGCCGAGCGGCCCTGGTTGCCCGGCGATGCGCCACGCGGCGATGCCCTGGTCAGCACAACGCCCGGCATCGCCCTGGGAATATTGACCGCCGATTGCACACCGGTGCTGTTCGCCGACCGGCGGGCGGGTGTCATCGGCGCGGCGCACGCCGGGTGGCGCGGCGCCCTGGCGGGGGTTTTGGAGGCCACGGTGCAATCAATGGAAGACATCGGCGCCGAGCGGCACCACATCCAGGCGGTGGTCGGGCCGTGCATCGCCCAGGCCTCCTATGAAGTGGGCGCGGAGTTCAAGGCCAGCTTCACGGATCGGGTTCCCGGCCACGGCAAATTTTTTGCCGATGGCCACCGGGCGGGCCACCATCAGTTCGATCTAGCCGGTTTCGCCATGGCGCGCCTGGGCGCGCTGGGCCTGGGCCAATGTCACGATCTGGCCCTGGACACCTATGCCGATGAGGTTCTGTTCTACAGCTATCGCCGCGCCCGCCATCGCGATGAAAACGATTATGGCCGGCAAATCTCCGCCATCGCCCTGTCGAAGGACTGAAGTTCGGGAATGTCCATGACCATCGCCACCCCATTGCCACCCCATCGGCACCCCATCGCCACCGTCCAAAACGGCCGATTTAACAGCCCCATTCCCCATTGAGGGGCTTTTAAACAATCAACATTTTATCGATTTGTTAAGAAAATTTGGCCCCAATAACTTGGGCTATGGGATATTCGCGTAACGAGGGGATTACCGCAGCCATTCCAATACCCGGCAAATTGACTGGACTGGCGACGATGCGCCTGCGTTCCGTGATTTTTTTGACCTTTTCCATGGTCACCGTTCTGCCCGTCGCCGCGCTCGCGGCCTGGATATTCACCGATGCCCTTGACCGGGAAATGGAAAGCGTCCGGAACAAACACCTTGTCATCGCGAAAAATGTTGGCGAGGCCCTTGATCGCTATTCCGTTGACTTACAGAATGGCTTCGCGTTGGTCGCCCAACTGCCGAAGTCGGCGCATGGTTCGCCGTCCGTACTGAAATTCATGCGGAGCCTGCAATTCAATCATTTCTGCATAGCGAACTTGCGGACCGGCGCCATCGTGGGGGCTATTGCGCCGCAAAGCATGCCCTGTCCCAAACAGGTGCCGAAAAAACGCTTTCGGATTTTCCTCGGACTGCTCGAAGAGGGCCGCGTCGTATTCTCTCCCGTAATGACCACGCCGAAAGGCCAACCGGCGTTCTATATGTTGCAGACCATCCAAAACCGGCTCTACATCGGCGCCGTGTCCACCAAATATATCGTCAAGCAGGGCAAGGCCGTGGCCTTCGGCAAGAAAGGCCATGCCGCCATTGTCGACCAAACCGGCCGGGTCATGGCCCATCCCCTCCCCGCCTGGCGCGCGGCCATCAAAAACATCGCTAAAGTGGCGCCCGTGCAACGCATGATGGCGCGGCAGACGGGAACCATGGTGTTCTTTTCCCCCGCCCTCAAGGCGGACATGGTTACAGGTTATACATTTGTGCCGACCACCGGTTGGGGCGTGATGATCCCGCAGCCCCTGTCCGAAGTACGAGCCACGGCCGTCTCGATGCAGAATTCCGCCATCGGCATCGCCATTGCCGGCATCATGGCCTCGGCGCTGCTAAGCTGGTTTCTTTCGGGCATTATCACCCGTTCACTTTCATCCGCCGTTGCCGTCACGCAACGAATGGCGGCGGGCGACCTTGATACCCGTATCAATATCAAACAACGATTCATCACCAAGGAGTTCAAGGATCTTAGCCTGTAATACCAATCGACTAAACTTGTGACTCTCTCGCCTGGTGTTAATTGCGGCCCGGATGTGATTCTCTTAACCAACTGATTCGGTGGGGAGAATTGATATGGCGCTGGCAATTGTTCGGAGCGAACATTCGGCCGATGATCT
>JAYGEB010000146.1:0-3682 GCA_046582595.1 Alphaproteobacteria bacterium | reverse complement strand
ATCACCTCCATAACGCGACGCGAATGGGCAAACGTGTCATGACTTATGACGTCTGGTATTAATTCGGCCCAGGCAATAAACCGGACGCCGGCGTTCCTTGTTCGGGTCTATCCGGACCTGGACGGCTTGGCCGCCCGGACTTTGGGCCGGCTCCGTTTTAGGGGGCCGCATCCTTGTTTCGCCGCCGTGTCGTCCTTCAGCCGGGCTTGGGCGAGCCGCGATTTCTTGGCCTTTTTGAGCCTTTTGTTTTTCGGTCTTTTGGTTGCCTGACCAGACTGCTCGTCGCCGGCCGGCGGCTTGTCTGCTTCGACCATGGTGGCGGGCGCGCCGCGTCCGCCCGTCCCATGCGGTTTTTTCCCTGCCCCCTTGGAGGCCGTGGGCGGGCCATCCGACCGGCTCACGGTGATATTTTTTTCCACCGTGGCACTGGGGCCCAGGGCTTCCAGAAACCCGGCGACACAGCCCGGCGCAAGTTCCACATGGGTTTCGTTCTGTTCAATCCTGATGGCGCCAATGTCGCGTTTCGTGATGTGGCCGGCCTTGCACAGCATGGGCAACAGCCAGCGCGGCTCGGCATTCTGCTTGCGTCCAACCGAAAGCGAGACCCAAACGCCATCCTTGAAGCCATCCCGGCGTTTGCCCATTTTGTCTGTGCCCGCGCGCTCGGCGGGACCGGCATCGAGCAATTCCTCGGGCGCCGAGCGGCCGGCGCGAAGGCGGCGTACAAAAGCCGCCGCCACCTGCTCGGCGCCGTGCCGGGCAAGCAAATCCTGGGCAAGGGTCTGTTCATCCGCCGCCATTGGCAGGCTCAGATCCGGATCCGCCATGATACGTTCATCATCCCGGCGCATGATTTCCACGACCGAGGGCGGCTTGCCCCAGACAGCTTGAATCCCGGCCCCGGCCAACAGCCGTTCCGTACGCTTGCGCCAGTTGTAGGGTACCACCAGGACGCTGACGCCCTTGCGCCCGGCCCGCCCCGTGCGTCCGCTGCGGTGCAGCAGACCCTCCCGGTTTCGCGGCAGATCGGCGTGGATCACCAGTTCGCATTTCGGCAGGTCGATGCCGCGCGCCGCGACGTCTGTGGCGATGCAAATCCGGGCCCGGCCATCGCGCATGGCCTGCAGGGCGCGGCTGCGCTCGGTCTGGCTCAACTCTCCCGACAGCGCCACCACGGAAAAACCGCGGTTGGTGAAGCGCGCGGTCATGTGGTTGACGGCGGCGCGGGTGCCACAGAACACCAGTGCCGTTTGCGCCTCGAAATAGCGCAATATGTTGATGATGGCGTTTTCCCGGTCGTTCGGCGCCACCACCAGGGCGCGGTATTCGATATCCACATGCTGGCTCTGCTCGGCCTGGGTCGAGAGGCGCACGGCATCGCGTTGATAGCGTCTTGCCAGGTTGGCGATGGCGCGGGGCACGGTGGCGGAAAACATCAGGGTGCGGCGCTCTTTCGGCGCGGCGCCGAGGATATATTCCAAATCCTCCCGAAACCCGAGGTCGAGCATTTCGTCCGCCTCGTCCAGGACGACGCCCTTGACGGCCTTGATGTCGAGGGAACCGCGTTCAATATGATCGCGCAGCCGGCCCGGCGTCCCGACGACCATATGGGCGCCCCGTTCCAGGGCCCGGCGCTCCGTGCGCATGTCCATGCCGCCGACGCATGAGACGATGGAGGCGCCCGCGGGTTCGTACAGCCACGCCAATTCCCGCCTGACCTGCAGGGCCAATTCCCGGGTCGGCGCGACCACCAATGCCATTGGCGCATCCGGGCTCGCGAAGCGGCGGACGCCCGCCAGCAAAGCCGGAGCCAGCGCCAGGCCAAAGGCCACGGTTTTGCCCGACCCGGTCTGGGCCGAGACCAGCAAATCCGCGTCCGCCAAGGCCGGTGCCAGGACAGCTTCCTGAACCGGGGTCAACACATCAAATCCGCGTTGGTTTAACGCCTCTCCAAGCGCCGGAACGACGCCTTCGAATTCAGTCATAAGCATTCTTCCGGAACGGGGGCTGCTTGCACCGGCCTAGGCGTATCGGTCCGCATCCAGTCATCGAATGCCAACGCCCAAGGGCCCAAATTTTTGCGATGAGCGCCTTGTACGCCGCCCGCTCGACATTGTACAGGCCGGCGCGGGGAAAGAGCGGAATTTCGCCGCAATTCATGGACGTCGACGCGGTCCGCACCCTCGCCTAAAGATCGCGCCCTTGGGGATACGGCCCCTGCCGCCCGCCGGCATTTGCCACGGTGAAGCCGTTGTCTGAACATATCCGCCGGCACGTCGGCATGTGGCCGGGCAACGGGCGGCGGGCCGGATGCGGCTGACGATCCGTTTCGACGAACCGGTCGATGTTGTCACCTGCGACAAATTTTCCGCCTTTTGCCAGCGTGTGTCCTGCAATCTTAATGAAAAATATGTTACGGCGGAGCGAACCGGTAATGGCCAGCCGCATATGCGCCTAGAGCGGTGATGGGCCGGCTATGGCGCGGGGTTGACCCGCGCCAGACTGGCCGCCTTGCCGGCCTGGTTCTCGATCCGCATGGCCGCCAGCCGGCCGTCGGAAATGTGTTGATGCAGGCTCAGGCGTTCGTCCCAGAACATGGGCCGTTTGAACCAGATCTCTATATCCAGGGTGTCGGGTGGGCCCAAGCGGGCCAGTGCCTCGAGATAATAATGCACGCCCATCAGGCCGGCGGCGATGGGGGCGCGAAAGCCGAACTGGCGGGCGATCTCCGGCTCCGAATGGATGCGGTTGCGGCCATCGCTGCTATAACGCGCCACCTGCTCGGGCACCAGGGTGCGTTGCCACAGCTCCGTGAAACCGGGCTGGTCCTCATCGGGCGGCGCCAGGAAATCGGTGGCGCCGCTACCGCCCGTGCCGCGGTCTCTCCCGCCAGCCCTTGGGCGCAGGCCGGCGCGGTCGACGGTGACCAGATCGCCTCCCCCCTCGTCGGTGAAATCGAATGTCCAGCGCACGACCTCGCCCTTGGCCACTTGTTAGATAGCGGTAATCCGGCCCGTCATGTGAAGGGGGCGGTCCAGGGCAACGGGCGCGTGCTGGATGAAGCGTTGATAGACATGCACCTGCCCCTGCAGGGGCACGCCCGGTTCCATCAAGGCATCCAGAATTGGCAGGCCCAGGAAGGTCAAGTCCAGCCGCCCGCCGTGAACGGCGGGGTCGATGCCGCTGGCCTCCAGTTTCGCCAATTGTTGCGAGCGGTCGATGGAGACCGGGCGCCGTGCATAAACATAGCCGACGGGCAGGGGATAGGGATCAAGCATGGCAATAATGGCGGTCAGGCCGCTCGCCGCATCGCGGGAAAATACGACTGTTTCGTGATTGTCGAATTCCGGGTGGCTGAATATGATCCATCACTTCCTCAACACCATGAATATTGGGCTGTATATTCCAATTTTGGCTCCTCGATGTTAGCTGTGGAATCCATGAGATATGATTTTACGGCTTATCCAACGGGAAAATCCCGAACTGGCTATCATAACGTTCAGCCACTCTCCGCCATTCAACTCTTGCAGACCATTTTGCCCCGGTTTCAAAGGCTGTCAAGGCGGCCTTCGGCCCCGCGCGAAGCGCGGCTGCGGCCTTGACAGCCTTTGAAACCGGGGCGACCCTGCCAGCAAGAACAGAATGGTTGAAACTAACGCCGGAAAAACCGTCGCAATTCCAC
>JAYGEB010000060.1:0-21237 GCA_046582595.1 Alphaproteobacteria bacterium | reverse complement strand
AGATGCTGATCGCTTTCGATCAGGCCCACCAACAGGGCGTTGACCAGCACGTTGTGGGCGGCGCCCTCGCCGGCCAGAACCTTGGTCAACGCCATGCCCGCCGCCCGCGACACCGCCGTCGGCGCGCCGCCGGCGCGCGGCGCCTTGGCGCCCACGTTCAGGACATTGATGATACGGCCCCAGCGCCGCTTCTTCATGCCGGGGAAGGTCAGGCGGATCAGCCGTACCGCGCCCATCAACTTCAGTTCCAGGTCTTCGTTCCAAAGTTCGTCGGTAATATCCATGAAATCCATGGCCCGCGAGGTGCCCGCGTTATTGACGACGATATCCACCGGGCCCAGCTCCTGTTCGACTGATTGGTGCATCGCCTTGATGGCCGCTGGGTCGCACATGTCGCAGGCCTGGGCCGCCACCTTTGCCTCGGGCGCCGCCGCCAGAATTTCAGCCTTGGCCTCCGCCAGCACATCGGCGCGCCGGGCGACGATGGCGACATTGGCGCCGGAGCGCGCGAATTCCACCCCGATCGCCCGTCCCAGGCCAAGGCTGCCGCCGGTGATGATGGCGGTGCGTCCATCCATTCTGCATTCCATGGAGGTGTTCCTTTTTCTTAACCGATGGGAATAGCAATGCCGAAATTACGGCGCCAACCGATAGACCCGCCGCGCGGTACCGGCGAACAGGCTTTGTTTCTCCGCCGCCGAGGCGCCGGCGGCAAGATGCTTGAAGGCATTCCACAGGCCCGCGAAACCGATGCCCATCTTGTCGACGGGGAAATTACTCTCGAACATACAGCGCTCCGCCCCGAACAAGGAGATGCAGGGTTCGATAAAGGGGCGCCAGAGATCCGCCAATTCGGCCGAAGACGGCGGCATTGGTGCATTGTGATAGTCGAAAGCGGCGAGCCGCATGACCATGCCGCCCAGTTTCATGGAGACGTTGGGGCACGCGGCCAACCCGGTCATTGACGCCAGCCATTGGGTGTGGACCTCCTGGCCCTTGCCGGCATATGGACCATGACCCAGGGGCAGGCAGCAGTGATTGACGATAATATTGGCCTCCGGGCAGGCCCGCGCCAGATCCGTCAGTTCATCGATCTGTGGATGAAAGACCAGGGCATCGAAGGACAGGCCCCGGGCGCTCAAACAGTCCACGCCGGCGCGGAAGTCGGCCCGTTGGTAGAGGCCCGGCGCTGCAGAGGTATGGCTGTTGCCGATCCGCGGGTCGGCGTCCCAACCGGCGGCATGGCGGATGCCTCTGAAACGCCCGCCGCCAACCCTCTCCATGGCGTCCAGCACCGGCGCGACGGCTTCCGCCAAAGTCAAATCGGCCTGGCCAACGATGGCGGCGGCGGCGCGGGCGGAGCCATAACGGCCGCTCTCGCTGATGGCGGCAAGCCCGGCGGCAAACTCAACCTCGCCCACCGGGCGCATCTCGACCGGGCCGTCGGCGCGGTACATGGATTGGCATTCGATATAGACCGTCGCCTCCACCTTGTGGCCCGAGCACACGTCGGCGCGCCATTCCTCCAGCATGTAACGGCGCCCGCGCGCGTCCCAGAAATGGTGATGGGCATCGACGATGGGCAAATCCGGTTCCAGTATGTCCTCCGCCCCCCGCTTGGCGAGCCAGTCATGGTCCGGCGCGAAGATGCGTCCAAAAACCTTCTCTTTCGCGGCCTCAATCATCTCTGTGCTCTTTCCATTTTCCTAGTCACGGCCTTCCCAACAGGTCATCGGCGGCTAAACGCTTCTGGGACTGATTTCGCTATGGCTGCGCAGATATTGCGCCGCGGCTTCCAGGTCTGGGTCCACGCCCAGGCCCGGTCGGTTCGATAATGGGAAACAACCATCCACAAGGGCCGGGAACGGCGCGGCCAGCGGCGCCTGCAACGGATTCTCCATGGCGTCGTGTTCAAGAATGCCGGTCCCGCCGGCCACGGCTAAAATATGCGCCGAAGCGTGCAGCCCGATGCCCGAATTAAGCCAGTGTGGACAATAACGCCGGCCGGCGGCGACGGCGCGCCGGGCCACGGGCAGGCAGCCCGATATGCCGCCCCACTTACCGACATCGGGCTGTATGACGCCCAGATGACCCGTATCGACCGCCTCATCAAAGGCCGCCCGGCCCACCATATTCTCGCCGCCCGCCAAAGGCACTGAAGACATTTGTGACAGTTCGGCCCAATGCGCCACGGGTTCATCGACGCAGATCGGTTCCTCAATCCAGTCGAGCGGAAATTCGCCAAACGCTCTTATCGCCACCCGCGCGTCCTCGATATCCCAGCCTTGGTTGGCATCAAGCATGAGCCGCTCAGCCGTCCCAAGATCGCCGGCAATGGCGCGGATGTTTGCAAGATCAGAGGATAAATCAAAGGCGACCTTGACCTTGAAGGCGCGATAGCCACGATCCCGGCAGCGGGCCACCATCTCGGGCGCGTCGGCGGGATTGAGGTTTGAGGCATAGGCCGGCAATGGCCCGGGCGTGTCTTCCCGCCCCAGGGCGCGCCACAACGGCATGTCAGCCTTGCGCGCCGTCAGGTCCCAAAGTGCAATATCAAGGCCCGCGAGACAGGCCGCGAAATTACCAGGCTCGGCACTTTGCAAGGCATGACGCCGCATCCGCCGCGTCATATCCCGCCAGGCCTCCGCCGGTCCTTCGTAGCTACGGCCAAGGACCGTCGGCAAGACAATGCTCTCCAACAGGCGAACCTTGTTCTCGGCTCCACAGGGCGGAAACGAACCCCAAATCTCTCCCCAGCCGTGTGCGCCGTCTTGGTCCTCGACCCGCAACAGGACGTTGTTACGCGCCGTTATGGCGCCGAACGAGGTTACGATCGGTTCCTTGATTGGGGCGGAGAAGTGGTAGATATCGATGCGGGAAATCTCGATCATGTATGTAACTAACCGTCGAGGGCTTCCATGAAGCGGCGGATCGCATCCATGTGCGCATCCGGCGAGGCCAGGCCCGCGCCCATGGTGTTGATGGTCACATGGCTGGCGCCAAGTTCGCCCCACGCGGCGACCTCCGCCGCGCAGGCCTCGGGCGAGCGTTCGCCAAGCTTGACCCGGCCTTCGATATCGACGGCGGCCGTGTCGCGTCCGGCCTCGCGGATGTAATCATGCAACTTTGCAATCAAGGCGCCGCCCTCTTCGTTCGGCGTTGCCCCGTCCGGGCCGAAGCCCTCGAATTGCGGCAGCCAGCCGTCGCCAAGCCGCGCGACGCGGCGCATGACGTTGTCCGACATGCCGCCGAACAGGATCGGTATGGGTTGTTGTACCGGGCGGGGGTTGATGCCGGCATCGGTAATCGTGTGCCATTTACCCTCGAAGGTCACGGCGTCCTGGGTCCACAGGGCGCGCATGACCTCGACCTGTTCTTCCGAACGTTTGCCGCGATCGTGAAAATTTTCGCCCAAGGCTTCGAATTCAACGTCATTCCAGCCGATACCGATGCCGAGCCGCAACCTGCCCCCGCTCAAGACATCCACCGCCGCCGCCTGCTTCGCCACCAGGACGGTCTGGCGTTGCGAGACGATGATGATGCCCGTGGTCAGGCCGATCTTTTCCGTCAGGCCGGCGAGGTAGCCGTACAGCACGAAGGGTTCGTGAAACAGTGAATCGATATCGTACGGCCCCTTGAAATCCGGCCGGCTGGCCCGATTGGCGCCAATAACATGGTCGAAGGCCAATATGTGGCTGTAGTTCAAGGCTTCCGCCGCCTGTGCATAGTCTCGCACGGCGATGGGATCAGAACCAATTTCCGTTTGTGGGAATACAACACCGACTTTCATATTTCGATCTCCAAATTATTCAATCACTGGTGGCGACCAATAGCCGCCCCTCGACACCGTGGCGTTCGATCAATTGGGCAACCAGGCCGCTTGATCTGGCCTCCATCACGAAGTCCTGCAGGAACCGGGCGGCGGCGCTATTTTCCGGCCTGGTGCCGACGGCCTGTTGTACCGTGGCGTAGTAGCCGTTAAGAATTTTGGCGCCCGGCATTTTTTTGATGTCTTCGTTCAACGCCGGCCGCAGACCCGCCAGCGCTTCCAGACCCTCGTTCATGAACAATTCGAGCGTGCCGCCGAGGCCCTTGGCGCGATGCAGTTCGGCATGTTCCAGCGTGCGGGTGAGGTAAAGGTCATAGGCGCTCCGGTTCGAGACCGCGATACGCACGCCGGGGCGGTCAACATCGGCGATATTCTGGAGTGGTGAATTTTCCGGAACCAGATAGGTCGCCTCGATCTCCACATATGCGGAAGAAAACGCGATGGTCTCGGCACGCGCCGGCTCCGCCCCGATCAAACCAATGTCCCATTGACCGCCGCCCACGGCATCCGCCACCTCTCCCGGCGAGGCGAATTTCACATACGTGACGTCCACGCCCAACCGCTCGGCGATCGCCCGGGCCATGTCGGGAGACACGCCCACCGGGTCGCCCGCCGGCGTGGCCCCGGTGACCAGAAGCGGGTTCGACATGTTGATGGCCGCGCGGAGGATGCCGCCGGGAGCCAGTTCGGAAACAACGTCTTGGGACATGATCCATGCGCCTATCATTAAATTGGTTTGAATTCATCCTAAGCGAGGCATTTACCAAGACGCAAGGCTGGCCGGCGGCATAAACTCAACAATCATGAACTTCAGGCGCCAAAGGGCGCAGGAACCAATCCAAATGTTTAGAGCGAGGCGAATACCAGGATGAAAGACGGCGTACTGGCGGTTTGGTCGGATATCGATGCCGAGGCGGAAGATGACTATACCGCCTGGTATGAACGGGAACATATGTTCGAGCGGCTGCAAGTGCCGGGCATTCACCGCGCCCGTCATTACCGGACATCGGCCGGCGAACCCAAGTATTTCACCTATTTTGAACTGGAAAACCCAGCCGTCGTGGCAAGCGCGGCCTATCTTCGCCAGGCGAATAATTCCTCGCCCTGGACACAGCGGATTTTACCGCACTTTCGCAACGTCAACCGTACCGCCGCCCGGGTCGTGCGCCGCCTCGGCAACGGCTTTGGCGCGATGGCCATGACCGTGCGGCTGATGATCAAGGGCGATCATGACCGGACGCTCATGGCATTGCTCGGCGATGATATTCTGCCGGCGATTATCCAGCGGCCCGGTATTATCGCCGCGCAACTGTGGCTGGCCGACCGGGACGCGACCCTGCGGCCCGTGCAGGACCGCAATCTGCGCCCACAACAGGATGCGGTGTCGGATTTGGTAATATTCATCGAAGGCACCAACGTGGACAGTCTGCAAGTCCTGGCGGGCGGAGCGCTTGCCACCGATATCCTGGTGGCCGCCGGGGCAGCCAACTTCCCGGTCACCGCAATCCACCAATTGCTGAATGGCGCCGACGGCAACGAAGCGCCGCGAATATAAACAGGCCGGTTGATGCAGCAAGCTCGTTGCCCTTCGGACGCGCTTGGGCCATGCTTGATCCAGTCAGTGGGCAAATTCGGGGACGGAAAACATGAGACTGGGCGTCAGCCTTTCCTTCGACGGCAACGAAACGGTGTCGGGCAAGGATTATATCGCCGGCCTGGGGCTGGCGGAAAGCATGGGCTTCGACAGTCTCTGGTTTTTCGATACCGTCGGGCGCGGCGCCTTTCGGCCCGACCCGGTCAGCGCGATGTCGGCGGCGGCGGCGGTGACGGAGCGGATTGAGATTGGCACCTGCATCCTGCAGGTGCCGCTACGCCACCCCGTGGAACTGGCCCACCGGGTGCTGAGCGCGCATTTCCTCTCCGGCGGCCGGTTGCTGCTCGGTGTCGGCGCGGGTTCGACGGAAACCGATTTCACGGCCGTCGAGGCCGATTTCGCCAGCCGGTTTCAAAGTCTGGAGCGGGCGCTGCCGCGCATGCGCGGCCTGTGGCGGGGCGAAACGGTGCAGGGGGCGAATTTGACGCCATGGCCCACGGCGCGCGGCGGCCCACCCATCCTGGTCGGCAGTTGGGCGGGCAGCCGCTGGATACCCATTGCCGCGAAACAATATGACGGTTGGATCGCCTCCGCGCATTTTACCGACCTTAGGGCGCTGAAGGAGGGCCTGGCGCGTTACCGCGGCGAGGGCGGCGGACGGGCGATCGCCACCAACATCCCCGTGGACCTGACGGCGGACGGAACGACGCTTTCCGATGATGATCATCTTGATCTACGCTGCCCGCCCGAAGAAGCGGCGGCCCGTCTCGCCAAACTGGCGGAGATCGGCTTTGATGACGCGGTCGTCACCGTTTCGAGCATAACCGAAGAGCATCTTCGGGCGGTTCGCGCCCTTCACCCCTGAACCATCGAGACTGTAAGGGACCAGCAAAAGTTAGGATAGGCCATGACGGAGAGTCAACAACAGCCCGTAGCCCTCAAATTGGGCCATGTGGTTCTCAAGATGCGGGATCTGGAAAAAGCCAAGGCATTCTACCGCGATATTCTGGGGCTGAAAATCACCGAGGAGCGGGAGGACTTCGGGGTTTTCTTTCGCTTCGCGGACTATCATCACGACATTGCCGTGTTCAAGGTCGATGAGGATGCCTTGCCGCCGGAACATAACCAAGTCGGCCTGTCCCATCTTGCCCTGCTTGCCGACAACCTGGAGACCGTGAAAACCATGTACCGGCGGCTCAAGGAACATAATGTTCCCATCGTCAGAACGGTGGATCACGGGGTGACCAAAAGCGTGTACTTCAAGGACCCGGAAGGCAATGAACTTGAAATCTATTGCGATGTTCCGGAAAAACCCTGGCGGGAAGTCGATACCATGATCAAGGCCGAACACATCGACCTCGGCGGCCAATAACCGAGGTTTTCAGACCGCCGCTTCGCCCTTGGTCACCTTAGCCGATGCAAAAAACTGCGAAAATATCGAAAGGAAATAAGTCATGCGCGACCTCTCGGAAGCAAACCTAACCGATGCCGTATTGGAAACGATCAGTGGTATTGAAGATCCGCGGCTGAAGCGGATCATAACCTCCGCCATCAAGCATGCTCATGATTTTGCCCGCGACGTGGAATTGCGCCCCGACGAGCTGTTTCAGGCGGCGCAATTCCTGACCGCGATCGGCAAGATATCCGACGAAACCAGGCACGAATTTCTGCTGCTGTCCGATACCCTGGGGCTGACCATGCTGGTCGACACCATACAGAGCCGCAAACCGGACGGCGCCACGGAAACCAGCGTGCTTGGACCGTTCTACCGCGCCGAGGCGCCCGAGGTGGCCAATGGCGAAAACATCGATCGCGGCGACACGGGGGGCGATCCGACCGTGGTTCATGGCACGATCAAGGATCTGGACGGCGAACCGATCGCCAATGCGCTGCTGGACATCTGGCAGGCCACGCAACAGGGTATCTACGAGAACATGGACCCCGATCAGCCCGACCTGAACCTGCGCGGACGCCTGCGCACGGACAGAAACGGCGAATATTGGTTCCGTACCGTGCTGCCGTCCTATTATCCCATCCCCGACGACGGTCCGGCGGGCCAACTGCTGCATCTCTGCAAACGCCATAACATGCGCCCCGGCCATATCCATTTCATTGTCTCGGCGGAAGGCTTCGAGCCGGTCACGACGGAGGTATTCCGGGAAGGCGACGACTATCTCGATTCCGACGCCGTCTTCGGGGTCAAGGAATCCCTGGTCGCGGATTTTGTCGAATCCCATGATGCCGGCGATGCGGCAAAGTGGAATATGCCGGTTCCCTTCCATGCCATGCGGTATGATTTCGTGCTGGCGCCCGGCAGCGGATCGGCCGATCCAGGCTTCACCGCCGGCAGCGGCGACGGATAGGGTCTTTTCGGCTTACCTCGAAGCTCCGAGCCGCCCGCGCGGAGCGGTGCGCCCTTGCGCACAAGCGTGAGCGAAGAGAGCTAGGACGGATTTCTGGTCCAGATATCCAAAATCGCCCGCAGCGCGGCGATGAAGGCCAGGGGTTGGTCCAGCATGACATGATGATGGGCACCGGGAATTTCGACCACCGGCGCCTTGGGGCCCATCAGAGACGACATATAGGCGACGGTCCGCCGCGAAACGATGGCGCTTTTCTCGCCGAAGATCAACGCGGCGCGGCACTTCAGCGCCTTTAATTCCTCGCCAAAGGGTTCGCCGAAGCGCCGCGGACCCATGACCTTGGAATCGAATTTCCAGGTCCAGCCGCCATACATTTGCTTGATCGAGGTGCGGGCGATGTAGTCCAGAATATAACCATTCTCGCACGGCTGTTGCGGCATCAGGCGAAACCGGGCGAGCGCGGTCGCCATATCGGGGTGGATTTTCGGCTTCGACCTCGGCTGCGACGTGGGATTGGGCAAGGGAACATCATCGGGGTCCTGTACCGGGGAATCGACGATCACCGTCCCCGATAACGAGTGGCCGTGTTCCGAACCATATTTCATGGCGATAAGGCCGCCAAAGCTGTGGCCAACGACGACCGGCCGCGGCCCAAGGCGGCCGTCCGCCAGCACGGCGCCGATTTCCTCCGCCCAGATATCCGGGCAATAGGTTTCACGGGCGCCGCTGTCACCCATGCCCGACAGATCAATGGCGGCGACCCGGTAGCCTTCGGCGAAAAAGGGCGCGATAAACCGCCACCAGTTGGCATGCGCGCCGCCGCCGTGAACGAACAATAGGCCCGGAAGATGGCCGTCCGACGGGCCGCCAGGATCATCGAACCAGGCCAAGTAGTGGACCGAGCAACCGTCCACTTCGACAAAACGGGACCGCGCCGGATAATCAAGGGCGCGCCGAAACCAATCGGGTGCGGTAGAGCTTACGTCGTCTGGCATTGCATTTCTTGCGGTCAGGTGAACAAATTGCGGCGCTTATCCTGGCAAATTCGCCGAAACCCCCGCGCGCGCCTCATGTGGATCAAGGCGCCTGAATATGCTCTACAAATCGCCATGAAACAAGGCGGCCCCGGCATCGCCGCGCTATTCGAGAGCTAACAACCGGCCATGCGTGAACATGCGTGAATTATTGAAAACCAAAGTCGCCGTCGCCCTGCCGGCGATGGTGGCGATACAATCCTTTGCCACCATGTGCAGCTTTGCCGCGGCGGTCGTGGCGGTGCGGGCTTCCGCCGACCTTGGCGTGACGGCGACAAGTATTGGCATCTATATGGCCGTCCTGTACGTCGTCGGCATGCTGACGGGTCTTGGCGCCGGCAGCTTTCTTGCTCGTCACGGCGTTATCCGCACCTGCCAGATCGCCTTGCTGGCCGCCAGTCTCGGCCTGGCGCTGGCCGCCGCCGTGCCCATTTGGTGGGCCGCGGTCATGGGCGCCGTGCTGATTGGGATCGGCGTGGGGCCGCTGAACCCGGCCAGTTCGCACATCCTGGCCAGACATGCGCCACCGCGATGGCAACCCTTGGTCTTTTCACTCAAGCAGACGGGAACGCCCATGGGCGGCATGCTGGCCGGGCTCCTGCTGCCGCCGTTGATGGCGCTTTATGATTGGCGCGTCGCCATTCTTGCGATTGCCCTTATCCCGCTCATTATCCTCGTGGGCCTGCAGCCTATTCGCAACGATCTGGACGATGACCGCGATGCCGCCCTGCCCATCAGCCTTGCCGGTGTCGCCCAGTCCCTGGCCGTGATCGTCACCAGCAAGCCGCTCCTCACCCTCGCGCTGGCCGGCTATTTTTTTACCTTCGCGCAGATGGGCATTTTGGCTTTCATGGTGATCTTTCTGGAAGAAGCCAACGGCCTGCCGACCGCATTCGCCGGCGCCGTCTTTGCCATTATCCACGGCGCCGCCATCCCGGCGCGCATTCTTTGGGGGGCCATCGCCGGCCGTCTGCTCAGCAGTTGGGTGCTGCTCGGGATAATCGGGGTCATGATGGCGGGCAGTATCGTTGCGATAAGTTTCTTCACCCCGGCCTGGCCCTTCTGGCTGACCGCCCTGGTCGCCATTCTGCTGGGCGCCAGCACCAACGGCGTGCTTGGCCTTCTGCTCTCCGAGTTTGCCCGCCTCGCACCACCCGGAAAAGTGGGCGAGGCGGCGGGCGGCGGGCAGTTTTTTCTGTTCTTCGGCATTGTCAGCGGCCCGCCCGCATTCGGTGCGGTGGTCCAGTTCGGCGGCGGCTACACCAACGCTTTTTATCTGATCGCGGCGGTTTCCCTCGGCGCCGGCCTTTATCTACTGGCGACGGCCCGGCACCGTCCCTGAACCGCCGGAAAGGGCAACCATACCACCAGCATCGCACGGGCGGCCCCAGGGGGCGCTTCGCTAGATCCGCCGGTCTGCCCAGGGTTTCGCAATGTCCACCATCAAGGGTAAACTCCCTACCAACGCATGGAACCGGCACCATCGCCATGTGCCGATTATGGTGACAACGCTGGAGGAGCGCCCGATCATGGTGGCGGACGAAACAATATTCGATTTTATCGTCAGTGGCGCCGGCTCCGCCGGCTGCGCCGTCGCGGCCCGGTTGAGCGAGTCTGGCCGGTACAGCGTTCTGCTGCTGGAAGCCGGCCCCCGGGACCGCAATCCCTGGATCCATGTTCCCCTTGGTTTCACCAAGGTTTTCACGGACGAACGGGTAAATTGGAAATTCCAGAGCGAACCCGTGGCCTCGCTCAACAACCGGGTTTTGTATCAGCCGCGCGGCAAGGTGTTGGGCGGCAGCAGCTCGATCAACGGCATGATTTATATGCGCGGCGCGCCGGCCGACTATGACGAGTGGCGGCAACGCGGCCTGGAAGGCTGGGATTGGGATTCCGTGCTGCCGTTCTTCAAAAAGGCGGAGGATAACGAGCGCGGCGGCGATGATCTGCATGGATCGGGCGGCCCCTTGCGGGTGTCCGATATTTCCCAGCCCGGTGCCTTGCCCGAGGCAATGATCGCCGCCGCCCAGGAAAGCGGCATTCCGGCCAATCCGGATTTCAACGGCCCCGAACAGGAAGGCACCGGTTTCTTCCAAGTCACCGGCTCCAAGCACCGCCGCTGGAGCGCGGCGAAAGCCTATCTGGCGCCGGCCCGCAAGCGGCAAAATTTACACATTGAAACCTCCGCCCAGGCGCGCCGGGTTTTGATCGAGGACGGCCGAGCCGTCGGCATCGAATACCAGACGCCCGCGGGTATCCGACGGGCCCGGGCGTGGGGCGAGGTCATCGTCTGCGGCGGCGCCTTCGGTTCGCCGCAATTGTTGCAGCTTTCGGGCATCGGGCCGGGCAAATTGTTGCGGGATTTTGGTATAGAGATACACCGTGATCTGGCGGGCGTCGGCGCGCATCTTCGGGATCACTTCAACACCTACCTGAGTTTCCGCTGCGCCCAGCCGGTCACCATGAATGATCTGGCGTTCAGCCTGCCCCGGCGGCTTTTGGCGGGCGCGCAATATGCCCTGCTGCAATCGGGGCCCTTGGCCAGCACGGGGATTACCGCCGGCGCCTTTATCCGCAGCAACCCGCGGCTGGAGCGTCCCGATATTCAAATCAATATGTTCACCTGGAGTGCCGCGAGCCGGACGGCGGATGACGTCATACCGTTTCCGTTTTCCGCCTTCACGTTGAGCCCGGTGCACCTGCGCCCCGATTGCGATGGTTCCGTGCGCCTGAAAAGCCCCGACCCCCTGGCCCCGCCCGCCATCCGCTATGAATTTCTGCGCAGCGAATACGACAAGGAGGCCATCCTGCACGGCATGCGGGTGTGCCGCCAAATCGCCAACCAGCCGGCGCTGGCCGATTATATGGTCGAGGAGGTCTTGCCGGGCCCCGGCGTCGGCAGCGACGAGGACCTGCTGGCCGACGTCCGCGCCCGCGGCATCGCCAACTATCACCCGGTCGGCACCTGCCGCATGGGCAATGAGATCGACTCGGCGACCGATGCCCGCCTGCGGGTCCACGGCATCGACCGGCTCCGCGTCGCCGACGCCTCGATCATGCCGTCCATCATCGCCGGCAACACCAACGCCCCGACCATCATGATCGGCGAAAAAGCCTCCGCCATGATCCTCGAAGATGCCGCCTAGAGCATGTTCTTTTTAAACATG
Source organism: Alphaproteobacteria bacterium (assembly GCA_046582595.1). Lineage (GTDB taxonomy): Bacteria > Pseudomonadota > Alphaproteobacteria. The sequence goes on along the minus strand of JAYGEB010000060.1, from coordinate 9,250 downwards.
CTCGAACTCTTCAGAAAAGAGCTATTGAACCAATCACTTGGGTCGCGATAGCGACTCCGATTGAATGAAAATTGCTCTAATGAAGACAGCGTTCTATGGCTGGATTGTCGTGGGCTGCGCCTTTGTGGTGCTGTTCCTCACCTACGGCGTGCAATATTCCTTTGGCGTCTTCGTGCCGGCCATGGTGGACGAACTGGGCTGGCAGCGGGCCAGTCTGGGCGGCGCGTTTTCTTTGTACTCTTTGGTCTATACCGGCTTCAGCCTGCTCAGCGGGCGGCTCACGGATAGCCTCGGGCCCCGGCGGGTGATCGGTCTGGGCGGCGTGTTGCTGGGCCTTGGCATCATGGCCACCAGCCAAATATCCCTGCAATGGCAGCTATATCTGGCCTACGGCATTGTCGCCGCCCTGGGCATGAGCACCGCCTATATTCCCTGCAACATGACGGTGGTGCGGTGGTTTCAGCGCCGGCGGGGCCTGGCGCTGGGCATCACTTCCTGCGGCGCCTCTTGCGGCATCCTCGCCGTGCCCATGCTGTCCTCCTACATGATCGAACAATGGGGCTGGCGGACCGGATTGCTCATATTGGGCGCGGCAATGTTTGTCCTGATCAATATCGCCGCCCGTTTCATGGTGCGTGGTCCGGAACTGAAAGGACTGTTGCCCGATGGCGCGGATCCCGAGGCGCCATCGGGCGATCAACAATTCATGGCGGAGCCGGATGCGTCATGGACCCTGGGGGAGGCGCGGCGGACCGTATCGTTTTGGATGTTTCTACTGGCCTTCGCGGTCGTTCTGCTGACGGTCACGGTGCCGTTCGTTCACATTCCCCTACTCGCGCGCGATATTGGCCTGTCCGCCATGGGCGGCGCCATGGCCATCAGTATCACCGGCCTCTTTGCCTTCGCGGGCGGCATCACCCTGGGGGGCCTGTCGGACCGTATCGGGCGCAAGCCGGCCATGGTGCTGGCATTATCGGTGCAGATCGCGGCCTTCGCGGTCTTCTTCGTGGCGGAAAGTTCAACAGTCCTTTACATCGGCGCGGCGGGGTTCGGCTTTTTCTACGGCGGCATCGCGACCCTGTTTCCGGCTCTGGTGGGGGATCTGTTCGGACGCGCCCACGCGGGCGCCATTGGCGGCTTTATATTCGGCGGCGCGGGTATCCTGGGCGCCTGGGGCCCGGCGCTTGCCGGCTATCTGCGCGATATCAACGGCGACTATGGCCAGGCCTTCACCCTGTGCGCGATAGCCGCGATCTGCGCCTTCTTGCTGTTTCTGTTCTTGCCCCGGCCCCGGCGCTTCAGCGAAGCAGACTGATCGCCGCCACGGGGTCGATTTTGATGATGCGAGGTTCATACCTCGGCAGATTACTCCGCCGCCGAGGCGGATTCGGCCGGGCCCCACGACTTGAGTACCGGCAGCACTTCCTTGGCGAATAGTTTCAGGCCCCGCTCCGAGACCGCCAAAGGCGTGCCGCCGAAGCGGAAGGCGATGTTCAATTCGAAGTCGCCGACCACGTTGCGCCGCTCCTCCAAGCCGCGCAGGATCCTGTCCGGCGTGCCCCAACTGGCGGCCTGCATGAAGCCCGCCACGGCGCCCTCGGCGCCGCTCTTGCGGGCGATCTCGGCCTTCTCCTGGTAGGAGTCGTAGCCTTTCACGGTCTTGAAATGCTCGCCCAGGAATTCGTAGTGATGAAAATTGCTCTCGACGAACTTGCCCTGGTACTGGCGGGCTTCCTCCTCCGTGTCGGCAAGGTCGGTGCCGCAGATGCAGAATTCCGTCAGCATGATGACCGGCGGTTCGGTGCCGTGATACTTGCGGTGCAACTCCCGCCCGCGCTCGATCGCCGGCACCCGCATCTCCCAGGGCCGATCAGCGAACATCACCTGGTGGGCGCCCAGCTTGGCGGCGGAATCCACGGAATCCTCGCTCGACGCCACGGCGTAGATGCGCCCATCGAAGGAATATTGCGGCCGGGGGCGGATTTCCGTGCGGGGCTGAGGGTAATACGGGCCATCGCCCTCGATAAAGCCGGTCTTCAGGGCGTTGATGATCATCGGCGCCGCCTCGTCGAAGCGGCCGCGGGATTCATCCATGGAGAGGCGGAAGGCCTCGAACTCCCGCCGCGCCAGCCCGCGCCCCATTCCGAGGCGGAGGCGGCCCTTGCTCAACATATCCAGCACGGCGGCGTTCTCGGCCACCCGGAGGGGATCATGCCAGGGCAGAATGACCGCCGCCGTGCCCACATCAATGTCGGGGCAGATCGCCATCAAATAGGTCATCAGGTTGATGTTGTCGGGCACGAAGGAATAGTCGTTGAAGTGATGCTCGGCCGACCACAGACAATCAAAGCCTAGATCGGCGGCCATCCTGGCCAGTCCAATCTCCTCTTCCCACACGCGGGCATCGGGACAATCATCCCAGCCGTAGCTGGCGAATACCATCATCATGCCAACATCCATCAGACGTCTCCCTTGTTCGCTCGTATTCTTTTTGTGCGTTCCGCCTCACGGGCAAATGGCCGGGCGGGGCGATGATCTCTCCAAAGCGCGGACCTAAAGCGTGAACAGGGTAACCCGGCGTGCCCTGCGATGACAACCCGGCGGCCATGCGGCGGCACCTTATGTTCAGACAGCGCGGATCAGGCTATCGTAACGCGAACAGCAGCCATCAAATAGGAAATTGGGAGGAAAACCATGGCGGGACGTTTGGCGGGCCGGCGGGCGGTGATCACGGGGGGCGCGGCGGGCATCGGGCGGGCCATCGCGGCAGCCTATCTGCGCGAGGGCGCATCGGTGGTGATCGCCGATATCGACGGGGCGGCGGCGGACCACACGGCGGCGGAGCTTTCTGGCGCGGGCGATATCTCCGCCATCCGTTGCGACGTGACCTCCCTGGCGGAAGTCCAGGCCATGGCGGTGGAAGCCGGCAAGCGGCTTGGCGGCGTCAACGTGCTGGTCAACAACGCCGGCCTCAGCGGCCGGGGCCGGATCACCGAAATCCCGGAAGCGCTGATCGATGCCCTGCTGGCGGTCAATTTGAAGGGCGTTATCCTCTGCGCCCAGGCCTTTGCCCAGGCCCTGTATGACGAGGGCGACGCGGTGATGATCAACATGTCGTCCCAGGCCGGAAAACGCGGCTGGCCGGAGCTGTCGGTCTATGGCGCCACCAAGGCGGGGGTATTGGGCATGAACCGGGCGCTGGCGGTGGAGCTTGCGCCACGGGTCCGGGTCAACGCCATTTGCCCCGGCTATATCTCGGATGAGGGCATGGCCTGGCGCGGCTGGGAGGCGCGGAGCAATACCGAGGGCGGCACGGCGGCTGAAATCGGCGCTCGCTTCGCGGCCGAGAACATCCCCCTGCAACGCCTGCAAAGCGCCGACGATATCGCCAATACGGCCGTCTTCCTGGCCTCCGGCGAGGCCCGCGAAATCACCGGCGAGGCCATCAACGTCGGCGGTGGCGTCGTCATGGACTAGTTTCAAGATTGTTCCAAGCCACCCGCTTCCCATCCGGGGATGATCCCGTGGATGGCCGGAGGGGCATGGTCTATATATTGGCGCCATGTGAATTTGTTGGGAGAGGCCATTCATGCCCGTTACCGTCGCCATTTACTACCAGACGCTTGAGCTCATCCGCGAACGCCTCGAGGCGCTGGCGCTGGATATCGTCATCCACCCCTTCGGCAAGGACGGCTGGGTTTCAGCCAATGGTCCGGCCGAAATCGATTATTTCTGGTTCAGTCCGGCCATCTCGGCCAATGGCGGCCTGGGAGCGGCGTTTGAACTGGTGCTGGAGTGCAAATCCGTTGGCGTTTTGCAAACTTTCAACGCCGGTCTCGACAACCCCAATTACAAGAAAATATCGGACAGCGGCGTCCGCATTTGCAACAGCAGCGCGCAGGGCGTCGCAATTGCCGAATACGTCCTGGCGCAAGCCTTGAGTTTGTTGCAACCAATCGAGATGCAACGGAACCAGCAAGCCGAAAAACTATGGCGGACGACGCCGTTCCGCGAGATCTCCGGGATGAACTGGCTGATCATCGGCTTCGGCGCGATCGGGCGGGAGGTGGCGAAACGAGTCAAATCTTTTGGCGCGACCACCGCCGTGGTGCGCCGTTCGCCCGAGACCTCCCCTATCGTGGACCGGGCGGGCACCATGGCCGAGCTTGACAGCTTCCTGGCCGAGGCGGATGTGGTGGTCCTGGCCTGTTCCCTCAACAAAGACACCCGCGATTTCGCCGATGAAAGCTTCTTCCGGGCGCTGAAGGACGGCGCCATGCTGATTAATGTCGCCCGTGGCGCCCTGATCGTCGATGCCGCCATGATCGCCGCCCTCGACAATGGCCGCCTCGCGGCGGCGGTATTGGATGTTTTCCGGCAAGAACCCCTGCCCGAGGATGACCCGCTCTGGTCCCACCCAAAAGTACGCCTCACCCCGCACACTTCCTTCGCGGGCAACGGCTCCCATGGGCGCTGGGAGCAGCTTTTCCTGGATAATATCGTCCGCTTCGTGAACGGCGAAACCTTGGAAAACGAGGTCAACCCAAAGGACATCGTCTAACGGTTGACGGCACAGGCCATGCGCCACTGAAGACAGCCGGTCCAGGCCGTTCATTTAACCGTGATGCCGCGCCGCGGGATCTAGGCAATCCGTACTGGCCGCTCTAGAGTTTCAGCCGTGTTTTCAGATCCTGAAACCGGCCACAGGGGAAGAACGTCAAAATGAAAATTGGTAAGATGTTGACGGCGGTCGGCGCCGCCGGCGGGTTGGTACTATTGCTCGGCAATCCGTCGGCGATCGCCGGCGATCACCCCATGGGTTTTTCGTCACCAGCGTCGGCATCGGCGATGGCGCCAATCTCGGCGGCTTGGCGGGCGGCGATGCCCATTGCAAGAAACTGGCCGAGGCCGCCGGCTCGAAAGGCCGCACCTGGCGCGCCTATCTTTCCACCCAAGTCAAAAGCGGGCGCGGCATTTCGGCCCGGGACCGGATCGGACGAGGCCCCTGGTACAATGCCAAGGGTGACTTGATCGCCAGCGATCTTGATCAGCTCCACATCAACCCCAACCTCGTCAAGCGGACGGCGGTGGATGAAAACGGCGAATTGGTCAACGGTCGAGGCGACAAGCCCAACCGGCACGACATTCTGACCGGTTCGAAGGACGACGGCACGGCCTATTTCCCTTGGGAAAAGGGCGATCGTACCTGCGGCAACTGGACCAGCAATGACAAAGGCAGCGCCAGCGTCGGGCATCACGACCGCCACGGCGGCGGCAACATTTCCTGGACCTCGGCCCATGGCACGCGCGGCTGCAGCCAGGACAATTTGCGGTCAACGGGTGGCGCCGGACTGCTGTATTGTTTCGCCGCCAATTGACGCCGGGCCGCTTGCCGCATGGCCGGCGGAAAAAATACGAGAATCAGGGCATTCTCAATGTCGTCCGGGCCGCCCGCTCCCCCGCCCGGCGTTTCAACATTAGTTGAAAATGCTTCAGACGATCGGCACCCGTCTGGCGACGATCGCGGCGGGTGAGATGACATCCATGTCCACGGGCACCCGCCATCGTTCGGTCAAGCGGACCCGCGGCGCGGCCGTGGAATTTTTCGTGCCGTCCAGCACGAAGCCTTCGAAGCCGTTGGTCATGACGTCATTGCATTTGTTCACATAGATGGGAAAACCGCCGATGTAGGGCATGAAGACCCGCGGCCGGCCCGGCACGTTCGCCCCGACGTACCAGGAGCTGCAGGTGGAGCGCAGCGATATTTTCGCGACTTCGTTGACATGCTCAACCCAGTCATCTTCACATTCAACGGTGGGTTCAATGGTCTGGGCGTCGATATCGCGCATATGGCCCATGCAATCGACCATCCAGTCCACGTGCTGCTCGATAGCCTGGATCATGCTGGCCAGCACCGAGGGGCTGCCCGGCCCGGTGATCATGAACAGGTTCGGGAAACCCGCCGAGGCAAGGCCCAGGTAGGTCCGCGGCCCGGCCCGCCATTTTTCGGTCAAGGCCAGACCGTCCCGGCCCGTGATGCGAATGTTATCGAACGATCCGGTCATGGCCGCGAAGCCCGTGGCGCAAACCACCGCGTCGAGCGGGTATTCGACGCCGTCCGTCACGATGCCCTGCTTGGTAAAACGCTCGATTGGCATTTTCGAGATATCGACCAGGGACACATGCGGCAAATTGTAGGTCTCGAAATATCCGCTATCGACGCACAGGCGTTTACAGCCGAAAATATCGTCCGGGCACAACAGATCGGCGGTGGCGGGATCGTCCACGACGTCACGGATTTTCCGCCGGCCGAATTCGGCGATCGTGTCATTGGCGTCCTTTTCGAACAGCAAATCGCCAAAGGCGCCAAGGAAGGGCAGGCCGCCCCGGTCCCAGAAGGTCTCGTATTGGCTTTCGCGCTCCTCCGCCGTCGCATCGAGAGCCGGCTGGGCGTTGAATTCAAAATAGAATCCGGTTGGCCGGGCACGCATTTTCGCCCGCAGGCCCGGATAATCCGCCTTCACCTCCCGTTCTTCTTCCGGGTCCATCTTCTCGTTCCAGGCCGGAACGGAAAAGTTCGGCGTGCGCTGGAACACCGTCAGCGCCTCGGCCTGCCGCGCGATGACCGGGATGGACTGGATCGCCGAAGACCCGGTGCCGATGACGCCCACCCGCAGGCCGGTGAAATCCACGCCCTCGTGCGGCCATTCGCCGGTATGGTAAACCGGGCCCTTGAAATCCTCCAGGCCCTCGAATGGCGGCCGGTTCGCCGATGAGAGGCAGCCCACCGCCATGACGAAAAATTGCGCCGTCACGGAATCGCCCTGGTCGGTTTCAATAACCCAGCGCTTCTCCGCTTCCTCGAATGTCGCCGCCGTCACCTTTGTATCGAAGCGGATGTCTCGGCGCAGATCGAAGCGGTCGGCGACATGGTTGGCATAGTCGAGGATCTCCGGCTGCGGCGAATATTTCTGCGACCAGCTCCATTCCTGATCCAATTCTTCCGAGAAGGAATAGGAATACTGCATGCTCATGATATCGCAGCGCGCGCCCGGATAGCGGTTCCAGTACCAGGTGCCTCCAACACCGCCGCCGGCTTCGAACGCCCGCGCGGAGAGGCCCATGCCGCGCAGGCGATGCAGCATATACAGGCCGGCGAAACCGGCGCCGACAACCACGGCGTCATAGTCCACGTCGACCTCCGCCTCGCGTTTACTTTCAGTCTTTGAATCGGCAGACACGTTACTTATCCTCACTTACGGTACGGCATTCAAAAAGGGGATCTGCATGAAAGAGTCCGAAATGTCCGGTGGACCGCCGAGTGGACGGCCCAGTGGACGGTTCGGTGGACTTCATTGTGTCGAAAAACACCGGGGACCGCAAGAATAGGGCGCATCTTGCTTAGTCTGGCCTCCCGGCCGCCTCGGCAGCCTTCATCAGGATCGGCACGCTCTCGGTCATGGTATGGACGCCGATGGCCGAGACCAGTTGCAGCACCTCCATCAACTCGTCCTTGGTGGCGCCGTGGCCAATGGCATTCCTGATATGCTGGCGCAGGCCGGGTTCGTAAAGATGGGTCGTCGCCGCATCGATGGCGACATAGACGAATTCCTTCACCTTTGGCGCAAGGGTGCCGGTCAGCCAGGGCACCGATGACGGCTTCAGGTAGGCCTCGAAAAATTCCGGGCTGAGTTGCAGGATACCTTCCAGGAACGGCGCCCAATAGCCCCGGTTCTCGGTAAAGGCCGCTTTCAGCGCCGTCCGCCGCTCATCCAGCGCCTCGTCCTCCAGCATGCCCGCGGCCGCCAGTTCTTCCAGCAGGATCGGCACCCCGACGGTGCAGGAATGAATGCCCAGCACGGAGGTCTTCTGCAACACCTCGAACACCTCGTCCACCGTGGCGCCGTGGCGCAGGGCGTTCTCCATGTGGATGCGGGTGCCGGCGTTGTAAAGATGCGTGGTCGAGGCATCGGCGGCGATGTACATGAACTCCTTGACCTTGGGCTCCAGCACGCCATGGGTCCAGGGCACCGACGACAGCGCCGTGTAGGCCTCGAAATAGTCGGGGCCGAGGCGCAGGATCTGCTCCCAGATCTCGGCCCAATAGCCACGGTTCGCAATGAAAGTGTCCTTGATCTTCTGTTGCCGTTGGCTCAATTCAGTCATCTCTCGTTCCTCCCTACGACGGCAGAAATACGCCCTTGCCGGTTTTCTGCCGGTCGAACAGTTGATAGGCCTCCTCCGCCTGATCCAGACGCCAGCGGTGCGTGAACAGGCGGTCCACATCGACGCCCCGTTCGGCGACGAAACGGGCGCAATCGCTCAGACCGACGGTGGAAAAGGTCCACGAGCCGATCAAGGTGATCTGCCGGCGCAACAGATCGGGGCTGACCTCCAGCGTCACCTCGCCGCCCTCGCCAACGTAGCAGCAAGCGCCCCAGGCCCGCGTCGCGCGCACTGCCTGGGCGCGGGCCTCGGGCGAGGACGAGGCATCCAGGGTCTTGTGGGCGCCCTCGCCCTGGGTAAGCTCCAAAATTGCCTCGACCGGGTCGCCGGCCATGGGATCAAGGACGATGTCCGCGCCCATGTCCAAGGCGAGCTGGCGGCGCTCGGGCGAGATATCAAGGGCGATAACGCGGGCACCCATGGCGTGCGCCAGTTGGCTGGCCGAAAGACCCACCGGACCCTGGCCGAAGATGGCGATGGTCTCGTCACCGTGCAATGACAGCCGGCCCAGGGCGCCGTAGGCGGTGCCGGTGCCACAGGCGATCGCCGCGCCGGTCTCGAACGATAGTTCATCGGGCAACGTCACCAGGGTATCGACGGGAACCTTCATGTAGGGCGCGTGCGCCCCGTGCGCGACCGAGCCGAAGACGATGGCGCCATCGACGCACATCTGCCGCCAGCCGGCCATGCAGTGGCGGCAAACGCCACAGCCCTGGTAATGGTGGTCCATCACCCGCTGGCCGACCCGGGCCTCCCGCTCGCCCACCGCCGCGCCCAGCTCGACGACCACGCCGCAGGGCTCGTGGCCGCAGATCACCGAACGCCGATCGCCCAGCTCTTCGGGCGAGGACCTGTAGGGCCGGAGGTCGCTGCCGCACACGCCGGCGGCCTTCATCTCGATCACTACCTGTCCCGGCCCAGGACTGGGGTCCGGGAACTGCCGGACCTCGAGCTGCCGATCGCCGAGGAATACCACGCCGTTCATGATCTCGCCTCCAGGTGCTCCAGTTGAAACGTAGATATG
>JAYGEB010000029.1:0-16761 GCA_046582595.1 Alphaproteobacteria bacterium | reverse complement strand
AATGGTCGCTCAAGGCCGCGACGGCGGCCCGGCGCTTATGCGCCGCCCGCGCGGAGCGGTGCGCTCTTGCGCACAAGCGTGAGCGAAGAAGTCTAATCTTCAAATCCCACGAAGGTGACGATGTCTTCGTTGGGCGTGCGTCTGGATTTTACCTCGTTGGCGGAAAATTCGTGATTGGGATAGCCCATGGCGATGCGGGTCATGATGGTCGGCCATTCGGGAATTTGGGCATGTTCGCGCACCACGGCGGATTGCATGATGCCTTGGCCGTTGATCACCGTGCCCAGGCCCCTAGTCCATGCCGCCAGCACCAGGCCATAGACCACCGCGCCCAGATCAAAGTGGCTGACGGTCGCCGGTTCCAGGCTTTTGTCATAGGTCATGACAATGGACACCGGGGCATCGAACTGCCGAAAGCCGCGCATGACCCAGTCCTGGCGGCGTTCCTTGTCATCGCGGGCAATGCCCATGGCCTCGAACAATTGCACGGCGACCTCGATCTGCCGTTGGCGGTGAATGCCTTCGTAGCCGCCGGGCATGGGGATCTCCCGCTGCACCTCGGCGCCCGCCAGCATGCGAGCCGTATTGCCCTCGCGGATGCGCTCCAAGGGTTCGCCGGAGATGACATGAAAGAACCACGGCTGGGTATTCATGGACGACGGCGCGCCCTTGGCGATCCCGATGATCTCCTCGATGAGCTGTTTCGGTACCGGATCTTTCTTGTAACCTCGAATGCTTTTGCGTTCCCGCACCAGGTTTCGAAATCCATGACACCTGACCTCACGCAAATATTACGCCAACAAATTTAGCAGCAGCCAATCTAGCCATGACGCCACCCCGCACAAGATAATTCCATGCCGGCGGGGGGCGTGAGCGGATCAGGCCCGCGGATACTTTTAATCCCAGGGACGCAGCTTCCACAGTGCCGCGCCGGCCAGAATGATCAGCGTCAACAGTACCGTGGCAATCCGCCGGCCGCTGAACATCGATGGTCTTTTGGCAATCTTCTCCAACGCCGAAGGGTCCAAAAGAACCTTGTAGGCCCGCACGGGCCCGGAATTATGTTCCACGGTCGGCGCTTCCATCTCTTGGAAGGCCACTTGGTCAAGGCGGCGGTGCGCCTGATCGAATACGGCGCCCGATATCACCATGCCGCCCGGCGCCGCTAAAACCCGCAGGCCGGACGCCGCCGTGACGCCGCCGCCCCGCACATCGCCGCCATCGGCAATGATATCGCCCAGATCGACACCCATGCGAAAACGCAGGCGCCGGCGTTCAGGCCATTGGCTCTGATGCACGGGCAAGGTACGCTGCACATCGATCGCGAAGCTCACCGCCGCCACGGCGGAGGTGAAGGTCATGACAAAGCCTTCACCCATGGTTTTCACCAGGCGGCCACGATACTGTTTCAACAAAGGCTTGAATATTTCGTCCGCCAACTCTTTGAAACGGTCCCGAGCGGTGGCCTCCTCCGCTTGGCGCGATGGCGCGGGGCCGCCGGCATCGGCGAACACAATGACGGCGCGCTGGCGGAGGGGGGCTGACATGGCCCGATAGTACGCAATTCGCCCCTTGCGCCGCAATCGCGGCGATCGAGAGGACACATGGCGAGGCGAAACCGGTCGCGGGGATCACGTTTTTGTTGGTGGGCGCGGGCATTCAGTTTGGGGTAGATTATGTTTCGCGGGCTTGTTGCCGGATCTCATTCCGGACTGGCTGCGGGATATTTCGGTTTCTGTCTGAATTCGCAAAGGTGATGTTATGTTTCGTCGAACTTTATTGCAGTTTGCCGCCATTCTAGCCTTGCCGATGCCGCTGGCCCCGGCGGCGGCCGCCCAGGCGGGCGGGGAAACGGTGCAATATTCGCCCGAGGCGGTCAGCACCGCCTTGGCGCAAGGGCGCGCCGTGTTGCTGGAATTCAATGCGGATTGGTGACCCGCCTGCCGCCGCCAGGTCCGTGCGATCAAGGCACTCCGCGAAACCAACAGCGCCTACGACGGCAAAATCACCTTCGTGTCCGTCGATTTTATGAAATACCGTGGATCGCCGCTTAGCAAGCAACACAAGGTACGCTACCAATCCACCCTGGTCTTGTTGAACAGCGAAGGCGAAATCGGCCGCATCGTCGCCCATACCGATCAGGCGATTATCAAGGGTCTGCTAGACAAGGCAATGTGATGCCAACCGCTCCGGCCGTATGTTCGGTCAGGGCGGCTGGCCACATTCCATCTCGCCTCGGGGCCCGAGGGGGCCGTTGCCTGAAAGTTGGTCTTAAAGCAATGACACGGATTGGCCGGTTCTTAGCGATTCGGTTACGGCATCGGTCCACTCCATGTATTTGACCGCCGTGGTGAAGTCCGTGTGGCTGATGGTTTCCAGGCCGCGAATTGCGTTGATGAATTCCTCTTCCACCCGCCAGCCGCCCTTCTTGGCGGCATCGATAGCCACCGGCGCCAAACCCCCGTCGCCGCGCTTGCCCGCATACAGCGTCATGGGGTCGGAGCCGGCCTGAAGCAGGCGCAAGGTGCCGTCCGTGCCGAATATGCAGACATCGACGGCGGCGGGGGGATGTCCCAGCACGGTGGAGACGTTGAAGCGGACCTGCCCGCCCTGTTCCATTGTTCCCATGATGTCCAGGTGGTCGGGAATGGCCATGGCAACCCGCCGGCCCGTCTCATCGACCCGGTGCGGCACCACCGCCCTACCGGCGGCGAACAGCGTCGCCATGGGACCGAGCCAACGCATCATGGCCTCGTACCAGATGCCCATGGACATGATGTTGTTGCCCGAAAGGTCGCGGTCCTGACGCCAGGTAATGGGGGAACCTGGATTGGGGAAATCACCCTGGGCGATACGGGCGTCCAATGTGATCAAATCGCCGATATAGCCGGCGCCGATCATCTCGATAATGGTTTGGTCGAAGGCCAGGGTGTGGGGCGCCGGCACGATCTGCGCCACCTGGCGCGGCGCCCGGCGCGAGGCCGCCAGCATGTCGTGGCCCTCGTCGGCATTCAGCGCCATGCGCGCCTCGCACAAAACATGCCTGCCCGCCTCCAGGGCGGCGATGGTCATGGGCGCATGCATGTAGGGCCAGGTGCCGATGCAGATGGCATCGATTTCCGGGTCCTCGATAATCTCCAGCCAATCCGTGGCGACGTGGGGGATATTGAATTCATCCGCCACCCGTTGGCCGGAGGCGGCGGTGCGGTTGGCCACCGACATGATTGCAACGCCGTCCTGGGCCTGAAGGCCGGGGATGTGCAGTTTGGTGGTATTGCCGCCGGCGCCGATCAGGCCGACGCGGATTTTCTCAATGCTCATCAATCTTCTCTTTTCTTGGTGTCTCCCAGCGCTAAGATCATGCATCGGGCGGAAATTCACAAACTGTTTTCATAAGGGGTAGGGGTCATGCGTGGCGTATGGGTTGAAGATTGGACCGAGTTCGAGAACTTGGCGGTGCAAGACTGTCCCGAACCGACTTTGCTGCCGAACCAGGTGCGCGTTGAAACCCAGGCCGCGGGCGTCAGTTTTGCCCAATCCCTGGTGGTCGCGGGGCGTTATCAACGCAAGCCGCCCCGGCCCTTTTCACCCGGATCGGAAATCGCCGGCATCGTGAGGGAGGTCGGCGCCGAGACCCGCCGCATCAAGGTTGGCGACCGGGTCTGCGCCATCGTCGAATGGGGCGGCCTGGCGGAAGAAGCAGTGGCCTACGAGGCCAACACCTTCGTCATCCCCGACAGCCTGGAATTTCACCGCGCCATTTGTTTCACCAATTCCTATTCCACCTCTTGCGCCGCCCTGACCTGGCCGCATCAATTGAACGTCAAGCCCGGCGAGACGCTGTTGGTCCACGGCGGCGCGGGCGGCGTCGGCATCGCCGCGATCGAGATCGGCAAGATCCTGGGCGCCCAGGTCATCGCCACCGTCGGCGCGGACGAGAAAATGGCCATCGCCAAGGCGCACGGCGCCGATCATGTCATCAACTACCGCGCGGCCCCGTTCCGGGATGGCGTGCTGGCGTTAACGGCGGGCGAAGGCGTCAACGCCATCTATGACCCCGTGGGCGGCGAAGTGTTCGAACAATCCCTGCGCTGCCTGGCGCCCGAGGGCCGGATCATGCCCGTGGGCTTCGCCGGCGGCACCATCCAACAAATCCCCGCCAATATCCTGCTGCTCAAGAACATCTCCGTCCGCGGCCTGAACATGGGCTTCTATTTCGGCTGGAGCGACAGGGACGTCCGCGACCAACATTCCCCCCTGATGCAGGCGCTGCTGGCCAAACTTTTCGCCTGGTTCGAAGCAGGCAAATTAAACCCCCGCGTCACCCAAACCTTCGCCCTGGACGATTTTCAGGACGCCATGGCGGTGGTCCTCGGCCGCCTTTCCCAAGGCCGCGTGGCGGTGGTCATGGGCGATGAGGCCCGGCGATTGGGGAAATAGCACGAACTATGGTATTTGGCTGGATCACTCGATATGCAAGGCAATAGAGTAAACTGTCGCCGCATTTTTGCGTGTCACCGCATTTTTGCGGCATCCGAATTTTGGGGACACGTAACAAGTACATGTCCCCAAAAAATCTCCGCTTGTGCTTATGGCCGGGGTGAATAGGGGGAAATGTACTTGTTACGTGTCCCCCAATTCATGGAGCCACGGTTGGTGGGCTTAGGAATCCGTGATCCTGGCGGCTTGGCGGAGGCTGCGGAATTTAAGTGACAGTTTACTCTATTAATCCTTCGCCCTCGATGACTTTCAGGCCGCGTGGCGGTGGTCATGGGCGAGGAAGCCCGGCGTTTGGGCAAAAAGAGCAGCCAAAATTACGGGCGCGGTTTCGCGGTGACAAGCGGGTCCATATAGGCCTGGTAATCATCCGGCCCAAAGAACACTTCCGCACGGCGATTGCCATGCTGGGCGCTTTGGTCCGGCATCCGAATTTTGGGGACACGTAACAAGTACATGTCCCCCTATTCATTGAGCCTCGGTTGGTGGCCCTAGGAATCCGTGATCTTGGCGGCTTCGCGGAGGCTGGCGATCATGGAGGTGCGGAGCAGGTAGTCGCGGGTTTTTCGCGGGTCGGAGGAGACCTCGGCCAGGAAATCGCGGAAGGTTTGTTGCGCCTCGGGCGTGGAGGCTTCCAGGTTTTGTTTGTTGCGGATGGTTTGGTTGTTGACGTAGTCGAGCGCGATGGGGCGGCGCTGGGCTTCGTAGAGGTCCAGGTGGCCCTCGTCCGCCTCCCCATGCCAGACGGCGGCCATTTTTTCCGCCAAGTTGAAGGCATCGTGAATGCCGCCGTTCATGCCCATGCCGCCCAGGGGATTGTTGATATGGGCGGCATCGCCGGCCAGGAACACCCGGCCCTTGCGGTATTGCTCGGCCACCCGTTGATGCACCCGGTAGAGCGTGGTGTGGCGATGTTCGTATGGTTCGCTCTTGGCCCAGGCCCATTGCATGCGGGCCTCTATGCGGACGGGATCAAAAATTTCCTCCTCCGTCTCCTCCGCCCTTGTCGGGAACAGGGCCCGCCACAGGCCGGGTACCTTCAAAAGGAAAAACCATTGTTCCGGATCGGCGAAATAGTTGACCAATGACAGATCCGCCATGGCCTGTTCGAAGGGATAGGGCGTGGAGACCACCAGGAAGCGTTCGTCCCAGGTGAAGCCCTCGAACGGGATGTCCAGGGCCTGACGCATGACGCTGTTGGCGCCCTCGGCCCCGATCAGCCAGCGGCCCTGAAATTCTTCCTCGCCGCCAGGGGTATCGACAATGGCGGTGACGCCGCCGTCGTCCTGCCTGACACCCGTTATGGCATGTCCGAAGCGGACGTCGGCGCCACCCTGGGCGGCCATCCAGTCATGCAGCAGATGGTTCAGCTTGAACTGTTCGCACTGCACCCGGAACGGATGCTCGGTATCGTCCGCCAGCACGGCGAAATCGAACTCGGCCAGGCAGCCGTTCCCGCGGTCGCGGAATTGAAATTTCGGGGCGATCAGGCCCTGGTCGATCAGGCCCTGTGCGGCGCCATAGGGGGCCAGCATGTCCAGGGTAGGCGGATGAAAGGTGGAGGCGCGCAGGTTTTCGGGCAACCGCGCCTCGGCCTCGAACAGGGTGACGGGGATGCCATGCCGCGTCAGATAGGCGGCCGCGCTCAAGCCAACCGGTCCGGCGCCCGCGATCAGGACCCGGTCCCCGTTCATGCCTATAGCGCCGTCCAGCCGCCATCGACCATGAGCGTGCTGCCCGTGATCAGGGCGGCGGCGGGCGAGGCCAGAAAGACCACGGCGCCCACCACGTCTTGCACCTGGCCCAGCCGGCCCATGGGAATGCCGGAGGTCAGGCGCGCGGCATAATCGGGATCGGACAGGCGTTCCGCCAGCAAGGGTGTCACGATGGCGGTCGGGGCGACGGCGGCGACGCGGATATTCCTGGGCGCCAACTCCACGGCGGACGATTTGGTCAAGCCCTCGATAAAATGCTTGCTGCCGGAATAGACCGTGGAGTTGGGCCGTCCCACCTTGCCGAAGGTGGAGGAGAGATGGATGATCACGCCGCCGCCCTGGCGGTCCATGATCCTGGCGGCGGCCTGCGCCACCAGAAATGCCGCCCGGATATTGAGGTTCAAGATCAGATCCAGGGACGCGATATCGACCTCCAGGAACGCCTTCGGAACATTGGTGCCGGCGTAGTTGACCAGAATATCCAGGCGCTCGATGCTTTCGAACGCCGCCCCCAGCGCCTCGGTGTCGGTAATGTCGCAGGCCATGGCCCTGGCGCGGCCGCCCTTGGCCTCGATCTCCGCCGCCAGATCGACGAGCTCGGACTCGGTCCGGCTCATGACGATGACCTCCGCGCCCGCCTCGGCCAGGGCCAGGGCGCAGCCCCGGCCAATGCCCCGGCCGGCGCCCGTGACCAGGGCGACCTGGCCATCGACCCGCATGGACGGCAGGATGGTTGTCTCATTCATCCGCGGCGTCCCTACAGAACTTCCGAAACGACGACATTCAACAGCACCTGACGCCGTTCCTCCCTGACCATTTTCACCGCCCGCGCCAGGGCATCGGGCAGGGCGTCGGGGTCGGTCACCCGCTCGCCATGGCCGCCGCAGGATTCGATGATCTGCTCGTAATCCGGCGCGGGATCGATGCGCGAGAGCGGAATATCGTTGCCCGTCAGCGCCTTGCCGTCGGGATACATCGCCTTGGTGGCCCGGCGCACCGCGCCCCAGCCGTGGTTGTTGACGATGATGAACAGGATCGGCAGGTCATAGGCGCGGGCGCAATAATGCGCCGCCAAGGGGTTGCCGAAGAAATAGGAACCATCGCCAATGGCGGCGATGATCAGATCATCCGGCGCGGCCAGCTTGGCGCCCAGGGCCGCGCCCAAACCCCAGCCCAGGCCGCCCGCCGGACTGGGCCCGAAATAGCGGCCGGCCAGATTGATGTTGGCATGCGGCGGGGCCACGCCCATTTCATTGATCAAAATGGTCTCGCCGTCCAGCAGTTCGCCAACACATTGGGCCAGCCAGGCGGGATGGATCGGCTCGGCCCGCCGGGCCTTCTCCCGAACGCCCCGCCACTTGGCGCGGACTTCCTCTCGGGCCTCGGCGACGCGGGCCCGCCGTGCCGTGATCCGTTCGTCGTCCGTGGCCGCCATGGCTTCGTTCAATAACGGCAGGGCCGCCACGGCATCCGCCGCGATGGACAAAACGGATGGAAAACTACGGATGGGATAGCGGCTGAACAGCGGATCCTGGGCCAGGTGGATGACCTTGGCCGCCGGGTGCACGGGATCGGTGGCGGGTATCCAGGGCACGTCGCAATCCAGCACCAGCACCGCGTCGGCCTGGGCCAAGTGGGGCGAAGGTTCGTAATCCAAATGCATGGGATGCTCGGTGGCCAGACATAGATACCGTGGCACGTGGGTAATCACGGGAATGGCGTGGCGTTCGGCCAATTCCGCCAGATGCCCCGCCGCCGCGACGGATTTGCCCACATCGGCGGTGATGATCAAGGGATTTTCCGCCGCCATCAGGATTTCGGCGGCCTGGGCGATCTGACCGGGGTCGGGATGGGCGATACCCGTGGGCGCGGACCGCCGGGGCGCCGACGAGGGCACCGCGGGCGATGCCAGCACTTCGCGCGGGATGGACAGATAGACCGGGCCCTGGATGTCGGATTGGCAGATGGTGATGGCCCGGTCGATGACCATGTCGACCTCGTCCGGCACGCGCAGCTCATAATCCCACTTGACCAGTTCCCGCAACATGCCGGCCTGATCGAACAATTCCTGGGCCCAATGAATATGCCGGCTGCGCGCGCCCGCCGCCAGGCCGGCATGTTCCGACCATGGCGTCCGCCCGGCCATCAACAGCAAGGGTACATTGGTGCGGTAGGCGTTGGTCAGGGCGCAGATCGCATTCGATGTGCCCACGTTGACATGCAGCATGACCGCCAATGGCTTGCCCGCGACGATGGCATAGCCATGCGCCATGGAGACCGCGACATTTTCGTGCGGAATAACCATGGCCTGGGGGCCGTCGTCATCCCCGGCCTGGGCGATCGCCTCGATAATGGGCGGAAAATCGGTGCCCGCATTGGCCAGGAAATACTCGATCCCCGCCGCGCGCAGACGCGCCAGAATTGCGTGGCCGACGTTCGTCGCGGCCGTCGCCGTAATGTCGAGGTTGTCGTTCATGGTTCACTCTCCTCTCTTATCGCCGGCGATGACGGCGGCGCCCGGCATGATGTTCATGGCCCGGCCTTGCTGTTTCCTGGCGATCCCGACCGCCCAATGATAGCGGCAAACGCCGCCGCGGGACAGGCACGCATCGAAGACCGAAGGGTCATGCGCCCCCCTTCATCAATGGTCGTAGGGATTCGGGCGCGAAGGCATGCAATTCCCGCTTCAAGACCTTGCCGATGGCATTGCGCGGCAGATGATCGAGAAAAACAACGTATTTCGGCTTCTTGTAGGAGGCGATCATGGCGCGGCAATGTTCGATCAAGGCCTCCGCCGTGGGCCGCGCATCGGGTTCCGCCTCGATAAAGGCCGCGACCGCCTCGCCATACATCTCGTCCGCCACGCCCACCACGGCGGCATCGGCGACACCGTCATGGCTGATCAGGGCGGCTTCCACCTCCTTGGAATAGATGTTGAAACCGCCCGAGAGGATCATGTCCTTTTTGCGGTCGGCGATATAAAGGTAGCCGTCCGCGTCGCGGTAGCCCAGATCGCCAGTATGGAGCCAGCCGTCCCGCAGGGCGGCGGCGGTTTCCGCCGGCCGGTTCAAATAGCCCTTCATCACCGTGTAGGCGCCGGGCCGGCCCGCGCGCACCAGCAGTTCGCCAATCTCGCCCGTGGCCAGGTCCTGGTTATTGTCATTCACCACCCGCACCTCGATACCCGGCGTTGGCCGGCCCACGGATTTGGGATGGGTGAACTGCTCTTCGTGGGACAGCGAGGTGACGGCGCCCGCTTCGGTCATGGCGAAGAACGATACCAGCCGGGTCTGGGGCAGCAATTCGATGAAGCGCTGTTTCAGGGTCACGGGGAAAACCTCGCCGGTGACCAGCACCCGGCGCAGGCTGCCGCAACGGCCGGGATCCTTGGCGATTTCCGGCAGCATCATGCGGCAGACCGTGGGCACCATGCCCATCACCGTCACCTGGTGGGTTTCGATCAGCTCCACCGCCAACGGCGCATCGAAGTTTTGCATGACCACGATGGTGGCCCCCAGGGTCAGGGCATTGGCGAGACGGCCCATGCCGGTGCGGTGCGCCAGGGGCGTGGCCACCAAAAACACATCGCCGCCCGACAAACCCCATTCGATGGGATGAATATAGCCGTTTTGAATCAAAATATTCGCGTGCGTGATAATCGCGCCCTTGGCCCGCCCGGTGGTGCCGGAGGTGTAGTTGATCATGCATTCGTCTTGATCAATGGCCACGGCGGGCAAGGCCACGACCGCGCGCTCCAGCAACTCATCCAGGGCGATGGCGCCAGGCACGGAACCGCCGACCACAACCGCCGGCAGGCCCTTGCGTTCTTCCAGCAGGGCGGTCAATTCCGGCGCCTGGGCGGCGTGAAAGACCACCACCTTGGCCTGGCAATCCCGGCAGAAATCGGCCAACTCCCGTACCGTCAAACGGGTCGTCACCGGCACCGCGACGGCGCCCAGGGTAAAGGCCGCGTAGAGCAGCTGGACGACCTCGAGGCCATTCGGCAGGTACAGCACGATCTTGTCGCCAGGGTTCAGACCGAGGGCCGACAGGCCGCCCGCCACCTGGCGGATGGAATGCTGCAAGGCGCCATATGTCGTGGCCGTCCCGCCGCAAATAACCGCCGTCTTGTCCGGATGCCGTTCCGCAAGGGCGGCAAGCACGGCTTCCAGCCGCATGCCTAGGCCCCGATGACGTTGAAAGCGGGATAGGCGGTATCGCCGTCGATGGGGCGCCGTATGGTCATCAACTTTATGCTGCTTGGTCAGATGGGCGCGAGGCGGGCTTTATTGCACCCGTCTTGAGGTGTCGGCGACCATGACGGCGATGACTTCCTCGGTGCAGATTTCGGTTTCCATCAAGAACCTGTGCAAGGCGCAGTCCTTTTCCGTGAGGACCGAGAGCACGTGATCGGAGGTGCCCTTGCCCGTGGCGACATAAGACATCACGGAGAGGGCCGTGCTGGCGTACTGCACGGCGGGCGGAATTACCGCCAATAGGGCGCAGTTGCTCAACACAACCGCGCACAAAATTAGAAAAAGCGCCCTCATTCTTGCTCCGTTTGTCGGATCGTACGGTTTCTTACTTGAACCTGTTGCCGACAGCTAAACGCCAAACCGGGGAAATGGCAACAAAAACCATGCGCCGAGGGTAGGATTTAATTTGCCGCCGCGCGGCTCGACCCCCTCCGCCAGGACCAAAAAAATTTTCACCAGGCAACATCGCGGCCCCCTTATCCGCATTTATGGATAGAGTGGCCCAGCTAGGAGATATCAAGGAGGACGGCATGAACAACATCAACGACATCAATGACATCAACATCAACGGCATGGCGCATGTGATATTGACGGTCAGCCAGTTTGACAAAGCCAAGGCTTTTTATTCCCGGTTGATGCCGGCATTGGGGCTTGAGCGCGTCTTTGACGGCGGCGAAATGTGCTATTTCGTCGGCGCCCGCACGGCGCTGGGCATCCAGCCCTGCGCGCCCGAACATGCCGGCGAACGTTTCGTCCAGGGCCGGGTCGGGCTGCACCATATTTGTTTCCGCGCCCGCGCCGAGGCGGACGTGGACGCGGTCGAGGCATTGTTGGTGGAGATGGAGGCCCACATCGTCAGCCCCGCCAAGGCAGGCCCCTGGGCGCCCGGATATTACTACGTTCTGTTCGAAGACCCCGACGGCATCCGGGTCGAGGTCAACTTCGTCCCCGGCCAGGGCGTGCTGGCGGCGGATGAAAGCTTCAACCCCGGCGGCGATTATCACTGAGACAGTGGCGGCAACGGGTTATTCCGCCGCCTCCGCCCCCCGGTTCTTGAGGAAGCCGCTGAGTTGGCGGTCGTGACGGCTCATGGCGGAGCGGCTGGCATCCTTGGTCCAGGGCTGCCAGCGGGGGTCGGCGCCTTCGGGCAGATCGCCCATGACCGTGACCCGCTGAATAATGCGTTCTTCCGCGAAATCGTTGAGCACGCAATGCTGGGTCGCCCGGTTGTCCCATATCCCGATGGTGCCTTCGTTCCAATGATAGCGCACCGTGAACTGCGGGTTTTGCACCCAGCGGGTCAAAAAGCGCAGCATGGCGTCGCTTTCCGGGCCGCTCATCTCGACAATGCGGCGGGTGAAATGTTCGTTCACGTAGAGCGCCTTGCGGCCCGTCTCCGGGTGCACGCGGACCACCGGATGGATGGCCATTTTATCGGACCGGTCGTGGGGGTGGGCATCGTGCAGGGCGCTCAGGCCCTCGCACATGTCCCGCAGGGGCGGCGACAGGGCCTCATACGCCGCGCACAGGCTGGTCCATATGGTATCGCCGCCCGAGGCGGGACATTGCAACATGTTCAGGATCGACATCAGCGCTGGCCGCGCCAGGAACGTCAGGTCGGTATGCCATTCGTCGGCGATGCCGCCCTGGCTGGCGGTCAACTGGAAAATCTCCGGGTGCCTGATATCGTTCCGCTCGGAGAGATTGGGGTGCCCCTCCAACGGACCGAACGGCCGGCCAAACGCCACATGCTCTTCCTGGCTTATATGCTGGCCGGGGAAGAACAGCACCATGTGTTCATTCAGCAGGCGCTTGATCTCGGCAATATCGCCGGCGTCCGCCTGGGCCAGTTTGATGCCATGCACCTCGGCGCCAAGAGCGCCCGCCAGGCGCCTTACGTCCCATTGATTGCCGGCCCGGTCCTCGGCCATCGTCACACCACCTCGTGAAAAATTACCATTCCAACCGAATACGCAGCATACGCGCAATTTTGCGCCAGGTCAGCAATGAGGTTAGTATTGGCAAAAGCTGTTTAGGAGGATACGGGCCATGACGGGACGGATCATCGACGCGGACGGCCATATTTGCGAAACCAAATCCCTGTGGGAAGACTATGTCCCCCGCGCCTACCGCGACCGCACCATCCGCATCGAGCGGGGCGCGGACGGCCAGGACCGCACCTGGATCAACGGCGTGGTGCGCGAGGATCTGCTGCCCGCCATGGCCTGCGTGCCCAATGGCATGGACGATCCCGCCGATCCCCCGACCTGGGACGATATTACGCCCGGCTCCCATGACGGCGGCGCGCGGGTCGCGGTGATGGACGAGGAGGGTATCGAACATAGCCTGTTGTTCCCCTCCATGTATCTGCTCTCGGGCGATATCGCGGAGGGGGACGTGGCGGCGGCGGCCTGCCATGGCTACAACGAATGGGTCGCCGATATGTGCAAGGACGGCCAGGGCCGCCTGCACGCGGTCGGCCTGGTGCCGCTGCAAAGCGTCGAGGCGGCGACCAGGGAGGTCGCCCACATCGCCCGGCTTGGCCTGAAAGGCGTCTGTTTTCGGCCCGAACGATACAACGGCCTGGCCCTGCATGACGAGGCGCTGGGGCCATTTTGGGATGCCGTGGCCGAGCAGGGCCTGTTCGCTGCCGTACACGGCAGTTTCGGCTCCCACATGCCCAGCTTCGCCAACAGCCGCTACCGGAATACCTATTTCACCCACATGATCTGCCACCCGTTCGAGCAGATGGCCGCCTGCCTGGATATCGTCGCCGGCGGCGTGCTGCAGCGTCACCCCGGCCTGCGCGTGGCCTTTCTGGAATCCGGCCTGGGATGGCTGGAATACTGGCTGGGCCGCATGGACGAGCATTTCGAGGTCATGGGGGCCAAGGTTCCGTGGCTGACGCGGCGCCCCTCGGAATTATTCAAGGAGCAGTGCTTCATCTCCATCGAGGCGGACGAGGCCCACCGGCTGCCGAAAATCCAGGCCCTGGGCCTGGAAAAATGCGTCTTCTGGGGCGCCGACTACCCCCATTACGACTGCACCTACCCCGGCGCCGTCACCGAGCTGGAGGAACATCTCGCCCCCATCGACCAGGACTTGGCGGATCTGATCCGCCACGGCAACGCGGCGCGGTTCATGGGCCTCGACTAAATCCAAGTTCCGTCCCGCGGGTCAGGATTTATCGTCACTCCACCTTGGGAACAGGGCGTGGGTGACGCCCAGTTGATCCAGCGCCCTGGCGACGCCCTGGTCGATGATATCCTGTAGAGTTTCAGGCTTGTGATAAAAGGCCGGCATGGGGGGCAGGATCGTGGCGCCATAGTCGGCGGCGCGGGCCATGAGATCCAGGTGGCCTTTGTGGAGCGGCGTTTCCCGCACCATGAGGACCAGGGGGCGACGCTCCTTCAAGGTAACGTCGGCGGCGCGGGAGACCAGATCGGCGTCATAGGAATTGGTGATCGACGACAGGGTTTTGATGGAACATGGCGCGACGATCATGCCGCGGGTGAGGAAAGAGCCTGAGGAGATCGAGGCGGCGATATCCTTGTTGGCATGCACCACGTCCGCCAGGGCCTTGACCTCGGCCAGGGGAATTTCGGTTTCCAGCATCAGCGTCCGGACGCCGGCCTCGGAGACGATCAGGTGCGTCGGCACTTCCAGTGTTTTCAACGCCCGCAGGATCTCGATACCGTAGATGACGCCGCTGGCGCCAGTGATCGCCACCACCAAGGGCAGGCTCATGGTCTTTCTCCCAACACTTTCGCCCGGCCGCCGGCGCGTCTCTCGCGGGCGGCGATATAGGCCGTGGACGCAATGATAATCGCCGCGCCCGCGCCCGACCAGATATCGGGCCGCTCATCATATATGAAATAGCCAATGGCGGCGGCCCATATCAGCGTGAAATAATAACCCGGCTGGGTAAACGACAAATCAGCAATCTGGAATGACTTGCTCCAGCAGAAATGCGCCAGGGTCGCCATCACGGCGGCGCCAAAGGTCAAGACACAGGTCTGCAGGGACGGCGTGCTCCAGACGAACAGCGTGGGCACCAGGCTGGTCAAGGTAACGAACAGCGAAAGAAAAAACACCATGGCGTAGAGAGAGGCGCGGGCGGCCAGAAATTTCCCGATCAGGGTCGAGGCGGCCTGGAACGGCGAGGCGATCAGAATGGCGATGGCGCCAACTGAAATGACTTCAACGCCGGGCCGCAGGACGACAACGGCGCCAATAAAGGCGCAGATAATGCCGCCCAAACGGCGATAGCTGAATGTTTCGCCCAAAAACGCGAAGGCGCCGAGGGTAATGAACACGGGCGCCGTGAAACTCAAGGCCGTCAGATCGGTCAGGGTTATTTTCGTAACGGCATAAAACCACAGCAGGACGCTGACGGCATGCACCACGCCGCGCAGCAGGTGGCCGCCCAACAATTTGAGGTCCCAGTCGTGGGCCGAAAACTTCAGGACAATGGGCAGCAACAACAAGGTGCCGAAGGCATAGCGCATGAAACCGGCTTGTAGCGGATCGATGTCATCGGCCACGCTGCGCACGATCCAGGTCAGCGACGTGATGAAGATGCCGCCCAATAGAACCAGCAACAGACCAATACAATTGGCGCGCCAAGTGGGCGCCGCCAGGGCTGCTTCGGTCATCTAAAAATAGATTTCCGGCGGCATGCCCAATAAAACCTGGCCGGCGGTTTCGTAATGGGAGCCCCGGGCCTGGATCTGCTGCGTCAAGGTATGCATGTCGCGGAAACGGCGTTCGAAAGGCGTGCCAGGGAATATGGCGCTGACGCCGGCGGCCTTGTAGACCCAATCGGTGACGTCCGAGGCGCCATGGATGGCATGGGTGGCGGCCAGGCGCACGCGGGCCCGGTCGGGGATGTCGATGGGTTCGGTCTCGCCGGCGCCCGCATAGACCTCCGCCAAGGCCTCCAAAAGGTAAGCCCGCGCCGCGCCCAGGGTCGCCTCGCCGTGGGCGACGCCCGCCTGCACCGATGCGGTTTCCGCCAGCCGGGCCTGGCCGCGCGGGGTCTTGTCGGCGGCCAAATCCGTGAAGGCCGATAGCATGGCCCGCCCGATCCCCAGCGCGACCGCGGCCACGCCGACGGCATAAAGGGTTTGCTGGGGGAAGGCATAGAGGGGGCCGCTTTTGCGCCGCAGGCCGGGGTCGTCACGGGTCGCCGAATAGGCCTCGGCGACGAACAGATCCTTCACGCTATAGGAATCGGAGGCCGTGCCGCGCAGCCCAATGGTGTCCCAGGTATCGTGCAGGACGGCCCGATGGCTGGGAAACAGCAGGGTACGGAAGGTGGGCCGCCCGGCCTCGTTCAGGCGCAAATTTCCGTCCCCCTCCCGCACCCGGCAATGCACGCCCATCCAGTTGGCCTGCCGGCAGCCCGACGCAAATTCCCAGGTGCCGCCGACCCGGTAGCCGCCTGGCTCCGCATCCGCCAGGCCCTTGTGGGGCGGGCCCCAGGCGATGACGGAACGGGGGTCGGCGAAGATTTCCCGCGCCGTGTCCAATGGCAAATACGGCGCGATCAGGGCGGCGCTGTTGCCGACGAAAACATTCCATGCGACCGAGGCGTCATGCCGGGCAAGTTCCTCCAAGGCCAGAACATAGGCGCCCGGCTCGACCTCACCGCCGCCAAGGTCGCGGGGCAGAAGCAGACGGAACAGACCCTGGCCATGCAATCGTGACAACAGCCGCTCGGGAATTCGGCGGGTGCGTTCGATCTCATCTCCAGCCTCGGCAAGCGGCCCGGCCAACTCCCGCGCGCGGGCCAAAGGTTCCGTGACATTGATCTGATCCATGCCCTATTGCGGCGCAACTGGAGCGCGCTGTCAATGTTCCAAGCCTTTTCACCGGCAAGGGTGGGTGAGTTTTCATTTGCCATCATCGCATTGCCGTCGGTACACTTGCCATGGCGAAGCGCAAAAAACAGAAGCGTACGCGTGCTGAGGTAAGTGGCGGAATTTTTGGGGGGAGGCGGACACCAATCGTCCGCCGGCCTGTCCGCCGGACTTGGGCATACATTTTGGAGTGGCTCGCACAAGGGAGGCTTTCATATGTCCGAGCAGAAAATCAGCAACTCATTCGGCAAATAAACCAGGCGGGATTTTCTCGCCACGGCGGCAGCGGCAGGCGTGGCGGGCGCCGCCGTCGCCAGCGTGCCGGGCGCGGCATTCGCGGCCAAGCACAAGGGTGGCACCTTGCGGTTTTCAACCCGCTCCGATAGCCGTGGCCTGGACCCGCACCGCAACGTCATCTACTACGTCTCACAC
>JAYGEB010000435.1:0-3994 GCA_046582595.1 Alphaproteobacteria bacterium | reverse complement strand
GGCGCCGGTGACGATCGCCACCTTGTCCCGTAATCGCATTTAAAACTTCCTCTCTATTCCAGGATCAGGCCCGCCGCCCTGGCCTTGAAGCCGCTGGCCCAGCGCCGCGCATCGGCAATTTCGTCGGGCTGCATCAGACGCGCGGCTTCATCGCGCAAGGCGATGGCCTGTTGCCGCAATCCGGGGATGGCGTGGTTGGCGGCCACCGTCAACCAGCCATAGGCCTTGACCAGATCCTGGCGCACGCCCAAGCCGCGAATATGCAGCGAGCCAAAGGCCAGTTGTCCGGACGGATTACCCTTGATCGCCGCCTTGTGAAACCAAATGGCGGCCACGGCATCGTTGCGCCGCACGCCCTTGCCGTAGAAGCGCATGGCGCCGAGCATGAATTCGGCGCCGGCATGGCCGCGTTGGGCCAGAACCAGGAATTCATTACGCGCGGGGGCGAAATTTCCGAGATCGTAGGCCACCACCGCGCCATTGAAATCCGCCCGCGCGGGCGCAATCAGCAGAGACGCCGCTCCTAGCATTAGGCTTAGGACAAAGGTGATGTATGCCAGACGCCGCATCATTCCCGTTCAGGCCTTCAAATTCCGACAAATGCGCTATGACGGCAACATACAACGACCCAATGGGAAAGGCGAATAAGATGGACAGCCGGGGCATTCGGCATTAAGTGATCCCTGCAAGCGTCAGCAACGGGAACCCCCTGGAAACATGTCCGAAACTCCGTCAGATCCCGCGCAGCCGGCCCCGGCTCCGAGTGTTGGGGAAGATGTCCCGGTCCTGATCGCGCTGCGGCAAAGGGCGGGCATTTTTACCCGTCTGCGCAACTATTTCCTGACCGGCATCATTGTCACGGCGCCCATCGCCCTGACGATCTATTTGACCTGGCAGTTCGTCGATTGGGTCGACAGGCAGGCCATTCCGCTGCTGCCGGCAAAGTATAATCCCGAAACCTATCTGCCGTTCTCCCTGCCGGGTCTGGGGCTGGTGATCATGGTCGTCATTCTGACCTTCGTCGGCTTCCTGGCCGCCAATATTTTTGGCCGCACCCTGCTGAAGGCCGGTGAGCGTCTGGTCAACCGCATGCCCGTGGTGCGGACCGTATACGGCGCCTTGAAGCAGGTGCTTGAAACGGTTTTGAGCCAGTCTTCGGATTCGTTTCGCCAGGCCGTGCTGGTGGAATACCCCCGGCGGGGGATTTGGACCGTGGCCTTTGTTACCGGCGATACGGAGGGTGAGCTGGCCCGGCGTTTGGACGACGATATGATCAATATCTATGTCCCGACCACGCCGAACCCGACTTCGGGTTTTCTGCTGATGGTGCCGCGCCGGGACCTGATCTTCCTCGACATGCCGGTGGAGGATGCGGCCAAATACATCATCTCCATCGGTGTCATCGCGCCCGAGAGCGAAGCCAAAATCGCCAAGCTGCCCGACACGGCGGATCGGGAGGACGAGCCGCCCAAACGCTTGTCCGCCGAATAGCTCTCAGCTTGCGGACCGGATCGCCCGCCAAATTTTTTCCGGCGTCGCCGGCATATCGATATGCCTGATCCCTAGGGGCGCCAGGGCATCGACAATGGCATTCATGGCCGCCGGCAGGCGCCCGAACATCCCGCCTCGCCACAGCCCTTGACGCCGAGCGGATTGGTGGTGGCCAGAACGGGATGGTCGTCGAATTCAATGTTTGGTATCTAGTCGGCCCTGGGCATGGCGTAGTCCATGAATGAACCCGACAGCAATTGTCCCCGGCCGTCATAGACGGCGTGCTCCATCAAGGCCTGGCCAATGCCCTGGACGATGCCGCCATGGACCTGGCCGGCGACGATCATCGGGTTCGCCAGGACACCGAAATCATCCACCGCCACATACCGCTCCAATCGCGTGACCCCGGTTTCCGGGTCGATCTCCAACTCGCAGACATGGACGCCGTTGGGGTAGGTCGAGGGCGGCGTATCGATGGCCAGGGCGGCATTCAAGCCGCCGGCCCGGCCCTCGGGCGAAGCCGCCAGGTCCAACAGGGTGATGCCGCGATCGGTCCCCGCCACGTGCAAGGCGCCGGAGACGAATTCAATATCCTCCACCGCCGTCTCGAATTTGTCGGCGGCCAGATGCCGGGCTTTCTCCCTGACTTCGGCGCTGACGGCGACCAGGGCGGCGCCGGTGGCCATGATGGAGCGGGAGCCGCCCGTGCCGCCGCCAATGATCAATTGATCGCTATCGCCCTGGACCAGACGGATGCATTCGAACGGCAGACCCAATTGATCCGCCAAGACCTGGGCAAAGGGCGCGGCATGGCCCTGGCCGTAATCCATGGTGCCGGTAATCAGGCTGACGGTGCCATCGTCCTCGAACCGCACGCCGCCCATTTCCTTGCCGGTCGGCGCCGTGGCCTCCAGGTAACAAGACAGGCCGCGTCCCCGTAGTTTCCCCCTTGCCTGGCTGGCGCCGCGGTTCGATCGGATCGCGGCCCATTTCCCGCGCCGCGAGATCAACCAGCCGTTCCATATAATAGTTGGCTTCCGGCCGGCCGGCGCCGCGATAGGCGCCAATGGGGGTGGTGTTGGTGAAAAAGCATTTGGTGGTGATGGCGATATGCGGCGTTTTGTAGACGCCCGGCAGGTTCTTGAAAATATTGCCAACCTGAATGTTGGGGCCGACGGTGGTCAGGGCCGCGCCCATGTTGGCCAGGCCGTCCACGCGGGCGGCGAGGAAATTGCCCTCCGCGTCCAGGGCCAGGGCGGCTTCCACCACCGAATCCCGGCCATGCTGGTCCGAGATGAAGCTGTCGCCGCGCTGGTCGCACCATTTTATGGGCCGGCCTAATTCCCGCGCGCCATGCAGAATGGCCACATATTCGGGATAAACGGGCGACTTCATGCCGAACGAACCGCCGACGTTGCGGGTCAGCACGCGGACCTGTTCGGGCGGCACGTTCAATACCCGGTTGGCCAGCATGTTCTTGGTCGCGAACGGCCCCTGGCAGCCTACATACAGGGTAAAATGCCCGTCGTATTCGGCCACCGCCGCGCGCGGCTCCATGGCCGCCACGCCGATGCGGTTGTTGATTATTTTCAGGCGGCTGACATGGGCCGCCTTGGCGAAGGCGGCATCCACCGCGGCAAAATTGCCATTGTGAAAATCCAGGCAAAGATTGCCGGGAATACCGGGCCAAATCTGGGGTGCGTCCGCCGCCGCCGCGGCCTTGATGTTATCCACCGCCGCCAGCGCCTCGATATCCAGATCGATCGTTTCGGCGGCATCCCGCGCCTGGGGCAGGGTTTCGGCGATGACGGCGGCCACGGGATGGCCCACATAGCGCACCCGGTCCACGGCCAGGGCGTGGTTCTCGGGCTTTTTCATCTCGCCGCCGTCATGGTTCTTCAAGGCGACGATACAGGGCAGGGGGCCAAAACGCCGGGCATGGCGGCGGCGGCGGTTACATCGAGAGAGCGGATGATACCGTGGGCTTGCGGAGAGCGCAGAACATAGGCATGGGCCTGGCCGGCCAGGTTGATGTCATCGGTAAAGCGGCCCTCGCCCCGCAGCAGATAAGGGTCTTCCGTGCGCGGGACCGATTGGCCCACGGCTTTCCCGCTGGTCACGACATCCATTGCACCCCTCCCTGGGCAAAATGTCCTGCTTTCATTGTAGCACGGGGGTTCGCGGTCATTGTTCAGGTCATCCGCGATGGGCGTCCAATGAATTCAAGGACAATGGCCAGGACGCAAAAACAACAGCGTTAGGCAATTTTCACAGTACCCGACTTAATAGGATAAAGCCCTGAAGTGATTCATACTTTGAGACCCACCGATCAAAGAAAGTCTCACAAGATGCAGGAATTACTTACCAAGGCCTGGGTGAATTCAGGAGTGAAGTGCAACACCTCCCGGCGCTAACGTAGCACCTAGAGTCCAATCCAAGGAGGTGTAGCCATGAAAGCGTACGGTCATCTGACGTATGAACAAAGAGATCGCATAGCCCTTCT
>JAYGEB010000368.1:0-2511 GCA_046582595.1 Alphaproteobacteria bacterium | reverse complement strand
TCAGGAGGAGGCGGCAGTGCATTCTGGGTGGCCTTCCCCGAAATCGTGACCTACCTTCCCAACCGGATGGCGTCCTGAGAGCCCGCCATGGGCGCGCTTGCCTTGCTCGGCCGTCATGCGACCCGGTTTATCGCCGCCGGCATTTTCCTGGCCTTGGCGCTGCCGGACCTGGCGGCGGCGATGCGCCCCTGGTTGGCGGCGGCCGTCTGGGGGCTTTTGTTTCTGGCCATGCTGCGCACCGATTGGGCCGCCGCCCTGGAACACCTTAAGCGGGTTCCGGTGGTCCTGATCTCGGTGGCGTGGTTGTTGGTTCTGTCTCCGTTGGTCGTGTGGCTGTCGCTCAAGGCCGTGGGCGCCCTGGGACCCGGGGTTGCCTCCGCCTTGATCCTGATGGCGGCGGCGCCGCCTCTGATGTCGACACCGGCGCTGGCGCTGATCATCGGGCTTGATGGGGCGTTCGCGCTGGTGTTGATGATCGGCGCGACGTTCCTTGCGCCCTTCATTCTTCCGGTATTGACGCTGGGGTTGCTCGGTCTCGATCTTGAAATCTCATCCTGGGCGCTCTCCCTCCGGCTTATGGGCTTCACCGGCTCGGCGCTTGTCGCCGTTTTACTGACGCGCCGGGTGCTGATGCCGGCACGGCTTGCCGCCGTTGCCGCGCCCGCGGACGGGCTGGTGGTCGTTCTGATGCTTGTCTTCGCCATCGCCATCATGGACGGAGTCACCGCCACGTTGATCGCCGAACCGGTTCATGCGATGGCGGTTCTCGCCATCGCCTTTACCGCCCATGCGTTGTTTCTGGTGATAACGGCGATGGTCTTTTCCTGGCTGGGACGGCCCATGGCCTTGACGCTTGGGTTTGTCTCCGGCAACCGCAACATGGGCCTGTTGCTGGCGGTATTGCCGGCGGGGTTGGACCCCGACATTGTCCTGTATTTCGCCCTGGCGCAGTTTCCGATCTATGTCTTTCCGTTGATGCTGAAGCCGTTCTATGGCCGGTTCGGCCCGCCTACCGCCCCGCCTACTGCCCCCAATTAACCCCCATTGGAAGTATCAGTTGCGCGGCAAATAAATTCTCTCGGCGTTATCGAAAGCAATGACCTTCGCTACGCTGGCCGGCAATTGACCGAGCCACGCCCGGCCCGTACTGATCAGGTTCGCGTAAATCTTCCAGCGATGGTTCTTATGGGCATCGGTGGCGAACATGATGCGGTCCTTATACGTTACCAGCACGTCGCGCCATTTTGGTCTCAGCCGGCCACATCCATCGATAAATCCATCCCCTAACAGAGCCGCCTTTGAGGCATCCGAATAACCGCCCTTTTTCTTGTCCTTCTTTGAGGTGGTTACAATCACGTTCGGATGCTTGCCCAGTAGCATTCGCATTTGCCCGGCCGAACCAAAAGCCATGTGCGGCACCACGAACACTTGCTCCGGGAACTTGGCGTACAGGGTGGAGAAACGGGGCCAATCCCGGTCCCAGGCATAAACCTCCCAGTGGGTCATCACCGGCACTGATCGGCCCCTCGCAGCCAATGTGCGGAGTAATTTTGCGGTTCCCGGACCGCGTGGGTCAATATAACGCTCGCCACTTGCCGTGCTTTCGCCGTGTACCTTATCGCCGTGGGTGTACAGCACCTCGCCGACGAAGGCATAATTGTTCTCTCGTACGCCAGCCACGGTGGCCTCGATAAACGCATCATCCAAGTCACCCCGCAGCAGAAAATATTTAGGCGCCCCGAGGACGATGAAATCCGGCCACCGCTCGCGCAAAGCCAAGACCGCGTCTTCGTTCTCGCCCAACGACTTGCGGCTACGGGCGAACAGCGCCATACGGTCGACACCGGCGGCCTCCACGTCCTTGATGGCGCTGGTCATGTCCATGCGATCATCGATCTGCGTCATGGCGTCAAACAACGGGCCATCGTAGGGCGGCGGCAGTGAACCACAATTTCCGGCAGCCATTGGCAAAGTCTTCGGTGCCTCATCGACCGCCGCCTTTAGGCATTTCTTGTAGGCCTTTGCGGATTTTTTGCGGAACGCCTTATCTTTCGGCCTGTCGGCGCCCAATTTAGCCAGCGCCTTGAGTTCCCGCTCACTCAGGGTTTGCGCCAAGCAGTCGCGTATGAACGGGGAAAGATCGGCAAACACCCCCCAATCGAATGCATGCGCGGGGCTGCCGGCAGATAAGGAAAACAGAACAAACAGAGCCAAAAGACGCGGCAATTATCATCTCCCCGGATAGGTGCGGTTTGCTGCCCGCCTACTGGACAATGAATTCCTTGAAGATCAGGGACTGGATTCGGGACGGCGCGATCATGTTGTTGATGATGCGGGTGGTGTCGAGGCGGAATTTGTCGGAGCCTTTCCTGCCGACCATGTCCTGGCGTTCGTAATCGCGCAGATACGTTGAAATCGCGTCGGTGATCCTGAGCTCCATCGCCTCCATTCGCTTCAGGTCCTTCGAGCCGAGTTCGACCACGATCACGGTTCTGACCAGGGCCGATTTAC
>JAYGEB010000347.1:0-1955 GCA_046582595.1 Alphaproteobacteria bacterium | reverse complement strand
GCTGGTAGAATGATCGGCGGGCGGTCGGGGAAATTCCTCCATCCCTTTGATATTGACGGATTTATCTCGTAGAGATACGCTCTTGGTTGTTCATTCCAAAAGGGGGTTCCAAGGGCATGTCAGGGAAAACGGTGACGCGGGCGCAATTGGGAGAGGCCGTTTATCAGGAACTCGGCCTGACGAGAAACGAGTCCGCCGAACTGCTTGAGTCCGTGCTCTCGGAAATGTCATCGGCGTTGGCCCGGGGCGAAACCGTCAAGATTTCATCCTTCGGCAGTTTTTCGGTCCGCCAAAAAGGCCAGCGGATCGGACGCAATCCAAAAACCGGCGAGAAAGTCCCCATATTGCCCAGAAAAGTCCTGGTGTTCCGCCCATCGCAAGTCCTGAAAAGCCGGATCAACGAAAGAATGCGTCCCGGCGTTCCGCCCCAGGCATGACGGATAAGCCATGACGGAAACGGGCGATCGTCCCTCGCCACCGCGTACGCCCTCGAAATCCGCCGCAGCGTTCAGAACCATCAGCGAAGTCGCAACCGAACTGGACCTGCCCCAGCATGTTCTCCGATTCTGGGAAACCAAGTTCAATGCCATCAAGCCGATGAAACGGGGCGGCGGGCGGCGCTATTACCGGCCCGACGACATCGCCCTTCTCAAAAGCATCCGCGATCTCCTTTATGACGACGGCTATACCATCAAGGGCGTGCAAAAATTGTTGCGGGACGGCGGCGGCAGGATTGCGGCGCCGGCGGCGCCCGCCTCGGTAGCCGAAGCGGGGGAAGCACCCCAAGGCGCTCCCCCGGACTCCACCAACGCCAGCCGGGATATGGCTGAATTGAAAAGCATTGCTGGCGAACTGGAAGACATCCGGGCGGTGCTTAGGCCCGAAGGCTGAAGGTCTTAAATTAAGGTCGCAAGTTGTTGCCGCAGGCAAGCCCCGTCAGTATAGTGCGCCGACTTGGACGGAGCGTAGCGCAGCCTGGTAGCGCACTTCACTGGGGGTGAAGGGGTCGTGGGTTCGAATCCCGCCGCTCCGACCAATTTTTTCAATAGCTTAGCTGGAAACGGCTAGGCTATTGTTTTTATCAGGTAAGCATTAGGTAAGCAGATAACGCGATTTCGGAAGGCACTATGTGTGAGTGATCTTAACCGGGTCCTACCGTCACCCACCACCAATCGACATCCCCACCCCCCCCCATTTCGCGATTACCACCTTATTTGCGGATCTTCATGCGGTTTTGCTCTCTCGCCGAGCAAAATCTGACGAAACGAACAAACTTCGCCCAAAAAAATATATGCAAAAAAATTGGCCCTGAACAAACATAGTCTGAGGGTGGGACCCTTAAATCCTCACGTTTCATTCGGCGATGCCATTGCTCCTAATCGGTCCATGATGATTGAATTGACGTCCGCTGGATCGGCGTCGGGATTGAGAAGTTGCCCGGCCCAGCCAGCGCGGGTGGCGGCAGAAATCACCAAGTTCATAAGCAAGCCGGGCTGATGAAGTGCAGACGGGACGAATAAGGCAAAGGCGGGTAACGACTGTTCGCCTTTAGTTTTTGCGCACCAACTGCCAACCAAATGACTAGGGGCTTTGTTGTTCGCTTCGGCTCGGTTGAGTGCGCCGGCGATCATCGATGCGTCCTCGAACGTCCCCCACATGGGCAAATGCAGAAATATTCCAACGCCGGAACCGATTGTTGGATTTGGGTCATTTGTGATGACCTGCATCATGCTCGTCCCCTCACCAAACTGAAACTCCGCAGTAAGGCCGTTTTCGCCGCCCGTGGAGACACAGTTCGATTGGTTTAACATATCGCGAATTTGGATATGTTCGGGACTGCCGTGCCAAGGGGATGGGTCCTGCCCCTTGGGCAAAAACATCGAATCCAAAACAGAATACATTTCATCTGCTTCTTCTCGGTCACCGGACAAATCAACTTCCCCATCAAGCATCTG
>JAYGEB010000122.1:0-2611 GCA_046582595.1 Alphaproteobacteria bacterium | reverse complement strand
CCGGACCCGGTGTTTCCCAATGGGCTGAAATCGTCAGGATGCCCTGGGGGGCTGGGTGATGGCCGGCAAGGGTTTGCAGGAAATCGCGAGCCGGCGAATCTTGCACCGCCATGGCCGGTCCACCGTGGGAGACGAATATGGCTGGCAGTAATGTCATTTCGGGGCGGTTCCTCGTTCAGCTCGATTTTGTCCGGCATGCCACGTTCGAAGCGCGGATTATCCAGGCCCTTGTCCCTATTCGGGAAGCAGTGAAATCACCGTGGTTTCATTCAGGTCCTCGCCATACCAGGCGCGGATCGCCGCCTCGCGCTCACCCAGATAACGCGGCGCGCCGTTTTCCAGCACCATGGGCAGGTCATGACCGGGCACCAATATACTGCCGGCGCGGTCGCTCCAAAGCTCCCAAATCCCGCCGATGGACGCATTGCTGAGCACCGCGTCATAGGTCATGTCCGTCGCCCGGGACAGCAACTCCGCCCGGTTCTTGCAGGCATCGCCCGTGAAAACCATGTCATGGTCATGGCCCCGCAAGACGAAAACCAGGCAACCGGGGGTATGGCCCGGCGCCATATGGGCGGTCATGCCGGGAAATACTTCTTCCCCATCGTCGACCACGCGCAACGTGGGCCAGTGCTGTAATTCCTTAACGTAAAGCTCCGGCACGGGCGTGATGCCCCACGGCTCTTTTACCGACCAGTCCATTTCCGCGCGGCTGATGACGATATTGGCATCCTTGAACATGGTCCAGTTGATGGCATGGTCATGGTGGGAATGGGTCAACAGCACGTCCGTCACATCGCCTGGCGCGAGGTCCCGCTTGGCCAATTCCGACAGCAACAAAGCGCGCTGCCCAAACGAGCCGACATCAACCAGCGCAATCCGTTCGCCATGGCGGATCAGCGCGATGGTGCTGAACCCGAGCGAACCATGGCAGACCGATTTGCCGGGAAAGCCGTGGACGATGATATCGACGGCGTGATCGCCGAGGCGAAACCGTTTGCCGTCGCTATTACCGCCCATCGTCATATCCGCCCTATAATCACCCCTCGCGATCGCGGGGATACTACGCGCTCCCTCGGTCGCCACCAACGTTGAAAGGGGTGAAATATGCAAACCTATCATGGAAGCTGCCATTGCGGCGCCGTCACCTTCGAGGTTGACGCGGATCTATCCAATCTCGGCGATTGCAACTGCTCCATGTGCCGCAAAAAAGGCTCGGTGCATCACAGCGTGGGGGAGGACCGCTTCAGGCTGCTGACGGGCGCGGACACGCTTCGCGTCTATCAATTCAACAAAAAGATCGCCAAGCATTTCTTTTGTCCAACCCGCGGCATCCATACCTTTTCCCACCCCCGCACGGCGCCGGAGAAATTCAACGTCAACATCCGCTGCCTCGACGATTTTGACCTGCGCTCGGCCGACTACAAGCTGGCCCATTTCGATGGCCGGAACTGGGAACAAGCCTTCCAGGCGCGCCGGGCGGGCCGCTAGAGATATTCCGGCCGGCCTTCTCGGACTCAATTAAGATTGCGGTTCAGCCGCTCTTTCAGGCTCAGGATTTTGGCGGCGTCGGTGGGTTCGGGATGGCGCTGCAAAAAGCGGTCAAGGCGTTGCAGCGCGGACATGAGATGGCCGCCGGCCGCCTCCAAAAGCGCCAACTCGGCCAGCAATTCCGCTTTTCCGGGCGCGATCAGAATGATCGATTGCAGAATATCAATGGCGCGCCCCTGATTGCCCTCGCCCAGCGCCCGGAGCTTTATATTGTTTTGCAGGCGAAGCAGAATGCTTCGATCGGATACGGGGTGCATGAATTCCGCTTGCAACGGCACGGCACGGCCATGGACGCGGCGGATTAATTGTCGCAGATCGCCCTCGCCGAGACGGCGCGCCGCATCGAAAGGATCGATGACGGCATGTTCTCCCGATTTGGTCAGCCGCAGCAGAAAATGGCCCGGAAAATTCAAACCCGAAATGCGCCAACCTTGAGAGCGGGCCGCATGTATGAGCAATATTCCAAGCGCCACGGGAAGCCCCTTCCGGCGGTCGATGACGCGCATCAGATTGGCGTTTTGCGGGTCGTCATAGGTCTTCACGTCGCCTTGATATTCATGTTGTTGGTAGAGGGTTTGGGACAGTGCCGCCGTCCGCTCCGGCAGGGTATCGGCGCCCCGCGCGGCGGCGCCCAAGTCCGCGGCGATTAGACTGAGTTCGGCGCGGTATGCCGCCAGATCATTGGCCGGTAAATCCAGCTTGGCCAACAACAAAGCCGTATCGCCGATGTCGAGCCCGTCATCGTCTTGCTCACCGATGGCCTCCAACCGCGCCAAAATGTCCGCTGCAACGAAATTCATGGCCTAATACCAAGGTGCGATGATAAAGACTCATATAGACGCATTACGAAGTCTTTCGGGTAGGAGCGTGTTGCGCCGTGGTACCAGTACCACAAGCGGCGCGCGACACCGCCGAAAGCCTTCGTAATGCGCCGAATTCGGTCGTTTCAGGGGCCCCTCGGCGGCGTCGTGAAACCTTGAAGGTACTGGCACCGTCGGCGGTTCCACTCCTACCCGAGGGGCCCCTGAAACGATCTATATGGGTCTTTATCATCGCACCT